>JAIXYM010000016.1 GCA_027490255.1 Oxalobacteraceae bacterium | reverse complement strand
GTGGTGGTGCTGGCCAAGCGCAGCAACAAGGTGTGTGTCGCCATCGCCGACCCGACGCAAACGCAGGCGCTGGATCAAGTGAAGTTTCAGACGGGCTTGTCGGTGGATCCGGTGATCGTAGCTCAGCCGCAGTTACTGGAACTGATTGCCCGACTGTCGCAAAGTGCGGAGCAAAATCTCTCCGACATGATCGGCGATGATCTGGAAAACATTGCGCTCATTGATGAATCACCCAGTAACGCTAGCGACACTAGTTCCAACGAAATCGATGACGCACCCGTGGTGCGGTTTCTGCAAAAAATTCTGACTGACGCGATCAACATGGGCGCGTCAGATTTGCATTTCGAACCATTTGAAAAGTTTTATCGGATCCGTTTTCGGGTCGATGGCATATTGCGTGAAATCGCCCAACCACCGCTCGCCATCAAAGAAAAGCTCGCCTCGCGCATCAAGGTGATTTCGCGTCTAGATATTTCCGAAAAACGTGTGCCGCAGGATGGGCGGATGAAGCTTTCCGTCTCAACCACGCGCAGCATTGATTTCCGGGTATCGACCCTGCCCACGTTGTTTGGCGAAAAAATCGTCATGCGAATTCTGGATGGAAGTCAGGCGCAGCTGGGTATTGATGCGCTCGGCTACGACCCTGACCAAAAAGCATTGCTGCTCGAGGCGATTCAGCGACCCTACGGTATGGTGCTGGTCACTGGTCCCACGGGTTCAGGCAAAACCGTCTCGCTGTATACCTGCCTGAATTTACTCAACAAACCCGGCATCAACATCGCTACGGCAGAAGACCCTGCGGAAATCAATCTACCGGGCATCAATCAGGTCAACATCAATGACCGTGCAGGGCTGACATTTCCGGTCGCACTAAAAGCCTTTTTGCGACAAGACCCAGACATCATCATGGTAGGTGAGATTCGCGATCTTGAAACGGCAGACATCGCCATCAAGGCTGCGCAAACCGGTCACATGGTCTTCTCCACGCTGCACACCAATGATGCGCCATCCACGCTGACGCGTTTGCTAAATATGGGCGTCGCACCTTTCAACATCGCTTCGGCCGTCAACATGATTACTGCGCAGCGACTCGCACGGCGTTTGTGCAGCTGCAAGCAGCCGGTGGACTACGACACTGACACACTGATTAGCGCGGGATTTTCCGAAGATGATCTTGGTGACTGGACTGCTTATCAGCCCGGTGGTTGCGAGCGCTGCAGCCAGAGTGGTTACAAAGGCCGGGTGGGTGTGTATCAGGTGATGCCGATCACGGAGGCGATGGAAAAAATCATTCTGGCGCATGGCAGCGCGATGGAAATCGAAGCGCAGGCGCAGCGCGATGGCATCAAGAGTTTACGCAAATCAGGTCTAGTGAAAGTGAAGCAGGGGCTGACGAGTTTAGATGAGATTTTGGGATGTACTAATCATTAGGTTGGATTTATTTTTTTCGGAGTTGGGTGGTGCACTACGAAAGACACTGGATCCCCCCTTGCAGGGCGCGTAATGGCGAGTACGCCATTACCGGTCCGCGTGCAGACCGCGTGCGGTCTGAAACCCCCGCTACACCCTTTCGCTGGGAGCGAGTGGGGAATTCGGATCGCATGCGATCCACGCACGCAGCAGTCATTACATGCAGGTGATGACGTTTTAAGGGTGGTTGGCTACAGCACCGCTTTACCAGTTCGAAGGTAGATGGGTCCCAGCTTTCGCTGGGATGACGATTTAAGTTTAGTTAGCTAGAAGAACGTAATGCCGATGCGAAGGCTTATTGGTACCGGCTTCGCTCTGGCTTTTGCTGGGACGGTGGACGGCATGGCCATTTTATGACCAAACAGCTCATAAAACGTCATCCCGGCGAAAGCCGGGATCCAGCGGCGTTCGTCGAACACCAGCAGCCCATTGTCTTAACCCATAAACATCAAACACAAGAAAACCCACATCTCAAATTCGTCCACAAAAGAAGGCCCCTCCCATGACCACTGCCAGCCCTTCCCGCACCA
This sequence comes from Oxalobacteraceae bacterium, assembly GCA_027490255.1. GTDB lineage: Bacteria > Pseudomonadota > Gammaproteobacteria > Burkholderiales > Burkholderiaceae_D > Pernthalerella. Next base: position 12,024 of record JAIXYM010000016.1, on the reverse strand, counting down.
GCAAAACCGCCAACAACGAATCCGTCTTCGTCTGGGAGGGAAAGGACAAGTCCGGCCGTGTCGTGCAAGGCGAGTTGCGGGCAGCAAGTGCCGCAAGTGCGAGCGCGAATTTGCGCCGCCAGGGTGTTCTGACTACGAGCATCAAAAAGAAAAAACTAGCCCGCACAAAACGTATCAGCGAAAAAGATATCTGCTTCTTTACTCGCCAGCTGGCGACCATGATAAAAGCCGGTGTGCCTTTGCTGCAGTCCTTCGATATCGTCGCGCGCGGCCACGCAAATGCTTCGGTATCGCGCTTGCTACTCGATATACGTGGCGATGTCGAAACCGGCACCAGTCTCGCGCAGGCGTTTCGTCGTTATCCGCAGTATTTTGATGCGCTGTTCTGCAATCTCGTGAATGCCGGCGAGCAGGCAGGCATTCTGGAAGAATTGCTTGCGAGGCTGGCCACCTACAAAGAAAAAACCCTCGCCATCAAAAGCAAAATACGCGGCGCAATGTTTTATCCGTTGGCCGTGCTGGCGGTGGCTTTCATCGTAACCTCGGTCATCATGATCTGGGTCGTGCCTTCATTCAAAAGCGTATTCGAAAGTTTTGGTGCCGAATTACCTCTCCCTACGCTGATGGTTATCTGGATGTCAGATCGCTTCGTTGAGTACTGGTATCTGCTATTTGGCAGTATCGCGATTGGAGGCGCGCTCTTCATTCGCGCATGGAAAAGCTCGCCGGCACTGCAGGCCACCACGGATCGCTGGCTGCTGCGCTTGCCGGTGTTTGGTGATGTGGTGCGCAAAGCCGTGATTGCGCGCTGGACGCGTACACTATCAACCATGTTCGCGGCAGGCGTGCCCTTGGTAGAATCGCTTGATTCTGTGGGTGGCGCATCGGGCAATGCGGTGTATCTCGAAGCAACGCAGCGCATCAGTTCTGCGGTGCGCAGCGGCACCAGTCTGACAATGGCGATGCAGCAGACGCAGGTGTTTCCATCGATGGTGACGCAAATGGTTGCAATCGGCGAGGAATCCGGCGCACTCGATCAGATGCTACGCAAGGTCGCCGAGTTTTTTGAAGATGAAGTCGATGCCTCTGTCGAATCGTTGGCGTCGTTGATGGAGCCGGTGATCATGGTGTTCCTCGGCGGACTGATTGGAGGGCTGGTGATCGCCATGTATTTACCGATTTTCAAATTGGGTTCGGTGGTCTGATGGCGAATACATTGCTGACCGTGCATGATGCGATGTCGCCGACGCTGTCGTCTGCGTTGTCGCCTTCGTTGTCGTCTTCATTGTCTTCTATGCTGCCTTCTGCATTGCCACTCGCGCTATCGGACTCGCTGCCACAGTGGCTGATAGCTGCGCCGGGCTATTTGCCTGCCACGTTGGCCTGGGCCGTGATCGGTCTGGTGATTGGTAGCTTTCTGAATGTAGCGATACACAGGCTGCCGGTGATGATGCAACGCGAAACAGAAAACTTCATCGCCCTCGAAAACGATGAGCCAGCACCGCACACCAGTCGCTACAACCTGATCGCACCGCGCTCAGCTTGCCCTTCTTGCGGACACCAACTCTCGGCGTTAGATAATATTCCGGTCTTCAGCTACGTCTGGCTCAAAGGGCGCTGTCGCTATTGCCGCGCACCGATTTCGCGGCGCTATCCGTCGGTGGAAATCATCACCGCGCTGCTCTCGGCGCTGGTGGTGTGGCAGCTGGGTAGCGAGCTGAAAGGCTTCGCCGCGCTGCTGTTGGTGTGGTGGCTGATCGCGCTGACCTTCATCGATATTGACACGCAAATGCTGCCAGACGATCTGACCCTGCCACTGGTCTGGCTGGGGTTGCTGGTCAATCTAAGCGGCGGCTTCGTGCCCTTGTCGGACGCGGTGATCGGCGCGGCTGCAGGTTATCTTTCGCTCTGGTCGGTATATTGGCTATTTCGTTTCGTCACCGGCAAAGAAGGTATCGGTTACGGCGACTTCAAGCTGCTGGCCGCGCTCGGCGCCTGGCTGGGCTGGATGATGCTGCCGTTTATTGTGCTGCTGTCCTCTGCCGTGGGTGCGCTAGTGGGGATTGCAATGATCGTGCTGCGCGGACATCAGCGCGACAAGCCCATTCCCTTCGGGCCTTTCCTAGCGGTCGCCGGCCTGATTGCGCTGTTTTATGGCGATGCGCTGGTGCAGCTCTGGTTGGGGCAGGGGTTGGGGTTACGATGAGGGTGGCGGCGCAACGGTAAAGCAAAGACACTGGATCCCGGCATCCGCCGGGAGCGAGTGGGGAATTTGGATCGCATGCGATCCGCCCACGCAGCGGTCATCACATGCAGGTGATGACAGTCGTTGTTGAGGCGGACGTAAAATCCCCACCGTCATCCCGGCGGAGGCCGGGATCCAGTGTCGTTCATTGTCTACCCAACGAATTCGACAATGAAAACACGAAGTAAATTAAAGCAATAATGAAACCATCCAAGACTTTTAATCAATTCTCTGTCGGCCTGACCGGCGGCATCGGCAGCGGCAAGTCGCTGGTCGCGGATCAATTCGCGAAGCTCGGCGCCGCCGTGATCGACACCGACCTGATCGCTCATCAGCTTACCGGCGTCGGGGGCGCAGCGATGCCGGCGATACGCGAGACCTTTGGCGATAGTTTTTTGACATCAGAAGGCGCACTGGATCGCGCGGCCATGCGGACCCATGTGTTTTCTGATCCCAGCGCGCGCAAGCAGCTCGAATCCATTCTCCATCCCATGATTGCCACGCAGACCCGAGCGCAGGCGGCGTCAGCAACGGGCGATTACCTGATGTTTGTCGTGCCGCTACTGACTGAGTCCGGCCAATGGAAAAACCGGGTGGACAGGGTGCTGGTCGTCGATTGCCCGGAATCCCTACAGTTGTCGCGCGTGATGCAGCGCAACCAACTCTCTGCCGAAGCAGTACAGTCGATCATGAATACTCAGGCCACGCGTGCAGCGCGTCTGGCGATTGCAGACGATGTGATCGTCAACGACGGCGCTCTTGCCAACGTGACGGATGCCGTTCTGCGCTTGCACGAGCGCTACCAGAGACTCGCCGCAAAAAAATAGCGATCAATTCCGCTCAGAAGTTTGTAATTTCCGGTGGCTTCGGTCAGAATCACACACATTCTTTTCTGCCCAACTCCGAGGAACGCTGCTTTGATCGTTTACGAATACCCATTCAATGAGCGTATTCGCACCATGTTGCGGCTGGAAGACCTCTACGAGAAATTCCGGTTTTTCGTTCAGCAGGATCATCCGCTCCAGCATCATGTCGCACTAGCCACGATCTATGAAATGCTCGAGGTCACGGGCCGCGCTGACCTCAAATCCGATCTGTTGCAAGAATTAGAACGACAAAAGCAGACCCTGCTGGGCTTCAAAACCAACCCCAATGTCGAAGTCTCCCGTCTTGATCAGGTGCTTTCCGACATCGAGCGCACCAGCAGCGCGCTGATTGGTCTGCAAGGCAAAACCGGCCAGCATATCCGCGAGAATGAATGGCTAATGAGCATACGCGGCCGCACCATCATTCCCGGTGGCGCCTGCGAATTCGATCTGCCTTCGTACCATGCATGGCAGCAGCAATCGACCGAGCAGCGTCGCGCCGACATCACCGGCTGGTTCGCGCCACTTGAACCGCTGTTCTCGGCCATCACCATCGTTCTGCGTCTGCTCCGAGAGTCCGGACGTACCACCCACATCATCGCCGCCGCCGGCAGCTTCCAGCAAATGCTGCAGGGACGCACCTATCAAATGCTGCGCGTCGTCATCGATGAGAAACTCGGTGCAATTCCCGAAATCTCCGCCAACAAATATGTGCTGTGGATACGCTTCACCAGCCAAGGCGGCGACATGAAGCCCAAAGCACATGAAGGCGATGTGCCCTTCGAACTCACCCTCTGTAATTTCTGATCCGTCCGCATCATGGCCACCGTTGTCGATTGCCCCACCTGCGGCAAAAAAGTCGAATGGGCCGAGGCCAGTAAATACCGACCGTTTTGTTGTGAGCGTTGCAGGCAAATTGATCTAGGCGCTTGGGCTGAGGAGAAGTATGTGATCCCCGGGGCTATGCCGGTGGAGGATGAGGATAAGGCGCAGGGTTGAGGTGGGTTTTCTAGTGCTCGGGGATGCATCGAACATCGCGACAGAGTGACGAACGACGCTGGATCCCGGCCTGCGCCGGGATGACGCATTTGAGGTCTGATAGCTTTTCAAATGTCAGCCCGGCGCAGGGCGGAGCGGGGGTTTCAGATCGCATGCGATCCGCCCACGCAGGAGTCATCACATGCGGTTGATGACGATTGAAAAGCCAGCTACCCCCCAAACTGTCATCCCGGCGCAGGCCGGGATCCAGTGGCGTTAGATTCTTCACCCACCTTCGTACACAAAACCATCACCCCGCGGTCAAGCCGCAAACTCACCCACCAAACCTAAGCCTGTCCAGCCACTCCAACAACGGCACCGTCGCCGGCAATATCGGCTCCACTGCAAACGCCACCCCCTGCCACGCAAGCGCCTGCCCCTCCAGCGAGCGCGGCTCGCCGTGCCACTCGCGACTGATAAAAAAATGCAGCCTCACATGCGCATGGGGATACACATGCTCGACACAGCACCAAGGCTCGGCTGTCTCGATCTGCACATCAATCTCTTCAGCGAATTCCCGCTTCAACGCCGCCAGCACGGACTCACCCGGCTCAACTTTACCGCCGGGGAATTCCCAATAACCTGCGTACGGTTTGCCTTCAGGACGACACGCCAACAACACATCGCCATTGGCCTGCATCAGAATGCCGACCGCGACATCAATAGGAGAAGCAGCCACCTGATCAGCGCGCGTGCTTACCGGCCCAGTCGCGCGCGAACTGCCACGCAATACGACCGGAGCGTGAACCGCGCTGCAATGCCCAGCGCAGCGCTTCAGGTTCAGCAGCCGCAAACTGGGAGGCATCAATACCGAAATGCTTCAGCCAGTGGCGGACGATGTCCAAGTAATCATCCTGACGGAAGGGATAGAACGAAAGCCACAAACCAAAACGCTCGGAGAGCGAAATTTTTTCTTCGACAGTTTCACCGGGATGCAAATCGCCGTCATCGACGTGTTTATAGCCTTCGTTATCCGACATGCGCTCGGGCAGCAGATGCCGGCGGTTGGATGTCGCATAGATCAGCACATTGTCTGATTGCGCGGAGATGCTGCCATCCAGCGCCACCTTGAGCGCCTTATAACCACCCTCGCCCTCTTCAAACGACAAGTCATCACAAAAGATAATGAAGCGCTCAGGCCGCTGCGCCACCATATCCACGATATCGGGCAAATCCACCAGATGGTCTTTATCGACTTCAATCAGTCGTAATCCCTGATCAGCAAACTGCGCCAGACACGCCTTTATCAGCGATGACTTGCCCGTACCACGCGCCCCGGTCAGCAGCACATTATTGGCAGGTCGGCCCTCGATAAATTGACGCGTGTTTTGTTCGATCTGTTCTTTTTGCGGGGCGATGTTATGCAGGTCATCGAGGCTGATGCGTGACGGATGCAGCACAGGCTGAAGACTGCCGCGACCATCACGACCGACTCGCCAGCGGAATGCTGTGGCGGCTGTCCAGTCAACGGATGCAGGGGCTGCCGGCAGCAGGGCTTCGACGCGAGCCAGTACGCGTTCGGCGTTAGCGAGGAATTGTTCTAGTTCTTTCATTTTTATTTTTTGTAAATGGGTCTATGCACCTGAAGATAGGGCTGCGAGTAAGACGAACCAAAGACACTGGATCCCGGCCTGCGCCGGGATGACGATTGAAAGGCTATCGGTCAAAAAAAATGTCACCACTTGCATTTAATGACCGATGCGTGGGCAGGCCGCAAGCGGTCTGAAACACCCGCTTCACCCTACGCTGGGATGACGATTGAAAAGCTATCCGTCAAAAAAACTGTCATCACCTGCATGTGATGACCGCTGCGTGGGCGGATCACATGCGATCCAAATTCCCCACTCGCTCCCGGCGCATGCCGGGATCCAGTGTCTTTCGTTGCACACACGCAGCTTAAAGTCTTGACTGACGGCCCCAGGATCGGGCCAGTATCCAGCGGCTTTACCTCCCACCATCAGATATCAAGATCGATAATCCGCATTAATCGACACATACTCGTGCGACAAATCGCAGGTCCACACCTGAGCCCGTGCATCACCACGCGCCAGCATCACGCGCACACCAATCTCGCTTTGCTGCATCACCCGCTTCCCGTCTTCTTCGCGGTAATCTGGATTACGCCCTCCTTGCTTCGCCACCCAGACATCATCCAGATACAAATCAATCTTGCTTACATCCAGATCCGCCACGCCAGCATAACCAATCGCTGCGAGTATGCGACCTAAATTCGGGTCAGATGCAAAAAACGCCGTCTTCACCAGCGGCGAATGCGCGATCGCATACGCAATCTTGCGGCACTCTTCAGCATCGCGACCCTGCTCAATACTGATGGTGATGAATTTCGTCGCGCCCTCGCCATCACGCACGATCAATTGCGCCAACTCCTGTGATAACCAAGTCACCGCAGCAGCCAATGCCTGATATTCATCCGAGTCGGCACTGCTCACTTCCAACTCACCAGCACCGGTGGCAATCAGCATGAAAGAATCATTAGTCGATGTATCGCCATCAATCGTGATGCAGTTGAATGACGCATCGGCCGCCTCTTTCACCATCTTGTCCAACAGCGCCTGCGGCACCTTCGCATCACAAGCGACGAAACCGAGCATCGTCGCCATGTTCGGGCGAATCATGCCCGCGCCTTTGGATATACCCGTCAACGTGACCTTCTTACCCGCGATGGTTATCGTGCGCGATGCTGCTTTCGGCAGCGTATCAGTGGTCATGATGGATTGCGCAGCGCTGAACCAATTGTTCTCGGTGAGATTCGCGATGGCAAGCGGCAGACCTGCCACCAGCTTATCGACTGGCAGCGGCTCGAGAATGACACCGGTCGAGAATGGCAGCACTTGCGATGCATCGCAGCCCAATAGCTTGGCCAGCGCATCACAGGTCGCCTGTGCATTCGCCATACCTGCCTCGCCGGTGCCAGCGTTTGCATTTCCGGTGTTTATCACCAGCGCAGCGATCGGCTTACCAGAACTTGCCGCCTGCGCAAGATGCGCTTTTGAGAGCTGCACGGGTGCTGCGCAAAAACGGTTAGTCGTAAACACGCCCGCGACGGTCGCGGTGGGCGCGAGCTTCAGCACCAGCAGGTCCTTGCGGTTCGGCTTCTTGATGCCTGCTTCCGCGTAGCCCAGTTGAATGCCGGGGACGGGTTTGAGTTTGAAGGGTGTGGGGAGGGGGAAGTTGACGGCCATGAGTTTACGTTCGGTGTAAGTGACTATTTATTTGGGGGGAAACCCAGAGCCAAAATCCAAAGACACTGGATCCCGGCCTTCGCCGGGATGACAGTTTAGGCTGCGACAGCTTTTGCAAGATCCCGACCTGCGCCAAGACTACATTTGAAGAGCTGTTGATCTCAAAATCGTCATCGCCTGCATGCGATGACCGCTGCGTGGGCGGTTCGCATGCGATCAGAATTCCCCACTCGCTCCCGGCGAAAGCCGGGATCCAGCGTCGTTACAGCATACGATTTCGACCAGCAGCGCACCCCAAACTCAAGCCAATTTCCCATGACACTGCTTATATTTCTTCCCGCTCCCACAAGGACAAGGATCATTACGTCCCACCTTGGGCATCGCATTCGTCATCGGCATCTGCGCGCGCGGCTCACTACTGGCGGTTGGTGCGAGTAATTCCTCTGGCGCGAGATCGGGATTGAAATCAGCGTGCTGGTAATTCAGATTCTCGAGTTGCGGATGCGTCATTTTTTCTTCGGCAGCCACGATTTCTTCCTGTGACTGTATCTGCACTGTCAGGATCAGACGCACTACATCGTTGCGAATCAGATCAAGCATCTGGCCGAACAACTGAAAAGCTTCACGCTTGTATTCCTGCTTGGGATTTTTCTGTGCATAGCCGCGCAGATGTATGCCCTGACGCAGGTGATCAAGTGCAGCGAGGTGTTCGCGCCATTGCGTATCCATGCTCTGCAACATGACGCCGCGCTCGAAGCCGCTGAAGGCCTCTTTTTCAACCACGTCCACCTTGGACTGATAAATCGCATCAGCAGCCTGCAGCAGACGCTCGAGCAGATCTTCATCGGTCAGATTCGGTTCAGCTGCCAGCAAATCTGCTAGCGGCATATGCAACTGCCATTCGGCAGCGAGAATAGCCTCGAGCGTTTGCAGATCCCACTGCTCTTCCATGGTCTCTGCCGGCACATAGGTGCGGAACAAATCGGTAAAAACACCATGACGCAGCGCCTGACTGATCTCGCTCATATCCTGCGCTTCGAGCAACTCGTTACGCTGGTTGTAAATAACTTTGCGCTGATCATTAGCCACATCGTCATACTCGAGCAGCTGTTTGCGAATATCAAAGTTACGCGCTTCGACTTTACGCTGCGCCGATTCGATCGAGCGCGAGACGATGCCAGCCTCAATCGGCTCGTCTTCCGGCATCTTCAAACGCTCCATCACCGAGCGCACACGATCACCCGCAAAGATACGCAGCAGCGGGTCATCCAGCGACATATAAAACCGCGACGAACCCGGATCACCCTGACGACCGGAACGACCACGCAACTGATTGTCGATACGACGCGACTCATGCCGCTCAGTACCGATGATATGCAAACCACCGGCATTGACTACCTGCTCATGCAGCGATTGCCATTCGTCGCGCAGCGTTTGCGAGCGCGATGCCTTGTCAGCGTCGGAAATCGCGCTATCGGCTTCGATCAGTTGAATCTGTTTGTCGACATTACCACCCAACACAATGTCGGTACCTCGACCAGCCATGTTGGTTGCAATCGTAATCATCTTCGGACGACCGGCCTGCGCAATGATTTCTGCTTCGCGCGCGTGCTGTTTCGCGTTGAGCACGTTGTGCGGCAGCTTGGCTTCGTCGAGCATCGCCGAAATGAGCTCGGAATTTTCAATCGATGTCGTACCCACCAGCACAGGCTGACCGCGTTCACAGCAATCACGAATGTCGGCAATCACCGCGCGGTATTTACCGGCCGCATTTTTAAAGACCTGATCCTGACGGTCGGCACGCCGGCTCGGACGATTAGGCGGGATGACGACAGTCTCAAGACTGTAGATTTCCTGGAACTCATACGCTTCTGTATCAGCAGTACCGGTCATACCGGCGAGCTTGCCGTACAGGCGGAAATAATTCTGAAAGGTGACCGAGGCCAGCGTCTGGTTCTCGTTTTGAATACGCACGCCTTCTTTGGCTTCGACGGCCTGATGCAAGCCATCCGACCAGCGACGACCTGTCATCAGACGACCAGTGAACTCATCAACGATGATGACTTCATTGTTTTGCACGACGTACTGCTGATCCTTGTGGAACAAAGTATGCGCACGCAGAGCAGCATACAAATGATGAATCAGCGTGATGTGAACTGGATCGTAGAGCGATGCGCCCTCGGGCAACAGTCCCATCGTGGCGAGTATCTGTTCGGCTTTTTCATGGCCGGCTTCGGTCAGCAGCACCGTGTTGGCTTTTTCATCTTTCGTGTAATCGCCCGGCACTTCAACCACGCCCTTGCCATCGGGTGTTTCTTCGCCGACCTGCAGAGTCAGCAACGGCGGCAGCGCATTCATCTTGCGATACATCTCGGTATGGTCTTCGGCCTGACCCGAGATGATCAGCGGCGTACGCGCTTCATCGATCAGAATCGAATCGACTTCATCGACAATCGCAAACGAGAGACCGCGCTGCACGCGATCACCGGTCGAATAGACCATGTTGTCGCGCAGGTAGTCGAAACCGAATTCATTGTTGGTGCCGTAAGTGATATCGGACGCATAGGCGGCCTGCTTCACGTCATGCGGCGCCTGCGAGAGGTTAATGCCGGTGCTCAGTCCGAGCCAGCCATACAGCTTGCCCATCCATTCGGCGTCACGCTGGGCGAGGTAATCGTTGACCGTGACGATGTGCACGCCCTTGCCTGTTAGTGCATTCAGGTATGCGGGCAGCGTCGCCATCAGGGTCTTGCCCTCGCCCGTACCCATCTCGGCGATTTTGCCTTGATGAAGCACCATGCCGCCGATCAGCTGCACATCAAAGTGACGCATCTTTAGCACGCGCTTGCTGGCCTCACGGCATACGGCAAAAGCTTCGACCAAAATCTCATCCGTGGTCGCGCCAGCGGCGAGTCGAGCTTTGAGCTCGGGTGTTTTCGCCTTCAACGCCTCGTCGGACAAAGGCTCTAGCGAGGCTTCCAGGGCATTGATCTCGCGAACGGTGCTTTGCAGCTTCTTGATCAGTCGCTGATTGCGACTGCCGAAAATTTTGGTCAGAAAAGACATGTGGGGACTGGAAAAAGGCGGGCTTCACAGCGCATCGCCAAGGGCGAGGCCGGATTGGCCAAAGCCGCGATTCTAGCATGCGCCCCCCTCTGAAGACGCCTCATGTCATGCCGCTTCACAAGCGCGGTACGCAGCGCCCACACCCTGTGTTAACGTTGTCGGATGTCCAGAAACCACCCGAATTTCACGCCCGCACGCCGTCCGGGGCACCTCCCCAGCACGCGCGAGGCGAGTTCCTTCCTGCAGGGTGACGAAGTGATGGCGGGTTTGCTGCCAACGCTGGAAAAAATGGCCGCGCTGCAGGCCGACGCTAATCGCCTCCTGCCGGGCGTGTTTACCACCTGCCGGATACTGCAACTGCGCGAGGGCCAGCTGCACATTGCCGTGCCCAATGCGGCACTGGCCACGCGTATTCGTCAAATGTTGCCTAAATTGCAGGCCGGTCTGCGCGAGAAAGGCTGGCCGGTTGACGGGATACGGATCAAGGTTCAGATGATGTCCGGCGAAGACCGGGTGCCCGACCGACCCGCCGCCCAGGCAGCCTTACCCACCCATGCGGTACAGGCTTTCGCAGAACTGGCGCAAGCGCTGGATGCCAGCCCGCTGCGTGATGCGCTTCAGTCGTTGGTTAAGCGGCGGAGCTGAAAAAGTGGCTCAACTGAGCTGAATTCGGTAGTTGGTGTGTTCACTCTGGAATCAGCGCATGCTGGTTTTTTAACCAAAGACACTGGATCCCGGCTTTCGCCGGGAGCAAGTGGGGAATTCGGATCGCATGCGATACGCCCACGCAGCGGTCATCACATGCAGGTGATGATGGTAGTTATTGAGGCGACCGTAAAATTCCCATCGTCATCCCGGCGAAAGCCGGGATCCAGTGTCTTCCGTAGTTCATCCACTGAATTCGAAAACAAAACCCAACTTAGCGCTCGCTAGACAAAGGCATTGATCACACATCTTGAGAAGCTTCCAGCGATTCAAGCAGAGCAGCCCCCACAATCAGCCCCGCCCCCAGATACTCATGCGCACTCAGCGCTTCACCGCCAATCAGCACCGCGCTGGTCACTGCTACCAATAACTCCACGACCTGAAACACCGCCGCACGACTGGCCTGTACATGGGTTACACCATACGTGGTCAGTAAAGTCGCCCCCAGCAACCACACACCAGCAAACAAACACAGCCAGATCCAATTAATCGCGGACAGTGCGGGCACTTCAGGCATAGAAAACATCAGCGCAAACAGCGCAATCAAGGCACAACCCACAAAGCTGATCAAGGTGCGGCTCAGTATCGGGAGTGTTTGCGCTTTGCGGTTAGTGATGCCGCCGGCAGCGTAGGCCATACCCGCGATCAGCGCGAGCAGATCTGCGAGTGAAAGTGGCGTGGTCAGCGCATCGGCGGCACCTAAAATTACGACGACACCCAGCAGGGAGAGTGATGCAGCGACGATCCGACGCAAACCGATGCGTTCTTTGAGAAAAATCGCGCCGCCAAGAATGCCCCATACCGGCAGCAGAAAAAATAACAACATGACCCGCACGACCGAACCTGCCATTAATGCATAAGTGAGTGCGACGTTGGCTGCACCGAAAAAAAGACCAATCAT
>JAIXYM010000033.1 GCA_027490255.1 Oxalobacteraceae bacterium | reverse complement strand
GCAAAAATACCGGTGATGCAGCAAATGACCGAGCTGCATGCACACTACGGCAGCAGCATCATCGGCGTGGAAGCTATACCGATAGAACAATGCAACGCCTACGGCATCGTCGAAGGTACCCCTGTGGCTGATCGAATACTCAAGCTGCACGGTATCGTCGAGAAGCCACAACCCGAACAAGCGCCATCAAACATGGGTGTCGTCGGTCGCTATATCCTGACGCCTTCGATCTTTCGTCACCTGCGCGACCTCCGGCCCGGCGCTTGTGGTGAATTGCAGCTAACCGATGGTATCGCCCAGCTGATGCGCTCCGAATCGGTCTTGTCTTATCAATTCGAAGGTAAGCGTCATGATTGCGGTACCAAACAGGGCTATCTGCAGGCCACAGTGGAATTCGCGCTAAAGCATCCCGAAGTAAAGGAAGTTTTTTATCACTTTCTGCAACGCCTGCCATTGAGAAGCAGCACCGACTGGCCGCCGGTCGTTTCAACCGACTTACTGCCTGCGTACTGATACAGAATGACACGATCCGTTCTCGTTACCGGCGCGACTGGCTATATCGGCTCTCATACTTGCGTCTGTCTGCTCGAAGCAGGCTGGCGTGTGATCGGTATCGACAATCTCTCCAACAGCTCGCCCAGAGTGCTGTCTCATATCGCCCGCATTACGGGTACCGATCTGCCCTTTCAGGTGATTGATGTTCGCGATCATGTGAACCTCTGTCGCCTACTGCAGCGAGAAGAGGTATCGGCTGTCATTCATTTTGCAGGTCTTAAAGCTGTGGGCGATTCGGTGAATCAGCCGCTGGATTATTTTGATAACAACATCGCCGGCACGATCACTTTGCTAAGGGCTTTGCATCAGCACGGTGTACGCAAGTTGGTCTTCAGTTCTTCGGCCACCGTGTATGGCGAACCCAAGAGCGTACCGATCACAGAGGATGCGCCTCTGTCCGTCACCAATCCCTATGGCCGCACCAAACTCATCATCGAGCAATGCCTGGCAGACCTGATGCAATCCGATCCCGAATGGCGTATCGCCACACTGCGCTATTTCAATCCGGCAGGCGCACACGAAACAGGTTGGCTCGGAGAAGATCCGCGCGACACCCCGAATAACCTGATGCCCTATATCGCCCAAGTAGCTGTTGGACGGCGTGAGTGTCTGACGATATTCGGTAACGACTATCCGACACCCGATGGAACCGGGGTTCGCGATTACATCCATGTCATGGATCTGGCACAGGGACACATAGCCGCACTGGATAGATTGTTCAAGCAGCCGGACAGTTTTACCGTGAACCTCGGCACGGGTCGAGGCGTCAGTGTGCTGGAGGCCGTGGCGGCCTTCGAAGCCGCCTGCGACAAAAAGATACCTGTCCGATTCTCAGGTCGTCGTGCCGGCGATGTCGCAAGCTGTTATGCGTCACCAGAATCTGCGCAAGCATTGCTGGGATGGCGCGCTGAAAAACAGCTTGCTGAAATGTGCGCAGATCATTGGCGATGGCAACGCAATCATCCCGACGGCTATTGATCGATATCCAAGCTCGTATGTACTCATGAGCGCGCGCAATTCATGAATGGATCAGAACGACACAATAGCTTCATGCGCAGTTACCTAATTACTTATTCCACACCACGACATGAATCTCTCTGAACCGATACAAGCCCAGACCGGCAAAGTTGCACTCATCACAGGCGTCACAGGACAGGATGGCGCCTATCTTTCCGAACTCCTGCTGTCCAAAAATTATCTGGTTCACGGCATCAAGCGGCGCAGTTCACAACTCAATACGGGGCGTATCGATCATTTGTATCAAGATCCGCACGAGTCAGCGCAACGCTTCGTGCTTCATCATGCCGACATGACCGATTCCGCATCGCTCATACGCGTGATACAGCAGACACAGCCGGATGAGATCTACAACCTTGCAGCACAAAGTCATGTCGCCGTGTCCTTCGAGGAGCCGGAGTACACGGCCAATTCTGATGCATTGGGAACGCTGCGCGTACTTGAAGCAATCCGCATTCTGGGGCTGGATAAAAAAACTCGTTTCTATCAAGCCTCAACCTCAGAGCTGTACGGAAAGGTGCAGGAAATCCCGCAACGCGAAAGCACGCCCTTCTACCCTCGCAGCCCCTACGCGGTCGCGAAATTGTATGCCTACTGGATTACCGTAAATTATCGCGAAGCTTATGGTCTGTATGCCTGCAACGGCATTCTTTTCAATCATGAATCGGCGGTACGCGGGGAGACCTTTGTGACTCGCAAGATCACGCGTGGCCTCGCGCGCATCGCGCTCGGTCTGCAGGATTGTCTGTATCTCGGCAACCTGGAGGCTCTGCGCGACTGGGGTCATGCACGCGATTACGTCGAGATGCAGTGGATGATGCTGCAGCAGGATACCCCGGAAGATTTTGTGATCGCGACCGGACAACAACACAGCGTTCGAGACTTTGTGGATCATGCTGCTCAAGCTCTCGGCATGCAATTGTCGTGGACTGGCACGGGGGTCGATACGTGCGCGAGTGTGGTATCCGGTGGCGAGCATGAAGGCGTTCGACCCGGCCAAGTCATTGTGCGTGTCGACCCGCGCTACTTCCGCCCTACCGAAGTAGAAACGCTTCTGGGCGATGCCAGCAAAGCACGTGAAAAGCTGGGATGGGAAGCGCGCACTTCTTTTGACAGCCTCGTCAGGGAAATGGTCGACAGTGATCTTGCAGCGGCACGTAAATATGCACTGATCCGCAAAAATGGCTTCAAAGCCTACGCCCATCATGAGTAAGCATTGTATGGAACGTATCTTTGTCGCAGGTCATCGCGGGATGGTTGGTTCCGCTTTAGTGCGCGCACTTCGTGAACGAGGCGACTGTCAGCTGATCTTGCGCAGCCGTGAGGAACTTGATCTCAGTGATGCTGCGCAGGTAGATGCGTTTTTTGATGAAAACGATATTGATACCGTCTATCTGGCGGCCGCCCGCGTTGGAGGGATTCATGCCAACAACAGCTATCCTGCAGAATTCATTCGCACCAATCTGCAAATAGAAACCAACGTAATTCACTATGCTTGGCGCTACCAAGTAAAGCGTTTGCTGTTTCTTGGTTCTTCCTGTATCTATCCTCGCAGTGCGCCTCAGCCTATGCGCGAGGAGTATCTTCTGAGCGGTGCGCTCGAGCCTACCAATGAACCCTATGCCGTGGCCAAGATTGCCGGCATCAAACTGTGCGAGAGCTACAACCGCCAATACGGCACCGATTTTCGCAGCATCATGCCGACAAACCTCTATGGCCCTGGTGATAATTTTCATGCACAAGATAGTCACGTATTGCCAGCACTAATACGCCGCTTTCATGAAGCGCAACAATCGGATCTACCGGAAGTACAGGTCTGGGGAAGTGGTGAGGTCTTGCGTGAATTTCTCTTTGTCGACGATATGGCTCGAGCCTGTCTTTGGCTGATGGATCAGCCCAGAGAGATTCTGAACAAGCTGATCTCGCCGCACTGTTCACATATCAATGCCGGCAGCGGTGAAGAAATCCGTATCGCCTCGCTGGCGGTACAGGTCGCCGAAGTGATGGGCTATGGCGGTCACATTGTGTTTGATAGCAGCAAACCCGATGGGCCGCCTCGCAAACTGCTTGACTCCACTCGGCTACGAAGTCTGGGCTGGGAACCTTCCATCAGTTTTCGCGAAGGGCTACAGCGAACAGCGGAGGATTTTATTGCCGGTCATCCCGTCAATCCCATGAGCTACGTTTTTGCTGATGTCCATGATGGCCGCCATCGTCGTGACATTCCGCGCATTCGTCTCTGAGTTTCTGAGTCGCTGAGTCCCTCAGTCTCCTTGTCTCTGAACCTCCAAATCTCTGAATCTCTAGAACCTTACACGTCCAGAAAAAATACTGATGATCCCCTCTGCGCCCGCAGCCGACCCATTTCTTATCCTGCTTGCCGCACTGATGTTGGTGCCAGCAGCACTAGCCCTATGCGTTCGCCTGCCCTCTGCTGTATCCCTGGGATTTGTCGCTCTGCTGTGCGTCTTTTCATCCTCCACCTGGGGACAACTGCAAGAGGAAAACACCCTGTATGCACGCGGTACCGGATTATTTTTCTTTTCCCTAATCAATCTCTTGCTATGGCTGGCCTGTGCAGCGGCTGCGATACGGCATACGGTCAATCATCAACAAAGCATGATGCCGTCGCCCTTTCCAAAATTTCTTGCTGCATTCAGTTTCATGCTGCTCGGTCATCTGGTGCTGGGATTGATAGCAGAGAAGCCATTACCCGAGATACTCAGCTACAGCGGCCTGATCAATGTGCTTAATATGCTGCTGTTCAGCATCTTGCTGCTGATGACGCTGAACCAAGAGCAGCACAGACGGCGACTTCTATTTCTCCTGCTGACGCTGGCCGCGATTCGCGCAGTGTTCGGTCTGGTGCGCTATGCGTTCTTTGGTGGTGATAGTGCCAATCCCTATAGAAATTTCGAGAGTCTGGATATTCGACTGGTCTATTTCGACATTGGCGATAACTATATCGCCGCACTCGCCGCCTTTTGCCTAGCCTGGCTTTTACTGATGCCCGGCGTGCGTATGTCGCTAGCAAAACGCCTGTTGCTGTGGGGCTGGTTAGTGGCGGAGATTGCCACGGTCGTGCTGTCATTTCGGCGCTCATCCTTAATCGGTCTGTCACTCATGTTTGCTGTGCTCATGTGGCGGCTCCCCTGGCAACGGCGCTTGCTGTTCGGCGTTCTCGGAGTATTGGCAATGATTCCAGCAGCCGCAACACTGATGCAGCAGCGACTGCAATTCAGCACCGGCAGCAAAAGCTTCATTTCTTCTTTGCTCTATGACATAGGTCCGAATCGCGGCACCGAAGTCAGTCGGTTCTATGAACTAGAAGCGGCGGCGCGCAGTCTGGATGGCTACTGGCTATTTGGTCTGGGTAGCTGGGGTACTTTCTACGGCAATGAAGATATTCTTGACTATCACTTTGGCAAATTTGATTTCGTCCATAGCGGTTTCGGTCATCTGATACTGAAATCCGGCGTCGTGGGTCTGCTGATTTTCCTGGGACTGCTGGCAGCGTTCAACTTGCACTATCTTCGTAATCGACGACGAATGAAAGGCAACAGTGCATTGCTGGCCGATGCTGGTTTCGCTGGTCTTTTGTTCTGGATGCCGACGCTGCTGATTGGAACACCCGTCATTGAATTTCGCACCATGCTACTGCTGGGACTAACACTATCCATGCCCTATATAGCGCACTGCACTGCCACACGAAGAACATCCACCCAACCTGCACTCTATGCTACTGCGTAACTCATTGTGGAACCTGAGCGGGAATGCCGTACCCGCACTGGTGGCGCTGGCAACGGTGCCATTTCTGATAAGTGGACTGGGTTTGGAGGGTTTCGGCATAGTTACCCTCATCAGTTCTGTCGTGGGTTATTTCGGCGTACTGGACATTAATCTGTCCGCAGGTTCCATACGCTATCTCTCGCAATATCACGCGCAAAATGATCGTGAACGTTTTGCCGAGACATTCTGGTTTGGTTTGATTTTTTATACAGCACTAGGGATCACAGGCTGTCTTTTGCTTCTGGCATTTGCGCAGCCCTTGCTGGCGTTTTTTTTCAAGATGACCGATATCCCGACCGAACAAAAACTACATGCGCTGCAGTTGGCTGGTCTGGGATTTCTTTTGTCACAGTGGCAGAACTACCTAATGATCGTGCCGCAGGCCTTGCAACGTTTTGACAAAGCAGCGCAAGGTGAAGCCTTCTTTGGCGTGATGGTCAATATTGTCTCAGCGGGTGTCGCGATGACAGGCAGCGGTATCGCCTGGGTCATCGGTGCACGCATCATGGTATCGGCGCTGCATAGCCTGTGGCTGGTGTGGCTGCTGTCACAACTGGATGTCAAGCTGAGTCCCGTGTGGCCGCGTCGCTCAGTTGCGGCTGATCTAACTAGCTTTTCCGCCTATGCTTACCTGTCAAGGCTCGCCTCGCTATTGCATCAGCATGCAGACAAACTCATCATCGGTGCAATCGCAGGGCCACAGGCACTGACATTTTATGCAGTGCCATCACAGCTCGCCAGCCGCATACTCGGCCTGACGTACCGCCTATCTAGCGTAATTTATCCACGCGTCTCGGCATTGGCAGTTCTTGGAGAGTCGGCGCAGCTACGTCGTATGTATCTGGATGTCACGCGCCTGCTTACCTACATTAATTTCGCGGTACTCGGCATCATTGCGCTGACCGGTGAAGAATTTCTCAAGCGCTGGGTAGGTGCAGAGTTCGTCGCCAGCAGTTATCCGGTACTTCTTTTGGTCACGCTGGGGCTACTCATGGATTCGCTCACGCATATTCCATCCATGGTTAATGACGGACTCGGACATCCGCGGGTGACTGGCAGCTTTGCGCTTTTGCGCGGTTTGCTTGGCGTGCCGCTGGTATTTATTGGTATGCAAAGCGGTGGCATCCTGGGCGCGGCTGCAGGACATTTGCTGGCGTCTATTGCGATCACTTTCATATTCCTGATCTATGTGCATGGACGTACCGTACCTGTGTCCTTGTCCGACACCTTGCGTGTTTCATGGCTGCCGGGCCTCATCACCGGTGCTGGTGCATTTTCACTGATGCTGCCACTGAAATACTGGCTGCCCGACAATCTGATCGGCATGCTGACGCTGGCGGTTGTGGCGACGCTCACGCTAATCGCGGCAGGATTTACATTCGTCGTCAGTTTCGATGAACGCAATGCCTTATGGTCCGCGACGCGCCGCTACTTGCCCGGGGTACGCTGAGATGCGCATCCTAATGGTCAGCGAAGATTTGCCAGCCCCCGCCATGGGCGGACTCGCGCGTCACGTGCTTGCGTTATGCAAAGCGCTAAGCCATGCTGGGCATCACGTAGACCTGATGGGTAATGATGATTTTCCTCCAGAGGTCGCTTTAGATGCAATGAACTTCGGGGGACAATTTTTTCCTGAACTAAGCGGTCAGTTTAGCGGTTGGAAGGAAATGCCCCTGGGTGTTTTCATGCCATTAAAACGTAGCCTGTTGGCTCAACGGTTTGCACGCACGATGCAGCGCAGAGCCGGTGACTATGATGTGATCCACTACCACGGTCACTTAGCTAATGTGGCGTACTACTTACCGCCTTCGGTCAATTTTCTGCAGACGCGTCATGATCAGGGTAGCGATTGCCTGATACATACCCGATTTCGTCGCGGTGAAGTCTGCAACGATATTGATCCACAAGCCTGCGCAGCCTGTCGAACGCATCATCCCAATGCGCTGCAGAAAGCTATCTCTTCGCTTGCCGTGCGCCGCTTTCGCTATGAGGTAAAGAAAGGATTTTTACGACACAAGACTGTGTTCGTCTCAGACATGCTGCGAAAAAATTTATCACGCTGCTTTGGGAATCAACAATGGGGGATCACGATACACAACTTCGTCGATACGTCGCATTTGCGAAATATGAGTACGCACGAGCAGATTACGCTACCCACTGACCAACTGCGTGTATTCATCGCCGCCAAACTCTACCCTGCGAAGGGCGTGAGTGCCTTGCTCTCGATTCTTGAGCCTCACCTTGGTCATCGCATTGTTATGGATATCGCGGGTGACGGCGAAGAGGAAGCCATGCTCCGCAAGCGATATGGCCATGTGAACTTCAACGGTTGGCAAAGTATGGAAGCGACACTCAAGCTAGCAATGCGGGCGCAAGTGATCGTGGTGCCTTCTGTGTGCGAAGAGGCTTGCTCAACCACCGTACTAGAGGGTCTATTACTTGGCAAGACGGTGTTCGCGTTACGACGTGGCGGCACGCCTGAATTGGGTATCTATGCCAGTCGGCCGGATCAATTGCGCTTGCATGAGGATCTGGAGGGTCTTGCCAGTGCCTTGCTGAATTACACACCCAGAGCAGATTGCGTTGTTTCACCACAATCGCCGGCCGATGCCAGTCATGCTGCAGGACGCTTGCTTGCCCTGTATTCCCTGCCACCAGGACCCATCGCAACGTTGACGACGAGCAGATTGGATCCATGGCAAGGCAGGTCGACCAAGGCAGGTCATCCTGTAGGCCAAAGTGACGCGGGCCAAGAAGTGACGCGCGCGACAGACTTCCAATCATGATGACACCTCTACTACCCGGCTTTTCCATCATCACCTGCACTCGCAACAGCGAACCCTGGCTGGATGAATCGATCGCATCCGTTCTGGGACAAGAGGCTGTCGATGTTGAGTATATTTTTGTGGATGGTCAATCCACCGACGGCACACTGTCTCGCATAAAACGCATTGAGCGCCCGATCAAGCTAATAGAAAACCGCTGTGCTGGCATCAGCGACGCTATGAATGCAGGTCTTGCACTAGCCACCCATGAGATCGTTGCTTTTCTTCATTCGGATGATTTCTACCTGCATGCCGATGTACTAAAAATCGTTGCCGAGAGCTTCAGAACGACGCGATGCCAATGGTTGTTTGGACGAACACTGAGTGCTATCAATGGTCAGCTGATACCCGAGGGCTATACCGCTCCCCGTTATAGCCGAAGGCAGCTGTTGCGCGGCAATTTCATTCCGCATCCGGCCTGCTTCGTCAAACGTTCGTTGTTGCTGCAAGCAGGCGACTTCAATACAAAGCTCCGCTACGCAATGGATTATGACCTGTGGCTGCGACTGTCGCTGCTGTCAGAGCCCCTTGAAATGCATAAGCCACTCACTGCGTTTCGCGAGCACGCGGGCAGCCTCTCAACCCGAGAACGGAGCGCCGCGATGCGTGAGGACTTACAGGTCAGACTAGCGCATACCGGCTTCAATCCAGTGAACCGACTGACGCACACAGCGCGTTATTTTGCAAAGCGATGGCGTGATGGCGTCCGGGCACAAGCACACGAAGTCAGTCATGCGTGATTTTTCATTGATACTGGCCACCGTGGGCCGTACCACTGAACTGAATCGCCTGTTCGACTCGCTGCTGGTACAGACATTCCATGATTTCGAGGTGATTATCGTCGATCAAAATCAGGATGAGCGACTCACGCCGATCGTGCATAGGGCACGCTGTCTGGGTCTCGCAATTCGGCATGTACATCACTTTCCTCCCAATCTGGCGCTTGCACGAAACACTGGCATCGCGGAAGCCAGCGGCCAGTGGTTAGGCTTTCCGGATGATGACTGCTGGTATGAACCGCATACCCTAGAGCGCATCCGTTTGCGTAGCCATCATCGTGATCATCCGCAAGGGATCATCAGCCGATGGGTGGAGCAAGATGCAGCGCTTCCCCCGGGGCTCTTGAGCTGGCACCGCTCGTCACGTTTTCGAGATATTCCGGTCTCATCTATTACCTTGTTCTTTCAGCGTAATTTGATCGATCACATTGGCGGCTTTGATGGTCGCCTGGGTGTGGGTCAATGGTTCGGCGCCGGGGAAGAGACCGACATCATCTTGCGTGCGTTGCGCGCAGGTGCACTGGTTGCTTATCAACCCGATTCCCGCGTTCATCACCGGGTCGATCCACCACAGCTGGCCGTGAGTAATAACGCATTAAAGAGTGCGCGTCTGCGCGCGCGGGGTACCGGTGCCATGTATGCGAAACACAGATTACCCATCTGGGTGATTGCGCGCGGTCTGTTATCGCCGCTGATCAAGCCGCTTTGCAAGCTCACTTCGGCAGATCCAATCAAACACCAAGTGATTCATGGCTATGCAATCGCTCGAGGTCGTCTGGATGGATGGCTGGTCTGGTGGGTGCGGCATTGGCGCGAACAGAGTTGGCAGCGTCGGCAGAGTTGGAAGCACCGCCCAGCTTCGGAGTCTTTATCGAAATGCGCCAAATAAAACAACATAGAACCCGACGATTTGTTCACCAAGCCTCATGCGCATAGTACTAGTCACCAACATACCGCCACCCTATCGCATACCGATTTTCAATCGTCTGGCGAGATGGCCCGGCATTGATTTTCACGCTATATTTTGTGTACAGCGCGAGCCCAATCGCTTGTGGGATTTACCAGAATCAAAATTCCGTCAGCACTTTTTGCGTGAGTCTTTTCTGACCTATCGTGGTCGCTATATTCATCACAATCCGGATGTCATACCACTGCTATTGCAGTTAAAAGCAGATGTCATCATCACCGACGGATTCAATCCAACGCATCTGTATGCTTATTTTGTGGCTTGTATGAAGAACTGCGCGCATGTTGCGATGACGGATGGTACGCACTCATCGGAACGCTCTTTGTCACTGGTACATCGTCTGGTGCGTCGTCTGGTGTATCGTGGCTCACGCAGCTTTATTGCCGCGAGCGAGGATGGAAAGCGCTTGTATCATTCTTACGGTGTCGCCGATAGTCGCTGTTTTTTTTCGTGGTTGTGCGTGGCAAATGAGCGCTTCAAACCCAAACCGGATGTGAATCGGCCTTTCGATTTTATATATTGCTCCCGAATGGAGACGTCGAAGGATCCGCTGTTTGCACTAGAGGTCGCTTGCCAAACAGCAAAGCGCCTGCGACGACGCACTAGCTTGTTGTTCGTTGGCTCGGGCAGCCTTGATCCGATCCTGCGTGAACAGTCAAAGTTAAATGCGTACTGGGTTGATGTACGCTTTAAGGGGTTTGCTTCACAACAGGCGTTACCTGGTCTTTATCAGTCTGCCAAAATTTTTCTATTTCCTTCACATGCGGATGTCTGGGGTGTGGTTGTCAATGAGGCCTGCGCTTCGGGACTGCCCGTGCTGGTGAGTCCGCACGCGGGTGTTGCAGGTGAGCTCGTAGTCGATGGGCAGAATGGCTATGTACGTGAACTCAATGCTAACGCTTGGGCTGATTGCGCGAAGAGCTTGCTCCAGAACGCAGCACAGTGGCAGGAGTTCAGCCAGCGTAGCCTGGAACGCGTGCGTCGCTATAACTTTGAAAGTGCTGCCGCTGGTATTGTCGATGCCTGCCGTTGCGCACTAGGCTATCAGGTGCATGCAGAGCGATCAGGCAATGCAGATACCCGTGACGAGTTCGGCGAACCTGGTGACCCCGCTGCAGCGACAGTAGCAGGAGCAAGAGCAGCAACGGTCGCCGCTGTCGCGCGCAACCGCTGATGAGTCAATTGGTATTCAGCCTCTCGGTGGATGATGGCCACCCGCTGGATTTGCGCATTGCCGAGAGGCTGGTCAAACACGGCTTGCGAGCAAGCTTCTATCTGCCAATTCGTAATGCCGAAGGCCCACCGGTGATGACGGCTGCACAAGCGAGGGAATTGTCCCGGCATTTTGAGATCGGCTCACACACGCTGGATCACCACTATCTGACCCGCGTGGCTGACGGCGAAGCCTGGCGTCAGATCATTGAGGGAAAGACTGAGCTAGAGCAGCGTTTAGGACAAGCAGTAACTGGCTTCTGCTATCCGGGTGGAAAATTCCACGGTCGGCATGTGCGGATGGTCAAACGCGCGGGCTTTGCCTATGCTCGGACGATCAAAAATCTGTACTCGGACGCAGGCGAACAGCGTTTTACCGTACCGACCTCGCTGCAGTTTTATCCCCACAATCGCAATGTGTTGATCAAAAATTTTATTTCGCAAGGGTCCTACACGAGACGATGGCCAGCATTGCAGGCCATCATTACGGAAGATGACTGGTTGATGCGCATCTACCGATTATTCGATCATCTGGAGCAGCATGGTGAAGTTTTTCATCTGTGGTGCCATGCATTGGATATCGAGCGACTACAGTTATGGCGAGCCTTGGACCACTTCCTTGGCTTCGTTGCCCGGCGCATTCCGCCCAGCCGGCGGCTCGACAACGCCGGTCTGATCGGCGACCGGCGACGGAACGTAGCGCTCGTCTTTCCAGATCATGAGAAAGTAATGTGATTTGAGACCCATCACACGCACGTGACCAAGGCGCCAGGGCGGATGCCCGGGCAAGACATCAACCATCGTCTTGATCTTCATCGCATCCACGAGGCCCGCGTGGGGTTGCGGTCGCAGCCAGCCCGACAGCGGATGCCACCGATTTGGCGTAGAAACAAAAACACCTTTTTTAGAAATACGTAACAGTTCCCGCAACAGTCGGACTTGACGCTCAAAACTCAAAAAATTTTCGAGCAAATCGTAACAGGCGACCCAGTCAACAGCTTCATCCTCAAAAGGAAGCTTGATGTTTTCCTGAACAGGCTGAGTGTTGCTTGCATTGATCTTGAGGCGACGATGAGCATTTTTCCCGATATAAGCCTCTTCACCACCACTGAAGGTCGTGAAGGCTTCATCAATGCGCTGCTGTGTTCTCTGACGTGCGGTCTCTATCATTTCTGAAAACATCCGTCATTCCTTCTGAAAGAGAACATCATCTTCGCTGAATGCGCAGATCAAGCTTTGAGAATTGTCAGTGAGCATCCCCCTCATATGCAGTTCAATCAATACTGTTGTTATTTCGAGTGAGATGCGTATGCGATCTGGTAGCGTTGCTTTGCTTGGAACCCGTATCGACGCCCTGTCGTGGGAACAGGCACTAGGACGTATCCTGCGATGGGCTAGGGAAAAGCAGTCAAGAATGGTCTGTCTGTGCAATGTGCATGTTGTCGTCAGCGCCAGGAATGATGAGGCGCTCGGACGGGCTTTGCAGCTTGCTGATATGTCCACGCCCGATGGTGCACCCGTCGCTTGGCTCATGCGACAAACTGGGTGGCCAGAACAACAGCGTATTAGCGGACCGGATTTGATGTGGAACCTGATGGCAGAAGCAGAACGATTGCAATTGGCCATATTCCTGCTGGGCAGTACCGAGACCACGCTGGCCCGATTGACGCAAAGACTGCAGCAGGTTTTTCCCGATTTGCAGATCGCCGGCATGCTGTCGCCGCCCTTCCGACGTCTGAGTGCGTCAGAGGATGAGCAGATGGTTGAAATCATCAACCACTCCGGTGCGCGATTGTTGTTTGTGGGATTAGGCTGCCCGAAGCAGGAAATCTGGATGGCTGCGCAACGAGATCGTGTACAAGCCGTCATGCTGGGCGTAGGGGCAGCGTTTGATTACCATGCCGGCGTACTGCGGCGGGCGCCGCACAGCTGGCAGCGCCTGGGATTGGAATGGTTATATCGGCTATGCCGCGAGCCATCGCGACTGATGAAGCGGTATCTGATCACCAACAGCTTATTTCTTCTGGCGCTCCCCGGCGAGTTGTGGCGATATACCCGGCATTGAAAAACGGGCGTTCGGCTCATCGACCACGGTCGCTTGCCATGCTTTGTAGCTCAAATGGCCATGCCCCTCGACCTCGGCAAAATGAGACGGTGTGCTGACATAAGTATTGTTTTCAAATTCGGCGAAGTGACGTACGTTCTTGTCACCATGATGACTCCACAGGCGAAAAGTCGGTGTCTCCCTGCGCGAAATGAACTGATTGCCTTCAATGCGATTACGCCTGATTGATGCAAATGACGCGGTCTCATTAAAAAGTATATGTTCATGCAAGTTATCAGAAAAAATATTTTGCGTAATGAGATTTCCAAAGCCATTATGCAACTGCATACCGCCAGGGTTATGCGTTAATTGATTCCCTCGAACAGTGACGCCGTTGGCAAAATCATCCAGATAGATGGCATGCGACATGCGACCTTGCAGATGCGTTATCTTGTTTCGTCCGATCAGCGTGTCCAGCGATTGTCGATCACGCGCAAAAGTGTAGATGCCGCCGCAATCACCCAGCCTCAGGCAGGCACGATCAATCACATTGTCCGTGACTATCCCCTGACGAAATACCCGTATGCCAATGTAGGCTGTGTTCGTGATGCGATTACGCTGTATGGTGTGACCGCGTGCGGCCTCAAAAACGATCGCGCCTTTGGATCGACGGGGCATACCTAGCATGCCGACACCATCAATCTGGCTATCGGCGATGATCACGTCACGGGCATCGTCATTGGCACGTATACCATTCTGAACGGTGCCATTGATCCGGATTCTGTGCAGCTTTGCGCCGCTACCACCAATGAGGATAGCCTCCTCCCGGCTGTTAGTGATATCAACATCAGAAATCGCCAAATTGCGACTATCACTACCATCGATGCCTAATGTGGCAGCGAAAATCTTTAGGTGATGGATGTTCACATTCTGCGACCCACTGGCGTTAATGGCGCGTGAGCGCTGGGTTACCCAGGCCCGACCCTCGGGGGATTTGCCATCAAGAGACCAGACATGCAGCCAGCCATCGGCATGTATCCATTCACCGGGCGAGTCCAGCATCCATCGCTTGCCTTCGACGTAAAACTCAGTCTCTGGCAGCAAGCCAAGACCTTCATCATCGCCGGGCGCAAGCTGCAAGATTTGGTTTTCATACCGCGTAATAGTGCGCGTCTGTATCAGCCAGTCCGCAGCACGCCAGACCAAGGTCGCACCCACCATTGCTGATTCAGGAAGCTTCGCCTTCAACTGCAGCGGTGAGAGCTTTTGACCTTGAAGCCACTGACCCGGATTATTCGGATGATGTGCGAGCGTTAGGAACTGACCGGCGACCTCGAATTGCAGCGGTACTGCATCAAGCCGCGCTGACCAAAGGCGCGGATCACGGGGATTGTTTATCCAACCCGAAACGGGCTGTGCTGGGGTGATAATCGCGCTACCGCATTCACCACGTGTGGTAACGGTCACGTCTCGGCGGTTCGACAAATCAAGTTCGCCGACATAGGTACGGCCACATTCAAGAAAAACTTTCTCGCCATCTCTGACGGTGGTTGGCATGGGTAGTAACGTTGCCACCGCGGGTGAATTCAGCATCACCAGTACAAGCATCAATTGCATCAATACCATCAGTCGTACCATTGCTCGATATCCTCCAGTGAGGCTCTATCGTGAACACCTCTAATTAGAACGTGTTGGCAAAGATCAAAAAAAAGACCAGCGCACGGCTGGTCTGTGAGGCAATTAATCAACTTAAACAAGCGTACCTTGTCACTTCAAACTCCATGCACGAACATAATTGACTTCATATGAATTACCTATGCCCGTCGGCGTCGTATTGTCAGGTGTTCCGCTCGCACTGCCGTACCAAAGGTCCAGCATGATGTACATCGGATCAGGCATCGTCACGTTCAAGGTATACACCTCGCGGCCATCAAAGTAGAAGGTCTGCTTATTCGGCTCCCATTTGAGTGCATATTTATGGAAAGCTGCAGACAAATCCGACGTTAGTATCGTCTTCGTTCCCGCCAGACGGCTAGCATCCAGCCAAACGGTTGGTGCATAGGCTGTGGGATGCAGATTCGCATCAGACCAACCGCTGTTGGGCCCACCACCCGCGTACGCTTCCATTACATCAATCTCAGGACGTCGAGTACCTATGTGATTGAATAACCAGAAAGCCGGCCAGGTACCTCTACCTATCGGAAGCTTGGCCTCGATTTCAAAGAAACCATAGGTCTGGTAGTACTTGCCATCTGTGTCGATGGTGCGATTGAAAAACTTTCCGCTCGCATCACGTTGTGGCCAGATTTTTAGACTACCGTTGGATACCGTGTAGTTCTTGGTGGGGTTACTCGCTTCATACCAGATGGTATCGTTCCATACGGCGGTATTGAAAGAATTGAACTCATCTTGGAAGGTGAGCTTATAGGTACCCGCTGCCTGACCAAAGGGCATGGGTGTTGTGGTTGCTGGTGTTGTGGTCGTCGGGGTTGTGGTTGTCGGGGTTGTGGTTGTCGGGGTTGTGGTTGTCGGTGTTGTGGTCGTCGGCGTTGTGGTCGTCGGGGTTGTGGTCGTCGGGATTGTGGTTGTCGGCGTTGTAGTCGTTACTGTGCTTGTACCTGTCGTGCCGCCAGATGAGGAGGCCACCGTCGTAGTTACCGTGCCATTCGGATTGGTGTTAACGACACTTGCTGAACTCAGATTACCGGAAGAGTCGACTGAATACTGCGCAGTGCCCGTACCACCGCCGCAAGCGGTCAATATAAAAGAAACACTGGTTGCCACCCAAAGTGACCGTGCGCGAATCGTTTCGCTTTTACATGTAAATTGGTTTACCAAAATTTTCTCCATCGATTAATTCTGATCTGCGTGACAACACAGATCGCTTACAAAGCTCTCTTCAGAGCATTGCCGATAGAGAAGAGTTCCGAAAGGTAATGAAAAAAATTTTACTTTGGTAACGACACTATCAATCAGACAGCTGACAAACCATTCACATTG
>JAIXYM010000146.1 GCA_027490255.1 Oxalobacteraceae bacterium | reverse complement strand
CTTGGATACGAAAGATTGATCGATCTTTAACTGCTCAAGCGGTAACTGAATCAAAGTAGACAGTGATGAATAGCCTGTACCGAAATCATCCAGAGAAAACTGCACACCTAACTCCCTGAGTTTTTCCATTTTTGCGCACGTGTCGTCGATGCTGTGCATCATGCTCTCAGTGAGTTCGAACTTGATCCGCACTGGATCAATACCGCTTTCAACAATAACGCGCACGACCTCATCAACAAACCCCGGCTGCTTGAATTGGACGGCACTGACATTGATGGCAATCTGAATGTCTTTCATGATGGCGTCAGAATCCCAGAGCCGGATTTGCCGGCACGCCTCAATCAGCACCCAAAGTCCTATCGGCAAAATGAGTCCTGATTCCTCGGCAATGGAAATAAAATCTTTGGGGCCGATAAGTCCGCGCGTTGGATGCCGCCAGCGCAGCAAGGCCTCGGCCGAGACAATGCGACCATCGAAATCGCATTGCGGTTGAAAAAATAATTCCAGTTCATTTCGCCATGTAGCCTGACCGAGCTCCTGTTCGAGATTACTGTGGGCCGAAATCGCCTCTTTCATCGCCGGATCAAAAATACACAAAGAATTTCTGCCCCTTCGCTTTGCCTGGTACATCGCCATGTCTGCTTGTTGAAGTACATCTGCTTCCAAATCAGCATGACTAAACAGGCTGATACCAATGCTTGCGCTGCAATTAAAGATGAAGCCGTCCAGCTTGTAAGGCTTGGCTAGGCGAGCAAGGATTTCTTTACCCACCAGAGTCGCCTGATGCGTTGCCTCGACAGGGTCCGCGACTAGTGCGCTGAGCAGAACAACGAATTCATCACCACCTACCCGAGCAACGATGTCGCTGCCTCGCACAGCATGACGCAAGCGATTACCTACCTCGATCAACAGCAAATCGCCCGATGCATGGCCGCGCGTGTCGTTGATGGATTTGAAATTATCCAGATCGATAAAGAGCAAGGCGCCATGCAAGTTATCGGTGGGTGAATCAGTCAGAATTTCTGATAAGCGTCGGTTAAGTTTGCGACGATTAGGCAGCTGCGTCAGCGAATCATAATAAGCCAGTTGACTGATTTCATCCTGAGTGGCCTTATTGGCAGTAATGTCGTACAGACAGACGACGAAATAGGAAGCAGCAGTAGCGCTATCGGAGATGGAGGAGACGCTCAGCCATCCGATAAACATCTGCCCATTTTTTCTTCGCTCGCGAATTTCTCCTTCCCATAGCCCCTTGGAAGTGAGCGCAGTACGTATGGTGTTTTCTAGCTCGCCGTTTTCTTCAAGAGATACCATGGGTGCGAGGGATTTTCCCCTGAGCTCATCACTGAGATAGCCCGTGATTCGACCAAAAGCTTTGTTCGTTTCCAGCACAAGGCCCTGATTGTTCAAAATACAAATACCCATTTGCGATTCAAATGCTATTGCAGCAATTCGCTGAAGCTCTCGGGCACGCCTTATCTCTGTCAAATCAAAAAAGACAAAGCGATTGATTGGATTTTTCTGATCCAATCGCCCGAGAGTCTCTAGATTTTTTACATGCAAGCCAATCAGGCGTACCTGAGCATTGGCATTTGTCAATTCAAGCTCGATTTCATCAAGACCTGCAAACCGTAGCTGATCCCCATATCGCACTAATTTGCGCCAATTTGCCGCAGCTATTTTTTCAGCAGGCAGCTTTTTGCCCACAATGGATTCTCTGGAACATCCTATCCAACGCAGTGCCTGCTCATTGATGGTCACGCAGGTGCCATCAGCCGCGACCGAATACGCTCCGAAAGGCATGAGCTCATAAAG
Source organism: Oxalobacteraceae bacterium (assembly GCA_027490255.1). Classification (GTDB taxonomy): domain Bacteria; phylum Pseudomonadota; class Gammaproteobacteria; order Burkholderiales; family Burkholderiaceae_D; genus Pernthalerella. The sequence continues at coordinate 4,967 of JAIXYM010000146.1, read as the reverse complement.
CGCATTGACTTGAACTTCCAGGAAGGCTATTTTTTGATCAAATGATTTGTGAAATTCACTGCAGCATTCGAATTCCACCACTTTATCGATTGCATTAGTCGGCATGATTGGCCTTCGTTAAAGAGGTGCGGAGCGGCTCAAAAAATCGCTCGGCTGATAGAACGCGCTAGTCGGCGCCCAGACCCTTTACAAAGCGAAAAAAAGTATGTTCTAGGTCTTGAAGGTTTTTGCAGCCTCGGAAGCCATGTGCGCCATTTGCGCTGCCTCGGCCGCAGCCTCGGTCGCGCGCATCGTTGCGCGCGCTGCTTGAGCCGAAGCCTGATTGGATGATTCTTCGGCCTGAATGGCTGCCGCAGCAGCTGCCGCGGCGGCGGCGGCCGAAGCGGCTGCAGCTGCCTCGGCGGCAGCCACGGCCGCCAGACTAGCGGCTTCAGTTGCCGCATGGGTCGCGTCGATTATCTTGGCACTGGCCGAGGCCACCGCAGCGGCAGCGGCGTTTTTCGACGCTTGTGCCGCCTTTTCAGCCGCGTTGGCTGCACGAAGTGCAGCTTCCAAGGCGCTTTGTGTTAACAGCTTCATCGAATCAAGCGTTTGAGCGTATCGCTTGTTGACAATCATGTAGCCATCGCGCAAGGAAGCGATATCAGCTTCAAGTTGAGCAATTTTGAGGTGAATAACGTTTTCTGAATCAATAGCCATGAATTCAATATGTCACGAATGTATGCGCAACACCAGCAAATACACCTGCTTATGGTCTGATTCGCGAGCTGCTTCCATGATTGCCGTCAAAGAATCCGCTTCTTGAATAGCGATCTCGATGGTGAACTCCATTGGCCTGAGCAAACAAACAGACTGTTTACCTAAAAAAAGGGCAGAGAGCCGCTTCCTGATCCTGCTCCCTGATCCCGCTTACTGGTCCCGCGTACCTCCCAAGACTTTAGATCAGAGGCCTGCCGAGGACAGAGGTTCCCTTCAATGTCTGTCAATCCCGTCCCGCGGCGTCTGGCGGCCCAACTCAAAAGGTAACCAGCGGACCAGCGAACACCTCAATCCGGCCGAGTACACGGCGGTTTGAGATGCGATTTCTCGGGTTTGTCCCGGCCAGCCAGCCTTATGGCCGGCCTATCCTTCATATGCTTATTCAAGCATATTGACAAGAATGCTCCACACTCTGCAACATCCGCCTACCCGTAGAGGAATGCGGAATTTATTACCTCGGCCAAATATGTCATTAGAGACATATTTGTAATTGGAGAGCCCCATGGCTGACACGCAGATTTCCGACCACGTCCATGCCGCGTTCGACGCGGCGGGCGACATTGATGGCGCCTTGCTGCCTGTGCTGCACGAAATTCAGGCGCGCTGTGGCTACATACCCTCTGATGCAGTGCCCTTGGTCGCTGACCGTCTCAACCTCACACGCGCCGAAGTCCACGGCGTAATCACCTACTACCATCACTTCCGCCAGAAGCCCGCAGGCAAAGTCGTGGTGCAGGTCTGCCGCGCGGAAGCCTGTCAGTCGGTCGGTGCGGATCAATTGGCTGAGCACGTGGTCAAATCATTGGGTTGCGATTTTCATGAAACCAGCAGAGACGGATCGGTGACGCTAGAGCCGGTGTATTGCCTCGGCCATTGCGCTTGCGGCCCCTCAATCATGGTGGGCGACGATGTTCACGCGCGCGTGACGCCAGAGCGCTTCGACAAATTGATGCAGCGCGCAGGGAGTGCAGCATGAGCGTAAAGATTTTTGTACCGCGTGATTCCACTGCAGTGGCACTCGGCGCCAATGAGGTGGCAAACGTCATCGTCGCCGAAGCGAAAGCACGTGGCGTCGCCATTCAACTCGTACGCAACGGCTCGCGCGGCATGTTCTGGCTTGAGCCGATGGTGGAGGTAGAGACTGCTGCGGGCCGTATCGCCTACGGCCCGGTGAATGAAGATGATGTCGCATCACTTTTTGATGCCGGGTTTGCAGAAGGCAAAGTGCATGCGCTGGCTCTTGGAAAGACAGACGAGATCGCCTACCTTAAAAATCAAGAGCGCCTGACCTTTGCACGGGTGGGTATTACTGACCCGGTGTCGCTGGATGACTATCTTGCCCATGAAGGGTATGTCGGTCTGAAGAATGCGTTGAAACTCAGCGAAGAACAAATCGTCAAACAAGTTACCGATTCTGGTCTGCGCGGTCGTGGCGGTGCAGCCTTCCCTACCGGTATCAAGTGGGAAACCGTGCGCAAATGCGCGCCCGGTCAGAAGTACATCGTCTGTAATGCTGACGAAGGCGATTCGGGCACCTTCTCGGACCGCATGGTGATGGAAGACGATCCCTTCATGCTGATCGAAGGCATGACCATCGCCGGCCTTGCGGTGGGTGCAAACAAGGGCTACATCTATGTGCGCTCCGAGTATCCGCACGCGATCGTCGCGCTGAACGAAGCAATCACCGTTGCGCGTAACGCACAATATCTGGGCGCGAATATTCTTGGCTCCGGCAAAGCCTTTGATCTCGAAGTTCGCATGGGCGCAGGCTCGTATGTCTGCGGCGAAGAAACAGCGCTTCTCGAAAGCCTCGAAGGCAAGCGCGGCATCGTGCGTGCGAAACCGCCGCTGCCAGCGATCTCCGGTCTATTCGGCAAACCCACGGTGATCAACAACGTGATCTCGCTGGCTTCGGTGCCCATTATTCTGTCGCGTGGTGCCGAGTTCTATCGCGATTACGGCATGGGTCGCTCGCGCGGCACGCTGCCGATTCAGATCGCGGGCAACGTCAAGTACGGCGGCCTGGTCGAAAAAGCCTTCGGTATCACGCTGCGCGAAATGCTCTACGACTTCGGTGGCGGCACACGCTCCGGCAAACCCATTCGTACAGTGCAGGTGGGCGGTCCGCTGGGCGCTTACCTGCCGGAGTCGCAATTCGATACCCCGCTGGATTACGAAGCCTTTCTCGCGCTCGGTGGCACCTTGGGGCATGGCGGCATCGTTGTCTTTGACGAGACCGTCAACATGGCCAAGCAGGCGCGCTATGCGATGGAATTCTGCGCCGTCGAGTCTTGCGGCAAATGCACACCGTGCCGCATCGGTTCTACGCGCGGCAAGGAAGCGCTCGACAAAGTCATCGCTGGTGAAGATCGTGAACAGCAAATCCATCTTGTACGCGACCTGTGCGATGTGATGCTCAACGGCTCGCTGTGCGCGATGGGCGGTATGACACCCTTCCCTGTCCTCTCCGCACTGAATCATTTCCCTGAAGATTTTGGACTCAACAAGACCACTGCCACACCGCAGAAGGAGGCCGCATGAACAAGCTCAATGACACCGACTTTGGTACGCCAGAACGTGAATCCGCGACTCAAATCACGCTGGAAATCGATGGCGTGAACGTCACCGTACCTGCGGGTACCTCGGTGATGCGTGCCAGCACGATTGCGGGTGTGAACGTGCCCAAGCTGTGCGCGACCGATTCACTGGAAGCCTTTGGTTCCTGCCGCGTGTGTCTGGTTGAGATCGAAGGTCGCAAAGGCTACCCTGCCTCCTGCACGACACCGGTCGAAAACGGCATGAAGGTAAAAACCCAGACCTCGAAGCTGGCCGACATTCGTCGCGGCATGATGGAGCTGTATATCTCCGACCATCCGCTCGACTGCCTCACCTGCCCCACCAACGGTAATTGCGAATTGCAAGATGTGGCGGGCATCGTTGGTCTGCGCGAAGTGCGCTATGGCTACAAAGGTAAAAACCACCTCGAACTGAAGAAGGATGAATCGAATCCCTACTTCACCTATGACGCATCGAAGTGCATCGTTTGTAACCGCTGCGTGCGTGCCTGCGAAGAGACGCAAGGTACCTTTGCGCTGACGATTGATGGCCGCGGATTTGATTCGCGTGTGGCTGCCGGTCAGAACGACAGCTTCATGGAATCGGATTGCGTTTCCTGCGGCGCCTGCGTGCAGGCCTGCCCGACCGCGACGCTGACTGAAAAAACCGTGATCATGATGGGACAGGCAGAGCACAGCGCGATCACCACCTGCGCGTACTGCGGCGTGGGTTGCTCATTCAAAGCTGAAATGAAGGGCAATGAAGTTGTGCGCATGGTGCCGCACAAAGATGGCAAGGCCAATCATGGTCACTCATGCGTGAAGGGTCGTTTTGCGTGGGGCTATGCGACGCACCAGGATCGCATGCTCAAGCCGATGATCCGCAAGAAGATCACCGACCCTTGGCAGGAAGTCTCGTGGGAAGAAGCCATCGGCTATGCCGCCAGTGAGTTCCGCCGCATTCAGGCCAAGTATGGCAAGGATTCGATCGGCGGCATCACTTCCTCACGTTGCACGAATGAAGAAACCTATCTGGTACAGAAGCTCGTGCGCGCTGCTTTTGGTAACAACAACGTCGACACTTGCGCACGCGTTTGCCATTCTCCGACCGGCTATGGTTTGAAACAAACGTTGGGTGAGTCCGCCGGTACGCAAACTTTTGATTCGGTGATGCATGCGGATGTGATCATGGTCATCGGTGCCAATCCGGTTGCCGCGCATCCGGTGTTCGCATCGCAAATGAAGCGTCGTCTGCGTCAGGGTGCCAAGCTGATCGTTGTTGATCCGCGCACTACTGAGATGGTAAAGGGCGCGCACTATTCGGCCGACTACCATCTCAAACTCAAGCCCGGCACCAACGTTGCCGTGATCTCTGCGATGGCGCACGTCATCGTCACCGAAGGTCTGGTCAAGGAAGATTTTGTTAACGAGCGCTGCGATATGCAGTCGTTTAACGAATGGCGTACCTTCGCTGCGCGTGCCGAGAATTCTCCGGAGGCGATGGAAGCCGTGACGGGCATTCCGGCCGAGACGCTGCGCGCTGCGGCGCGCCTGTACGCAAGCGGCGGCAATGCAGCGATCTATTACGGTCTGGGTGTTACCGAGCACGCGCAAGGCTCGACCATGGTGATGGGTATCGCGAATCTGGCGATG
>JAIXYM010000124.1 GCA_027490255.1 Oxalobacteraceae bacterium | reverse complement strand
AGTGCTACGCGGTGGGGCCAGTGCGCAAAATTTGGAAAAGAAACAATCGCCTCACGGCCGACGCGCGTGATATCTCGCAGTACGCCCTCAACGTTTTTCATCATCTGCAGCGCAGACAGGCACAAGACGGTATCAAAAGCGTCATCAGCAAACATCGCTAGACCGCCTTCCATATCTTGCTGAATGACCGAGACGCCGCGTTGCACACAGCGTGGGATATACGCATCATCGATTTCAACGCCATAACCACTGCAGTGTTTGTCGACCTGCAGGTATTCGAGCATGGCACCGTCACCGCAACCCAGATCAAGTACGCGCGATCCGGGTGCTACCCAGTGAGCAATGAAAGCAAGGTCGGCACGCAGACCAGCAAAGCGCTGCGTAATCATGCGGCCTCTCTTTGCACTGCGAGCGGCCGCACCGACAATCCCTGCCAAATTCTGTCGTAATAAGAACCAACTACCGCCATGTAACGCGGATCATCCAGCAGAAAAGCATCGTGGCCATGCGGCGCATCGATCTCGGCATAGGTGACACGTCGGTCATTCTTGACCAGTGCCTGCACGATTTCGCGGCTGCGTTCAGGCGCAAATCGCCAATCCGTCATGAAGGAAACCAGCAGAAATTCTGCCTGTATGTTGGCCAAAGCCGCAGAAAGATCGCCGTTGAACGTGCGCGCCGGATCGAAATAATCCAGCGCCTTGGTAATCAACAGATAGGTGTTGGCGTCGAAGTACTCTGAAAATTTGTCACCCTGATAGCGCAAATAGGACTCGATCTCAAAATCGACGCCGTAACCAAACTGGTAGTCGTCGCCACGTAAATCACGACCGAATTTTTCAGCCATGTCGTCGTCGGACAAATAGGTGATGTGACCAATCATGCGCGCCACACGCAGGCCACGCTTGGGTACGACGCCATGCGCGTAAAAGTCGCCATCATGGAAATCCGGATCGGTGAGTATGGCCTGACGCGCGACGTCATTGAAGGCGATGTTCTGCGCGCTAAGCTTGGGTGTGGAAGCTATTACCAGACAATGCGCGACACGGGTTGGATACAGCATGCTCCAGGCGAGTGCCTGCATGCCACCCAGTGATCCGCCCATCACGGCGGCAAACTGGCGTATGCCCAGCGCATCGGCCAGCCGCGCCTGAGCGTGCACCCAGTCTTCGACGGTCACGACCGGGAAAGACGCGCCATAGGGTTTGCCAGTGGCCGGATTGGTATGCATGGGTCCGGTCGAGCCGAAACAGGAACCAAGATTATTGACACCGATGACAAAAAATCGATCGGTATCCAGCGCCTTGCCGGGGCCGACCATATTGTCCCACCAGCCTGTGCTTTTGGGCTGACCTTCGTATATGCCCGCCACATGGTGCGAGGCATTGAGCGCATGACATACCAGTACGGCATTGGAAGCGTCGGCATTGAGCGTGCCGTAGGTTTCATAGACCAGCGTGTAATCAGACAAGACGGCACCACTTTGCAGCGGCAGCGGCTGCTTGAAGTGCATGGACTGTGGAGTAACGACGCCTATGGATTTCATCTGGAACCGAAAATAAAAAAAGCCCGAGAGCATTTGGCTGGTCGGGCTGGATTCGGTGAGTCGATTCGAGCTCGCTTTAGCCGTATTTATCAGGGAAAGTCCCTTGCGCCCGCAAGCTAAGGTCAAATCGGCGCATAGGCGCAAGGATAGCGAAGTCGGGGCTCAGCGTCAAACGAGGCTGCGGGCGACCCCGATTCGCTGCGTCACAAGACCCGCAGACGCTCCACAGCCTCTGCAATGGCGACCGCCTCGTAATTTCGCAGGATTCTTTTCACAGGAGGCTCAAGCAAGGTGATGTCGCTGTTGAGAATTTCCTGTTTCACCGAGAGCAGCTGCGCCGGATGCATGGAAAACTCGCGCAAACCAAGCCCGAGCAGCAAGCGGGTGAGCTTGATGTCACCCGCAATCTCGCCGCAGACAGCCACCGGAACGTCTGCTTTGGCGCCGGCAGAAATCGTCATAGCCAGCAATTGCAGTACGGCCGGATGGAGCGGGTTGTAGAGATGCGCGACTTCATGATCGACACGATCGATCGCCAGCGTGTACTGGATCAGATCATTGGTGCCTATCGATAGAAAATCCAATCGCTTGATGAAGAGTGGCAGTGTGAGTGCTGCTGCCGGAATTTCAATCATCGCGCCAACGGGTATCTTGGTATCGAATTTCTTTTTTGCGTCGCGCAACTGCGCTTTGGCCTGCTCGATGAGTGACAACGTCTGATCGATTTCGAACGCATGCGCGAGCATGGGAATCAGCAGATTGATAGGGCCATAGGCCGAGGCACGCAAAATGGCGCGCAACTGCGTGAGGAACATCTGCGGCTCTGACAGGCAATAACGAATGGCGCGCAAACCGAGTGCGGGATTGAGCGCCGTTTCTTCGTCCTTGTCGAGCGGCTTGTCGGCACCGACATCCAAGGTCCTGATGGTGACAGGTCGACCTTTCATCGCGACGACAGCCTTGCGATAGGACTCGAACTGCTCATCCTCGGAGGGCAACTTGGCTGCATGGCCCGTGCGGCCCATGAAAAGAAATTCGGAACGGAAGAGTCCGACACCCACCGCACCAGCGTCAAGCGCGCCTGCACAATCCTCAGGTAATTCGATATTGGCCAGCAGGTGAATGTGCGTTCCATCACGTGTGATGGCCGGGGTCTTGCGCAGCTTGCCGAGCTTTTTTCGTTCTCTAAGAAGCTGACTCTGACTCTCGCGATACTGCTCAAGCACAATAGGGGCAGGATCGACAATGACAATACCGGCGTCGCCATCGATGATGACCCAGTCATCTTCAGAAATCAGCGCCGACGCATTCGACATACCGACTGCCGCTGGTATATCGAGACTGCGGGCGACAATGGCGGTGTGCGAGTTCTGACCACCCAGATCGGTGACAAAACCAACAAAGGCGCGATCGCGGAACTGCAGCATGTCAGCTGGCGAGATATCATGAGCGACGACAATCATCTGAGCGCTGGTCTCACCGCTGTCCATCGGGGTTGGCAGCGTACTGGCGCTGCCAGTCAGTTGCTTGAGTATGCGCTCGCCCACTTGCAGAATGTCGTTCTTGCGCTCCCGCAGATAGGCATCTTCAATTTCGTCGAACTGGGCGGATAACTCATCAATCTGCGTGAGCAGGGCCCACTCTGCGTTGTAATGACGACTGCGAATAATCTTGAGCGGATGTTCAGCAATGATGGGGTCGGCCAGAATCAGCGCGTGTACATCAATAAAAGCGGCCAGCTCGGAAGGTGCATCTGGCGGTAGATCGCGCCGTACTGTCTGCAGCTCCTCATTAACAGCATTGATCGCTTTGGTAAGGCGAGCGACTTCGGCTTCGACTTTTTCTTCCGCTACCAGATAATGTTTGACGTCCCGTGCCGCCGGCCTGAGCAGATGCGCGCGGCCAATCGCAATGCCACGCGATACCGGAATGCCATGCAAAGTGAAGGAAGCCATCAGATCGTCAATTCAAAATTTTTAGAAGCGCACTGCTTTGCGAATAAGTTTGAATGAGCTTTCGCCTATTCGCTCTCGCCAAAGCGCGCCTCGATCAGCTGCACCAGCGCATCAAAACAAACCTGTTCATCGGGACCATCAGCCTCTAGCGTGACGACTGCACCCTTACCAGCCGCCAGCATCATGACGCCCATAATGGATTTTGCATTCACCCGACGCTGATTACGCGTCATCCAGACTTCGCTCTGGTATTTGGCAGCGAGCTGAGTGAGCTTGGCCGATGCGCGCGCATGAAGACCGAGCTTGTTGATAATTTCAATTTCTTTGCTAATCATATTTTTATTCTGTGGTGGTTTAATTAGTTGCAAGGCGCACGCGATTGTCGACACGGCACGCACCGCTCTGACCACCGGCGAGTGCCATCTCAACGGTTACATCCAGCGTGTTGTGGCGATACGTGATCGCACGCAGCAGCATGGGCAGGCTAATGCCCGCAATGACTTCAACTTCACCCGGAACACATAGTGGCAGGGTGCAGTTGGAAGGCGTTCCGCCCATCACATCCGTAATAACCAATACGCCACTGCCGTCGTTAATACGTCTGATTGCGTCGCAGGCTAAGCGACGCACTTCTTCTGGATCCTGGTCGGCAACCACGTCGATCGCCTCCACCTGCGCGGGCGGATTACGAAAGACATGTGTGGCCGCCTCAATAAAGGCTTGGCCCAGTGGTGCATGTGTCAGAAGAAGAATGCCTACCATTGCCTGTAATGCGTTTGTGGCTGCGGCATGAACCGCAGTGGTCAGAAAAAAATGCTCGAATTATGCTTTTACATCTACGCTCATACGCTGGCTTTTTCCAGCGCATCAATGAACATGCTGGCAACGTTACAACCCGTTTGCTGCATGATCTCTTGAAAGCAAGTCGGGCTGGTCACATTGACTTCAGTGAGGTAATTGCCAATCACATCCAATCCTACCAGTAATAATCCTCGCGAATACAATTCCGGTGCGAGTGCTTCAGCGATTTCCCGCTCGCGATCGGACAGAGTCATCGCAATCCCCGTGCCACCGGCGGCTAGATTGCCGCGCACCTCTCCGGCTTGCGGCACCCGAGCCAAGCAGTAGGGGACGACCTCGCCACCAATCAGCAACACGCGCTTATCACCGTGAACGATTTCGGGGATATAGCGCTGGGCCATGATCGTGCGGGCGCCGTTCTCAGTCAGGGTTTCGATGATAGAACCGAGATTCATTCCATCGCTGCCCACGCGGAAGATTCCCGCACCGCCCATGCCATCAAGGGGCTTGAGAATGATGTCGCGATGCTGCTGGTGAAATGCACGTATTGGCGCAGTTTCACTGCTCACCAGCGTGGGAGCGATGAATTCAGGAAAACCTGTGATTGCCAGTTTTTCATTGTGGTCACGAATCGCCTGTGGCCGGTTGAACACGCGCGCGCCTTCGGCCTCTGCGCGCTGCAGCAGATAAGTCGCGTAGATGTACTGCATGTTGAACGGCGGATCCGTGCGCTCGACGACCGCATCAAAGGCGCTCAGTGATTGCAGCATCGGCGCTTCAGCGCGGTACCACGCGCCCGTGTCGCCAGTGAGATTGATGCGCGCGATGGCGGCTTTCACACCGGCCCCATCAAATATCAAATCTGCGTGACTAAACGCGTGAATTTCATGCCCGCGCGCTGCAGCTTCCACCATCATCGCGTAAGTAGAGTCCTTGGCAATCTTGAAGCTGGATAGCGCGTCTGCCGCGAATGCGATTTTCATGAAAGGAAACTCAGTACTCTTCCGGATTAGGATCAGTTTTCTCGAGTTCTACCGACGCTGCCAACAACGCTAGTCTCGCGACCACACCGTACATGTAAAAGCGATTTGGCGCAGCAGTGCCGGGCTTGGCGGCGAGATCCGGCAGCGCATGCTGTTGCTCGAATGCGAGCGGTACAAAATGGGCACCCGGCGAATTGAGATTTTCATCGATGCCGCGCTCTGCGTGCACGCGATAAAAACCACCCACGACATAACGATCCATCATATACACCACAGGCTCGGCAACAGCATCATTGATGTGCTCGAAGGTATGCACCCCTTCCTGGATGATGACGTCGGAGACTTCCACGCCTTCTTTGATGATTGACATCTTGTTGCGCTGTTTGCGATTGAGATCGACGACCTCAATGGCGTCACGCACGGTCATGATACCCATGCCGTAAGTGCCGGCATCGGCTTTGACGATGACGAAGGGTGTTTCCTTGATACCGTATTCTTTGTATTTCTTGCGAATCTTAGTCAGTACCGTATCGACAGTACTGGCCAGACAATCCTCACCGGTGCGCTCATGAAAATTGATGCCGGTACACTTTCCAAAGTACGGATTCAGCATCCACGGATCGATATCAATCAACTTGCAAAATTTCTTGACCACCTCATCATAGGCAGCGAAATGCTGCGTCTTGCGACGCACTGCCCAACCCGCGTGCAGCGGCGGCAGCAAGGTCTGCTCATGCAGGTTTTCAAGAATCGCGGGTATGCCGGACGACAAATCGTTGTTGAGCAAAATGGTGCAGGGATCGAAATTCTTCAGACCCAGACGACGACCATTGTTCAGCCGCTCCAGAGGCTCGAGTGTGATGCTGCTGCCGTCGGGCAGCTCGATCGACGTGGGCTCTTTGATTTCCTCGGACAAACTGCCCAGTCGAACATTGAGGCCGGTCTGACGAAAAATCTGCATGAGACGTGCGATGTTTTGCAGATAAAAGGTATTGCGCGTATGCCGTTCGGGAATCAACAACAGATTTTTTGCATCAGGACAGTATTTGTCGATGGCAGCCATCGCTGCCTGTACCGCCAGTGGCAACATCTCTGTCGCAAGGTTGTTGAAGCCGCCCGGAAAAAGATTAGTATCGACCGGCGCAAGCTTGAAGCCCGAGTTGCGTAGGTCAACCGAGCAATAAAACGGCGGCGTGTGCTCCTGCCATTCAAGACGAAACCAGCGCTCAATCGCTGGGGTGGCCGCGAGTATTTTCTTCTCGAGCTCGAGCAAAGGGCCGTTGAGAGCCGTAACCAAATGGGGAACCATCGAAAACCTTCCAGAGAGTCGGTGAAACCTGTGCACGAACAGCGGGTGCGTCACAGGCTGAGAGCAAGTTTCCTTAAGCGGCTGGCAAATACACGCCTGCGCGGACAGCAGCCTGAGAAAACGGGCTTCAAGGGCTCGATTTTAACGGGAATCCAAAGTCATCACCCCGAAACGGTGCAGCTCCGTTGGAAACTCTGAAGGTTAGCTGGGGGCGGGGTGGAGAATTTTCAGGTCATCGAAAAGAAAAAACGCCCCCGTAAGGAGGCGTTTTAAGGAAAAACAGGGATTGAACGGCGGTATCAGGCTGCTAATCAGAGGTGATAAGCGGTCTCGCCGTGGCTGGTGATGTCCAGACCTTCGCGCTCTTCTTCTTCGTGTACGCGCAGACCGACGATCATGTCGACCAGCTTGTAAGCGATGATAGAGACGATGGCAGAAACCACAATCGTGATGATCACGCCTTCGGCCTGAATTCCCACCTGCGTAACCAACGAGAACTCGTCGGGCTTGGCGCCGCCGGTGCCGCCCAGACTGGGCGCCGTGAACACGCCCGTCAGGATCGCACCCACGATACCGCCTACACCGTGAACGCCGAACACATCCAGCGAGTCATCAGCGCCGAGCATGCGCTTGAGGCCACTGACAGCCCATAAACACACGAAGCCGCAGACCAGACCGATCACGATGGCGCCCATTGGGCCCACGGTGCCACAGGCTGGCGTAATGCCGACCAACCCAGCAACCGCGCCCGAGGCAGCGCCCAGCATTGATGCCTTGCCTTTGAACAGCGCTTCGCCGAGACACCAGGAGAGCACGGCTGCAGCCGGCGCGACGAGTGTATTGATGAAGGCCAGCGTAGCGCCCGAAGTGGCTTCGAGGTTGGAGCCGGCATTGAAGCCGAACCAGCCCACCCACAACATCGAGGCACCGACCATAGTCAGCGTCAGACTGTGTGGTGTCATGGCTTCACGGCCATAGCCGAGTCGCTTGCCCAGCATGTACGCACCCACCAGACCGGCGACACCGGCGTTGATATGGACTACGGTACCGCCCGCAAAATCCAGTGCGCCTTTGCTGAGCAGGTAACCACCCGCACCCCAGACCATGTGAGCGATCGGCAGATACGCGAAAGTGAACCACAGTACCGAGAACAGCAGTACCGCAGAAAACTTCATGCGTTCAGCAAAAGAGCCCACGATCAGTGCGCAAGTGATGCCGGCGAAAGTGGCCTGGAACGCGATGAACAGGAACTCAGGCAGTTTCACCGTCGGTGTGAAGGTGTCAGCCAGAGATGCGGTGTTCACGCCCTGCAGGAACAGCTTGGAGAGGTTGCCGATGATAGGACCTTCGCCACCAAACGCCACCGTGTAACCGTAAATGACCCACAGTACCGCGATCATCGAGAACACCATCATCACCTGCATCAACACGGACAGCATGTTTTTGCTTCGAACGAGGCCGCCGTAGAAGAGCGCCAGACCTGGAATGGCCATCATGATGACCAGCAGTGTGGACACCATCATCCAGGCAACGTCACCCTTCTCCACGATCGGCGCTGGCGCATCGGCTGCCGGAGCAGCAGGTGCATCAGCCGCCGGCGCGGCATCAGGTGCAGCCGTGGTGGCCGCAGCAGCGGGTGCTGCTGCGGGCTCTTCTGCGTGAGTAAACGACGCGAAACCCAGTCCGATCAGGAGCAGGAAAGCGCCTAGCATACGAATGAAACTTGTCTTCATGAGGATCCCCTTACAGTGCTTCTTTACCAGTTTCGCCGGTGCGGATCCGTACGACTTGCTGCAGGTCGTAGACGAAGATCTTGCCATCACCAATTTTGCCGGTGCGAGCCGCGTTTTCGATCGCTTCAATTGCACGTTCGACGATCGCGTCGTCAACTGCTGCCTCAATTTTGGTTTTTGGCAGGAAGTCGACTACGTACTCGGCACCGCGATACAGCTCGGTGTGACCTTTTTGACGCCCGAACCCCTTGACCTCGGTGACAGTGATGCCTTGCACACCGATGGTCGAGAGGGCTTCGCGCACCTCATCGAGCTTGAACGGCTTGATGATGGCAGTGATGAGTTTCATTTCAGCCTCGTTGGGGTTTATCAGAAAGTTTTGGTGAGTGTGACGATGCCTTTGGTGTCGCCGAGGTAGCCGGTGTTTTGGAAATTCCACATGGTCTCGCTCGCATTGGTACCGGTGGCCGCAAGAGCGCCACTAAGACCATTGCCAAAGTCTTTGGTGACACCAATCTTCCAGTCTGAGTAGTTGTAGGCAGTGCTCGTCAAAACGGTCGTATCTTGTTTAAATACAAAACGGCCAACGTGTGCATTTAAAACAAGTCCGTCCATCACTGGAACGTCCGCACCTAGGTCGAGGTAGTAGCTACCCGATTTATTGGAAACCCAGATAGCGTCACCAATTGCGTAGCTAGCTTTGAAATAAACGGGGCCATAAGCGATCTTGCCGTAGACCTCATTGGTGTTAGCCTTGAGCCCCGGGGTGCCCAAAGACGTATGAAGTTTGTTACGCGGGTAGTAATAGTAGATTGTGCCAACATCAAAATTTAGCCCAGCGGTATCACCGAACTTGATACCCGCATAAAAATCCTGCTCATAAGGGGTGCGGGGACGCGAAGCGCTATTAGTTAATTTGTCGGCAGAATAAGAATCATCGATCCAGCTGATCGTCGAAACCCAAGTACCTGCGTACAGACCCGTCGGTGTGTGCGAATAGTCCACGCCACCACTGAATGCTGGCCGGTTGCGCGACTGCGAGATACCGCGGAAAACATAGTCCGACGTAACACCCAAGTTGTAGGTCACCACATGCTCCGCCGGCGTAGCCTCTTGCGCCTGAGCGAAGCCGCCCACGAATGCAGCCGAAATGGCGCTGGCGAGAATCAGTTTTTTCATTGGATTTCCTTTTAGTTTTTTGAGAGTGAATGAATAGCCTGCGAACAAAATCCCTGTTTGCTGATGGGAACTAAGCAGGACGTGTGCCAACCCGATAAAGCAGGAATTACTTGTCATTTCGGCCAAATCCGATAGGATCTGGCCTTGTTCTATCCTGCTCGATCACCTTGGTCACGCACCACGAAAGCGCAAGCGCCTCCAAATGGTGCATCCTTATCCTATCAAAACCATGACGACACCCCTGAGTTTTCTCGCCGAACTGCAAACCCGCATCAATGAGGTGCTGCAACAATCTCCGGCCAAAGATCTGGAAAAGAACATGAAAGCCATGCTCAATCAGGGCTTTTCTCGACTGGATCTGCTCACCCGAGAGGAATTCGAGGTACAGGCAGAGGTGCTCGCCCGCACCCGCGCCCGGCTGGAAGCCCTGGAGGCGCGAGTGGCCGAGCTGGAATCCCGGCACACCTCCTAATCCATATTCCGTGGGTCTGGCGGTATTGAAAAGCCGGGCGCTGTCCGGGATGGACGCGCCTGCGGTAACAGTCGAGGTCCATTTAGCCAATGGGCTGCCTGCATTCACGATCGTCGGTCTGGCGGATACGGAAGTCCGCGAATCGCGCGACCGCGTGCGGGCCGCGCTGCATAACGCGGGCTTTGATTTCCCACCCGGACACATCACCGTCAACCTCGCACCCGCCGATTTGCCCAAGGAATCGGGGCGCTTCGATTTGCCGATTGCGCTGGGGATACTGGCCGCATCAGGTCAAGTGCCCGCCACTGAACTGGATGACTACGAATTTGCAGGTGAATTGTCGCTGTCGGGAGAGCTGCGGCCCATACGAGCGGCACTGGCAATGACCTTTGCGATGCACCGGCAAGAAGATGGTCGCCGGCGCGCTTTCATTCTGCCGCGCGCCAATGCCGCCGAAGCTGCGCTAGTGCCCGGTGCGCGGGTGTATCCAGCAGACTCCTTGCTACAGGTCTGCGCGCATTTTGCTGCGGCAGATGCCAGCGCGCGATTGATACCCGAGCACGCGACCCCGAGGCCTGCTGCTATGCAGAGCATCCCGGACTTCTCGGAGGTGCGCGGCCAGTTGCATGCGCGACGGGCGATGGAAATTGCTGCGGCAGGGGGTCATAGCGTGTTGATGGTGGGTCCGCCGGGCAGTGGCAAATCCATGCTCGCTGCGCGGCTGCCGGGCATCCTGCCTCCGATGACCGATGCCGAATCATTGGAAACGGCTGCCGTGCAATCGCTGGCCGGCAGTTTTACGATCAGTCGCTGGCGACAGCGGCCGTATCGCTCGCCGCATCACACCGCGTCAGGCGTAGCGCTGGTAGGCGGAAGCAGCGTACCTCGCCCCGGTGAAATCTCGCTCGCTAATCACGGTGTGCTTTTTCTTGATGAGTTGCCGGAGTTTGATCGCAAAGTGCTGGAAGTCTTGCGTGAGCCACTGGAATCCGGCCACATCACGATTTCACGCGCTGCTCGACAAGCCGAATTTCCCTGTCGTTTTCAATTGATCGCTGCAATGAATCCCTGCCCTTGCGGGTATCTGGGTGACGCAAGCCGTGCCTGTCGCTGTACACCCGATGGCGTAGCGCGCTACCAAGGGAAAATTTCCGGCCCGCTGATGGACCGCATCGATATGCAGATTCAGGTTGCCGCACTGAGCACCGATGAATTGCTGAGCACAGCGCCCGGTGAAACATCGGCCGTGATCGCGCAGCGCGTCGCCAGTGCACGCGAGCGGCAACTTGTGCGACAGCAGAAAGCCAATTCGCGACTGAGCGTGCAGGAAATCGATGCATGGTGTCAGCCGGAAGCCGCTGCCGATTCGCTGTTGCGCACGGCGATTGATCGCCTGAACTGGTCTGCGCGCGCCTATCATCGCGTGCTGCGGCTTGCGCGAACGATCGCCGATCTGGCCGACAGCCCCACGGTAGGCGCGGCACATGTATCGGAAGCCATCCAATACAGGCGCGCCCTCAG
This sequence comes from Oxalobacteraceae bacterium, assembly GCA_027490255.1. Lineage (GTDB taxonomy): Bacteria > Pseudomonadota > Gammaproteobacteria > Burkholderiales > Burkholderiaceae_D > Pernthalerella. The sequence continues at coordinate 1,833 of JAIXYM010000124.1, read as the reverse complement.
TGCAAACCGATCGTGATGTCTCGGGCTGCTGTTACCATCTCATCCATGATCAAACTTCCGTCTCTGTCGCAATATTCGCGACTATTTACGCTTTCCGCACTCTGCGTGCTCATGCTTTTCTTGAACGGCTGCGATCCCACACTGAACTGGCGCGAGGTGCGCAGCGATGATGCGGGCTATACCGCGCTGTTCCCGGCAAAACCCACCTCGTTTGAGCGAGCAGTCAATCTGGATGGATTGCAGGTCATGATGAACATGACGGCGGCCGAAGCCGATGGCGTGAGCTTTGCCGTGGCAACAGCGATCATTGAAGACGAAGGCCAGCGCGCCAAGGCACTGACCGCCATGCAAACAGCGATGCTGCGCAATATTCGTGGCGAAATCACAGAGAAAAAGACCGTGAATGTGAAGGGTGGCGCCACAGCGATTCAGATTCATGCGACAGGCCAAGCAGGTCAGGCAGGTCCGGCAGGAACGCCGCTGGTGCTATTTGCCCGTTTCGTCATGCATGAGAGTCGGGTATTTCAGGTCATTGCGCTGGGCCCAAAAGAAAAGCTGAGTGCGGAAGCTGCCGATACCTTTCTGAGTTCGTTTGCGTTCAACTGAGATGAGCGACGCCCCACACTATCTGGAGGGCAGGCTGGGCATGCGCGTGGTGATGGTGTTCGCCGCCGCCTATTTTCTGTCTTATGCGTTTCGCGCAATCAATGCGGTGATTGCGCCTGCACTCATGACGGACCTGCATCTGTCGAACGCTGATCTGGGTCTGTTGTCGTCGGCATATTTTGTGGGTTTCGCCTGCCTACAATTGCCGCTGGGCGTGTGGCTGGACAAGTACGGCCCGCGACGGACAGAGTCGGCGCTACTTGTATTTGCCGCCCTGGGCGCAGCCATCTTTGCCTCGAGCGACACCCTGGCTGGCTTGTGGCTGGGCCGCGCACTGATTGGCATCGGCGTCTCTGCCTGTCTGATGGCGCCGCTTAAAGCCTACCGCGTCTGGTATCCCCCGGAGCGACAGAGTCAGCTGGCAAGCTGGATGCTGGTATCCGGTACCTGCGGCGCGCTGGCGACGACCGTGCCCGTGGCCATGCTGCTGCCTGCAATTGGCTGGCGCGGCGTGTTCTGGGCGATGGCGGCAATGATAATTCTGGCGATGATCCTGCTTTTCGTGCGCCTCAAACCCGTAGAAAAGGAAATGCTGCATCAGCAGGCGAAGATGCCCACGCCACCCGCTGCGCCGGGAGGATACCGGGCAATTTTTTCTGATCCCTATTTCCGTCGCATGGCCTTGCTGGGTGGTGTGTATCAAGGCGGTTTCATGGCAATACAGACCCTGTGGGCCGGACCGTGGATGGTTAATGTACTGGGACTGTCAGTAGATGAAGCATCGCAAGTGCTGTTTCTTTTCAATCTGTTCCTGATGTTTTCCTATATCGGCCTGTCCTGGTGGGCACCGCGTTACGTGTCTTACGGCGACCGACCGGGCATACCCGCGCTCAGGGTCGTGACCTACGGTTTAGCCCTATCGATGCTGATACAACTGGCCATGCTGCTTTTCCCCTATACGTGGGCGTGGGTGTTCTGGTTGATTTTCGCGCTGGTCGTGACGGTGACGACGCTGGCACAAACGCATGTGAGTTTGTCTTTTCCTTCGTCGCAGGCAGGGCGCGCTAACAGTGCATTCAACCTGACCCTGTTCATTGGCGCTTTTGCTTTGCAATGGGGTATGGGATTACTGATTGATGTATTCATGTCGCAGGGCTGGTCTCAGCCATCGGCCATCCGCATGGCATGGGCGGTGTATCTGATGTTTCAGCTGGGTGCGCTGATTTT
>JAIXYM010000091.1 GCA_027490255.1 Oxalobacteraceae bacterium | reverse complement strand
TTCAGTGTGAACGAAAACACAGCACCGCAGCCGCGAGGCAGTAATTTTTTAGCGAGCTGATAGTCGGGATGTTCAGGTAGTTCTGGATATGACACGGATTCGACAGCGGGATGCGCGACTAGGAATTCAACTATCTTTCGGGCATTGCTGACATGCCGGTCCATGCGCAAACTCAGCGTTTCTATGCCTTGCAGTATGGCGAACGCATTGTGCGGACTCATTACTGCGCCGAAATCACGCAGGCCTTCGCGACGCGCGCGCCGCGAGAAGGGGGCTACCGTGGATTCTTCCGCGAAAACCATGCCATGGAATCCATCATACGGTTCGCAGAGCTCGGCAAAACGGCCGGTTTTCTCGTAGGCGGCTTGCCAATTGAAGGTGCCCCCATCAACTAGTAGACCGCCGACCGCAGTACCATGCCCACAAAGGAATTTCGTCGCTGAGTGGAATACCAGATCAGCGCCATGATCAAACGGGCGTAGCAGGTAAGGTGTCGTGAAGGTGGAATCCACCATCAGTGGTAAGTGATGGTCATGCGCAATCGCGGCAACGGTATCAATATCAAGGACATCCAGCCCAGGGTTACCCAAGGTTTCTGCAAACAGTACCTTGGTGTTGGGACGTATGTTGCTGCGCCAGGCATCCATGTCGCGCGGATCAATGAAGGTGGTTTCAATACCGAAGCGCTTCATGGTGTAGCCGAGCAGATTTTGTGATCCGCCATACAGCGCACGTGATGCCAGCACATGCGAACCGGCGCCAGCAATCGTCGCCAGACCCAGATGCAAAGCCGCCTGACCGCTGGCCACGGCAATACCCGCGACGCCACCCTCGAGGGCAGCAATACGTTCTTCCAGTACCGCATTGGTTGGATTGGAAATTCGCGAATACACATGACCCGAGCGCTCCATATTAAACAGGGACGCTGCGTGATCGGAATCCTTAAATACGAACGAGGTGGACAGATAAATCGGTGTGGCGCGCGCACCGGTGGTGGGATCAGGTGCGCTGCCTGCATGCAGCGACAGCGTGTCGAAACCGGGATATTTGGGGTCGCTCATAGGGATACCAAAATGAGGTTAATCGGGAGCAAGCGCAGATTATAGGCCGGACCGCCACGCTGACCCGTCGGAATCTGGCTTTTTTCCGAACGCTGAGCTACATTGACTCCCCGAGCTAATGATAAAAATTACGCAGGAGATTTTCAATGAAAGTGTCTGAGATACTCAAGGTCAAAGGCAATATTCTTTATACGGTGCCACCGGAAACCGGTTTGCTCGATGCGATCAATTTAATGACCGAGAAAGACATCGGATCGCTGGTCGTCATGAATAATGGATCATTGGTCGGCCTTCTCACTTTTCGTGAGGTCATGCGTGCAGTGCATGCGAATCAGGGATCGGTGGGGCATGGTACGGTCGGCGAGCACATGCAGCGTGATGTGCTGACGATGTCGCCTGATACAGATGTCAATGATATTCGCCGCTTAATGCTGGAACGCCATGCGCGCTATGTGCCAGTTATGGATGGGAAGGTGCTGCTGGGCGTGATGTCTTTTTATGATGTAGCCAAGTCCGTGCTTGAGGCGCAGAATTTCGAGAATACGCTACTCAAGGCCTACATCCGCGACTGGCCTGCCGAAAACAATACCGAGGGCGTACAGTAGTGGCCAATCAGTTTGCATTACTGCGACAGCGGCGTTTCGCACCTTTCTTCGGCGCCCAGTTCCTGGGTGCGTTTAACGATAATCTGTTCAAGACCGCACTGGTCACTGTGATCACCTTTGATGCCTTGCACTGGACGACGATCAGTGCGGGGTTGCTGAATAATCTCATTGCCGGATTGTTCATTCTGCCCTTTTTACTCCTCTCTGCAACCGCGGGTCAGATCGCAGATAAATTCGATAAGACGAAGCTGATGCGCATCGTCAAGTTGATGGAAATAGCGATCATGGCCGTGGCCGCTATCGGCTGGTATACGCATTCGCTTTGGTTGCTGGTGGCAGCGGTCGTGGGTATGGGTGCGCATTCCACACTGTTTGGCCCCGTCAAGCATGCGTATCTGCCGCAGCATCTGCAGCAGAATGAGCTGATCGGCGGTAATGGCATGGTGCAGATGGGTACCTTCGTCGGCATTCTGACCGGGCAGTTGTCGGGTGCTGCGATGGTGGCTATCGCGCGCAATGGAGATTTCGATCTGATCGCTGGTGCTTGTATTGCGGTGGCAGTGCTGGGATGGCTGTTCACGCTGGCGGTGCCATCGAGTGCGGCGGCGGATCCGAATCTTGTGGTCGCACGCAATCCCTTCGGTGAGATGATGCGTAACCTCAGATTCTCTGCGCGCAATCGCGAGGTATTCATCGCGATGCTCGCCAACTCCTGGTTTTGGTTTTATGGCGCCATGCTGCTGGCGCAGTTTCCTGTCTTTGCGCGCGATGTATTGCACGGCGCCCCTGAAATATTTGCGATTCTGCTGACCGCATTTTCGCTGGGTATCGGTGCTGGCTCGCTCTGGTGCGAGCGTCTGTCGGGTCGTCAAATTCATCTGGGCCTGGTGCCGCTGGGTGCGATAGGGCTCACGTTGTTTGGCATTGATCTTTATTGGGCCAGTACAGCGCCTATGCCGTCGCTGCTGCTCGCAAAGCAGCTGATCAGTGGTGCGCAATTTCGCGTGCTGGCTGATTGTTTCTTGTTGGGTCTGTGCGGCGGCATTTATGTGGTGCCGTTGTTTGCGCTCATACAGACCCGTGCCGAGCGCTCGCATCTGTCGCGAACCATTGGTGGCATGAATATTCTGAATGCGCTGTTTATGGTCGTCGCCGCACTGACAGCGATGGTGCTGCTCACGGCTGGCTTGTCCGTGCCGGAGATATTCTTGTTCACGGCGCTGCTCAATCTCGCGATGCTGCTTCTGTTGTGCCTGATACAGGCCGAATATCCGCGGGCCTTGCGATCCTGGCTCTTGGGCTTATGGCGCAGGCGCGCACTGGTAGAATGACGCCTTTCGTATCCTTTCCTTCCTCGTCATGTCCGGCAATACCATTGGCAAGCTCTTTTGCGTTACCACTTTCGGCGAATCACACGGCCCGGCGATCGGCTGTGTGATTGATGGCTGCCCACCGGGCATGCCACTCTCGGAAGCGGATATTCAGCCTGAGCTGGATCGCCGCAAGCCCGGTACCTCGCGGCATGTCACGCAGCGCAAAGAGTCCGATACGGTTGAAATTTTGTCGGGTGTCTACGAAGGCAAGACTACTGGCACACCGATCGCGCTGCTGATTCGTAACGAAGACCAGCGCAGCCAGGATTACGGCAACATCGTCGATCGATTCCGGCCCGGCCATGCGGACTACACCTATTGGAATAAATATGGCATTCGCGATCCGCGCGGTGGTGGTCGCTCGTCAGCTCGTCTGACCGCGCCCGTCGTCGGTGCAGCTGCAGTGGCACGCAAATGGTTGCATGCCCAGTATGGCCTGACGCTGCGTGGTTGCATGAGCCAACTAGGCGAGATCGCGATTCCTTTTGTCTCGTGGGACCACGTGGGTGAGAATCCATTTTTTGCTGCCAACGCCGACATCATTCCCGAACTTGAGACGTACATGGATAGCTTGCGCAAGGCGGGCGATTCCTGTGGCGCGCGCATTGAGGTCGTTGCGCAAAACGTGCCGGTCGGCTTAGGTGAGCCCCTGTTTGACAAGCTGGATGCCGACATTACGTATGCAATGATGGGTATCAATGCGGTCAAGGGTGTGGAGATAGGCGCAGGCTTTCGTTCGATTGCGCACAAAGGCTCCGAGCACGGCGATGAAATCACGCCGGAAGGCTTCGTTGGCAACAACGCCGGTGGTGTTCTGGGCGGTATCTCGTCGGGACAGGACATCACCGTATCGATTGCGATCAAGCCTACCTCCAGCATACGTACGCCGCGTCGTTCGATTGACCGCGATGGCCAGCCGGTAATGGTGGAGACCTTTGGTCGTCATGATCCTTGCGTGGGCATACGCGCAACACCCATCGCCGAAGCCATGCTCGCGCTAGTACTGATGGATCACGCGTTACGGCACCGGGCGCAGTGCGGTGATGTGGATGTCAGCGGAAGCTGAAACGATTTATTGAGCAGTACTGCTTTTTTGTGGTCGCGCTGAGGTAACCACGCCGATCAGGGCCGCTTTGAATTCGCGATCTCGGCCCTAATTTTTCGGCGATCAATCTTCTCTGTCACATTTGTCATCTCCCGCCCCCTTGTCTTCAACCGCCAAACCCGAGCAATCCCTGAATTTCGCGTTGTTTTTCTTCGCGTACTACGGCTATATCGGCGTCTTCTCTCCTTACGCTAGTTTGTATTTCGCTGATCGTGGCGTTTCGGCTGTGCAGATTGGCGTGCTGATGTCGATGATGCAGGTGATGCGTATTTTTGGGCCGAATCTGTGGGGCTGGGTGGCTGATCACACGCGTCGTCGAGTGATGGTCTTGCGGGTGACATCGGCGGCCTCCGCGCTAGTTTTTTGCGGCATGTTTTGGGGTGAAACTTTTGCGTTTTTCTTTGTGCTGATGCTGGCACTGAATTTGTTCACCAGTGCGCAAGGCCCTCTGTCTGAGGCGCTGATGTTGTCATCCATGCGAGGCGATCTCACGCACTACGGGCGTCTGCGACTCTGGGGATCGGTCGGTTTTATTGTGACCGTGATCGCTGCCGGACAGTTGTTGGACTGGCAGGGCATAGGCCTGATGCCATGGATTGCGCTGGTGTTGCTGGTCATGGTCGCAGCGGTTGCGCTGAACATGCGTGAAGAAGCGCCAATGTCTCGCTCAGAGAACACGCCTTCGGTGCGTCAGTTACTCAGGCAGCGGGAAGTAATTGCGTTTTTCGTCTCCACCTTTCTGATGATCGCGGCGCATGCATCCTTGTATGTTTATTACTCGCTGTATCTATCGCAGATAGGCTACAGCAAGACGGTGATCGGATTAATGTGGTCGCTGGGCGTGGTCGCCGAGATTTTATTTTTCTATTTTCAGGCGCCGCTGTTTCGCCGGTTTGGCGTAGCCACGCTAATGCTGACCAGCTTGTTGATCGGCGTCGTACGATTTTTAATGATCGGTTTTGGTGCCGAATCCGTGGTTATGCTGCTGATCGCCCAGATACTCCATGCGGCGACATTTGGCGTTCATCACTCTGCCTCGGTCGCTACACTGCAGCGCTGGTTCGCCGGACCGCTGCAGGCGCGCGGTCAGGCGCTGTTCATCAGTGTGTCTTATGGACTTGGTGGGTCGCTGGGTGGATTGCTGCTATCGGCTTGTTGGGATACATTTGGCGCACGGCTTGTCTACATGATCGCGGCCTTATTCTGTTTTGCCGGCTGGATTGCCGCGGCACTCAGTTATCGCTGGCAAGAACCCTCTGGGAGAGTTCGTTGAAAATAACAGTAGGTGCACTGGCAGCTGTTGCTGCATTGACGTCCGCGCTGCTTTCTTGTCAATCGGTAAAAACAACCAATGCGGGTCTGGTCGGTGTGGATCGTGAGCAGCGTATGGCCGTATCGGCCAAGGCCATCGAAGAAAGTGCGAACAAACAGTACGCACAGTTGATGGCGCAGGCCGATAAAAAGGGCAAGCGCAACAGCGATTCTGCGCAGTACACGCGCGTGCGCTCGATTGCGGATCGGCTGATCCGGCAAGTCCCGACATTCCGGCAGGATGCGAGTCGATGGCAGTGGGAATTCAACTTATTGACTTCACCCGAGGTCAATGCTTGGTGCATGCCGGGCGGCAAAATCGCCGTCTACACCGGGTTGATTGAAAAACTCAATATCACGGATGATGAGTTGGCCGCAGTAATAGGGCATGAAATTGCGCACGCACTGCGCGAGCATTCGCGCGAGCGTGCGTCCGAGCAGGTGGTCGCCAATGTGGGCATCACGATTCTGGCAACGGTCGCTGGTGTGGGTAGCGTCGGGCAGCAGGGGATGGAGTACGCTTATCAGGGCTTGCTCGGCTTGCCTAATTCCAGAGCACATGAGACCGAGGCTGACCGTATCGGGGTCGAATTAGCGGCGAGGGCGGGCTACGATCCCCGTGCTGCCATCTCCCTTTGGGAAAAAATGGGTGAGGTTGGCGGTAAGGAACCGCCGAAGTTCATGTCCACCCACCCCGCGCGCTCAGACCGTGTGCGTGATCTGACGGTGTACTCCGAGCGGGTCATGCCGCTCTACAAAGAGGCCCGCGCCCGTTAGTCAGGGCGATCAAAAGGTCCTTTTCGACGCTGTAGCCGCCTTCGAGAGCCGGTGCCTAAACGGCTTTCCACACCTTGGCTATGGCATAATCGCGGGCTGTTTTCCTCGATCAGGCGCGCCCTGCGCGCGATCCCGCCATGGCCCAAACTCTCTACGACAAACTCTGGCAGTCCCACGTGGTGCATACCGCCGAGGACGGCACGACCATTCTTTACATTGACCGGCATCTGGTGCACGAAGTCACCAGTCCGCAGGCCTTCGAAGGCCTGAAGCTGGCAGGTCGCAAACCCTGGCGAATTGCGGCAAATCTTGCGGTCGCTGACCACAACGTACCCACCACGCACCGGGCAGAGGGCATTGCTGATCCGATATCGCGCCTTCAGGTCGAAACGCTGGATGACAATGCGCGCGAATACGGTCTCACCTATTTCAATATGCGCGACAAGCGCCAAGGTATCGTTCATGTGATCGGACCGGAGCAGGGCGCTACGCTGCCCGGCATGACGGTGGTGTGCGGCGATTCACATACGTCTACCCATGGTGCTTTCGCTTGTCTTGCACACGGCATCGGTACTTCCGAAGTTGAGCATGTGCTTGCCACGCAGACGCTGCTGGCCAAAAAATCCAAAGCCATGCTGGTACAGGTAGAGGGCCGCCTTGGTGCGGGTGTCACTGCCAAAGACATTGTTCTGGCTGTGATCGGCAAGATAGGCACGGCCGGTGGTACTGGCTACGCGATCGAGTTCGGGGGCTCGGCCATCCGCGCCTTGTCCATGGAAGGTCGCATGACTGTCTGCAATATGGCCATCGAAGCGGGCGCACGCGCCGGCATGATCGCCGTCGATGACACGACAATCAACTACGTCAAGGGCAGACCGTTTTCGCCCGTGGGCCCGCATTGGGAGCAGGCAGTCACTTACTGGCGCACGCTGCATTCCGATCCGGATGCAAAATTCGATGCAGTAGTGTTGATTGACGCAGCCGACATTCGTCCTCAGGTTACTTGGGGTACATCACCAGAGATGGTGGTCGCCGTGGATGATCGGGTGCCCGATCCTGACAAAGAAAAAGATCCTGTCAAGCGCGATGCGATTGAGAAGGCGCTGGTCTACATGGGTCTTAAGCCCAATACCGCCATCAACGATATTCGCATCGACAAGGTATTTATTGGTTCTTGCACGAACTCGCGGATTGAAGATTTGCGTGCTGCTGCTGCTGTCGTGCGCGGTAAATTCCGCGCGTCGAATGTGAAGCTCGCGATGGTGGTGCCAGGCTCGGGTCTCGTCAAGGAGCAAGCCGAGCGCGAGGGATTAGACAAAATCTTTCGTGATGCAGGCTTTGAATGGCGCGAGCCCGGTTGCTCGATGTGCTTGGCGATGAATGCCGATCGTCTCGAGCCGGGCGAACGCTGTGCCTCTACGTCCAATCGAAATTTCGAGGGACGCCAGGGCGCGGGTGGAAGAACGCATCTGGTCAGCCCCGCGATGGCTGCCGCCGCCGGTGTGGCAGGTCACTTTGTCGATGTACGTCAACTCTAAATCAATCACCTCAGGAGGAAAGCCATGAAAAAATTTCTGTTCATGATTATCGCGTTGGCCTTTGGTGTTTCAGGATGCAACACGCTCAATGGCATCGGTAAGGATGTCGAAAAATTGGGCGAAAAAGTTCAGGACGCGAGCAAAAAATAATATCTCATGAATAAATTCACTTTACTGGATGGGTTGGTCGCGCCGCTGGATCGCGCCAATGTGGATACCGATGCCATCATTCCCAAGCAATTCCTGAAATCGATCAAGCGCACTGGATTTGGACCGAATCTGTTCGACGAATGGCGTTATCTCGATCAGGGTGAGCCTGGCATGGATAACAGCAAGCGTCCGCTGAATCCCGATTTTGTATTGAATCAGCCGCGCTATCAGGGTGCATCGGTGCTGCTAGCGCGTAAAAATTTTGGCTGTGGCTCATCACGTGAACACGCACCGTGGGCGTTGGATCAGTATGGATTTCGTGCCGTGATCGCGCCGAGTTTTGCGGACATCTTTTTCAACAACTGCTTCAAGAACGGCTTGCTGCCCATCGTGCTGACCGAAGCGCAGGTCGATCAGTTGTTCAATGAAGTCAAGGCGTTCCCGGGCTATCGTCTGGTGGTTGATCTGGAGAAGCAAACTGTTTCAACCACGAATGCGAGTTCGGTTTTTCATTTCGAGGTCGATGCTTTCCGCCGCCATTGCCTGCTCAATGGGCTCGACGATATCGGTCTGACGCTACAGCAAGCCGATGCCATTCACACGTTTGAAGAGCGCCACATCCATCGCTTCCCCTGGCTAGCCAACACTATTTGAAACACCAACAACCATCATGAAAATCGCAATCCTGCCGGGTGACGGCATAGGCACCGAAATCGTTGAACAGGCCGTCAAGGTACTGAATGCGCTCGACCAGAAATTTGAAATGGAAACCGCGCCTGTGGGCGGTGCAGGTTATGAGGCGCACGGTCATCCGCTGCCGGATGGCACGCTCAAACTCGCCAAAGAGGCGGATGCGATTTTGTTTGGCGCCGTCGGCGACTGGAAATACGACACGCTTGAGCGCTCACTGCGTCCCGAGCAGGCTATTCTCGGTTTGCGTAAGCACCTGACCTTGTTTGCGAATTTCCGTCCTGCGATTCTTTATCCTGAACTGGTGGGTGCATCGACACTCAAGCCCGAAGTCGTGTCCGGACTCGACATCCTGATCGTGCGCGAACTGAACGGCGATATCTATTTCGGTCAGCCACGGGGTGTACGCGAAGCGCCCGATGGTCCCTTCAAAGGAGCGCGTGAGGGTTTTGACACCATGCGCTATTCGGAGCCTGAGATTCGTCGTATCGCACATGTGGCATTCAAAGCAGCGCAGAAACGTAGCAAGCGCCTGACCAGTGTGGACAAGGCGAATGTGCTCGAGACTTTCCAGTTTTGGAAAGACATCGTTACCGATGTTCACAAAGAATATCCGGACGTCGAGCTTGATCACATGTATGTGGATAACGCTGCGATGCAGCTGGTGCGTGCACCCAAAAAATTCGATGTCATCGTCACCGGCAATATGTTCGGTGACATTCTCTCGGACGCTGCCGCCATGCTGACCGGCTCGATCGGTATGTTGCCTTCGGCTTCATTGGACGCCAATAGCAAAGGCTTGTATGAACCTTCGCATGGCTCCGCACCTGATATCGCCGGCAAGGGCATTGCCAATCCGCTGGCCACGATTTTGTCAGCGGCGATGATGTTGCGTTTCTCGCTGAACCTGCCTTCAGAGGCGGATCGTATTGAGTCTGCGGTCAAGAAAGTGCTTGCGCAAGGTTTGCGTACACCGGATATCCACGAGGCGGGTACAACGCGTGTGGGTACAGCTGAGATGGGTGATGCAGTGGTGAAGGAGCTGGTGTAAAACTCCCGCCGTCATCTTAGCGAAAGCCGGGATCCAGTGACTTTGGTAGCGAACCCTATGCGTTAAAGCTTCAGAGGCCAGTATGAAGGTCTCGTTTCGATTTTTATATCAGTCGCATAGTGTCATAACGAAAATTTAACGGGCAGGAAGCAAAATGAAACTCGTAGGTCTGGTCGGTTGGCGCGGTATGGTCGGTTCGGTACTCATGCAACGCATGCAGCAGGAGAATGATTTCGCTCACATTGAGCCGGTATTTTTTTCGACGTCGAACTCGGGTGGCAAAGCCCCTTCGATGGCAAAAAACGAAACCACGCTCAAAGATGCCAACGACATCGAATCACTGAAAAAATGCGACATCATCCTGACCTGTCAGGGTGGTGACTACACCAGCGACGTTTTCCCCAAGTTGCGCGCCGCAGGCTGGAATGGCTATTGGATCGACGCCGCCTCCTCGCTGCGCATGAGGGATGACGCGATCATCGTGCTGGACCCGGTGAATTTGGACGTCATTAAAAACGCCCTTGCCTCTGGCGTCAAAAACTACATCGGCGGTAATTGCACAGTCTCGTGCATGCTGATGGGGCTCGGTGGTTTGTTCCAGCATGATCTGGTCGAGTGGATGACGTCGATGACCTATCAGGCAGCCTCAGGTGGTGGCGCGCAGCACATGCGTGAGCTGCTGACACAGTTCGGCACGATAAACGCAGAAGTCAAAGCGCTACTCGATGATCCCGCCTCGGCGATTTTGGAAATCGATCGCAAAGTACTCGCAAAACAGCATGCGCTCGACGAGAAAGAAACGCAGCACTTTGGTGTGCCGCTCGGCGGCAACCTGATTCCCTGGATCGATAAGGATCTCGGCAATGGTCAGTCGCGCGAGGAGTGGAAGGGCGGCGCAGAAACCAACAAGATTCTGGGACGGGGTGACGCGTTTGGCGCGGGCGCGAAACCAGCGATTGCCGTGGATGGTCTGTGCGTGCGTATTGGCGCGATGCGCTGCCACTCCCAGGCACTGACGATCAAACTCAAAAAAGATGTGCCACTTGATGAGATCAGTGACATTCTCGCCAGCCACAACCCGTGGGCGAAAGTCATACCCAACACCCGTGAGGCTTCGATGCACGACCTTACACCTTCAGCAACTACGGGCAGCTTGAACATACCTGTGGGTCGTTTGCGCAAGATGCAAATGGGGAATGACTATTTGTCGGCCTTCACAGTCGGTGACCAGTTACTTTGGGGCGCGGCCGAGCCATTGCGTCGCATGCTGCGTGTTTTGCTTGACGACTGAATTCATGCATTACAGGTATAGAAAGCATGCCTGTAATGCAGTATCCAATCACACGACATCGTAAGAGAATTGACTTTCCAAGGTCGCCTCACCAGCCAGTATCACCTGCGATGGCTGCGGTGTTATCAACACACCCCAAGTCACATCTAGCTACCGGCGCATCGGTAGTGAATCTGAATAATCAAAAATCTGTCTAAGAAGTTCTAAAGAGTGGCGTGCGCATAACTGGTCTTAGCTAACGAATTTGTATCTGCTTTGCAAGACCAAGATTGAGTTTCCGATCTTTTGCTGTCGCGTACTGACCACGACCCTTGCTGCATGCATAACACCGGTGTTAAGGTCACGCCCTGTGTTTGGAATCGATGTCTCCCTTGTCTAAAAGATTATCAAGGCGAGACTTCTCGTTGCAATCTGTAGAGATTGCAGCCCGGCGCTTTTACCTCTTCAATTACCCGCATCCATCATGAGTCACACACTCTCGTCGCTGGCGTTACTTCGGTTCGCGTTGTGGCTATTACTGTGCGTGCCTTTGGCAGGTAGTGCACTTGGTCTGGGCGATATCCACGTACGTTCTGCGATGGGTCAGAAACTGGATGCAGAGATCGAGTTTTCAGCGCTGACATCCATTGAGGCAGAGTCGCTCACCATTCGTCTTGCATCGCCTGATAAATTCGTTCAGTCTGGTATTGACTATTCGCCGGTGCTCCG
>JAIXYM010000043.1 GCA_027490255.1 Oxalobacteraceae bacterium | reverse complement strand
TTTTTGCGGTCATATCAAACTCGACGACTTCGGCAAACACTTGTACTTAGAGGCAAAGCTTCGCTGCCTTATCAACAACGCATTTATTTTTCGTGTATTTTTTACATGTCTTGACGGCCAGGTCACTGGCTTTTTTTGCTGTTTCGCCCATTGCAGCGGCCCAGGCACCCTCTTCGCTTCGAGCCACGGCCACGCACTTGGCTACGCCCTCAATAGCCTTTACGCAGGTAGATTTGTCTTCGGCCTCCGCATATTCCACGCAACTCGAACTTGCAATATCGTCGGCCTCTTGCGGATTGTTTGGGCTGATCGACATGCCAATCGCACGGTTATCTGAAATAAAAACAGAAACATAGCCGGGTGCTCTCACTGCGGCAACAGCAACTGAAGCAGCAGCAACCAATAACAACGCCACATATCGTTTCATACTTATTTCTCCCTGAAATCAAACAGCGCAATTTGCATTATGTGCATCTTGTCTTGAAAGCCCATCTTTAATCTGTACTCGCAACATCAAACAAATTTGAATGGCTGATTAAATTTTTATCATTGCAGCAAAAGCTGATATCCACAGCTTTCGTTAAAAAACCCGCACTTTGATGCCTGCCTATCTGGTTCTTGCATCGCAAAATCAAAGGTAAAGCTTAGATCAAAAACTGCGCACTTGATCCGAAATCACAAAACAACTGTTGAAGATAATAAATTAGAAACTTTTCAGGGATTTCAAGAACAATTATCTTAATTTAACTGCTTTTTTAGAAGCGACAGTTATCGCATCATCCCCATTACGCAAGCTTACGACTTACAGATCAACGTCCGTAGTTCTTGATTGGGCGTCATCAAAAGTTGTTAAAGCGATTGGAAATTCAGGGGTCGTCACCGATGTTGGTGTCGGCATTTTCTTCAAAGATTGAAAGGATGGAAAGCCATGATGAAGCACACTTCTGATACTTACACGCCTGAATTGTTTATCGACAGGCTAATTCGTCGACTAGGTCTGCGCAGCAGTTCTGCGTTGGCGCGAAAGGTTGGACTTTCTCCATCGGTGATCAGTAAAGTTCGCCACCGCAGGCTTGCTGTCAGTGGTGAAATTCTGCTCAAAATTCACGAGGAAACGGAGATACCCATCAGAGAACTGCGCCATATGATGGGCGATACGCGGCCTTATTTCAGCCCGGTCAAGTTGCAGTTCTCGCCGCTGTTAAACGCTTGAAAGAGACCGCTTTACTGAAGCATCACGCAACATCAACGAGCGCGGCATCCCAATCCACAGTAGCAGGCAAGGAGCCGCGCAGTGAACTGCAGACCATGATGCGCTCGGCAACGCGTAAATCTTCGAGCGTCAACACTGCCTCTCTAGCGCTCATGGTCGGATCACTCAAAAGCAATCCACGCATAATGCCTGGCAGTACGCCGTCTGACAGGGGTGGTGTCAGCCATTGACCATCGCGACAAACAAACAGATTGCTGCGTCCACCCTCGGTCACTTGCGATTTTTCATTGACGAACAAAGTATCGAAAGCGCCATTTTTTTCTGCCGCCTGCCAGGCAAGATCGTAGCGCCGCCGCAATGTCGTTTTATGGCGCAAAAAAACATCCTGCGATTGCATTGGCTGTTTGGCCAGCAGCAAACGTACAGATGCCAGTGAGGCGTTGCTCATGGGCGCTGTACGAATGTCTACGGTCCCATCGGCATTCAGTAACAGACGCATTCGATACAGCCCATCACTAGCCAGACCAGCACATACTGCATTGACTTGCGCAGCAATCTGCTCCGGATCACAGAGAAAACCAAAATGACGCGCTGATACGCTCAGCCGCTGCAAATGCAAATTCAAATTTCGCGCACCAAAAGTACGATGCGCTTGCAAGGTCTCAATCAGCGAAAACTGTGATGATACGCCGGTAAGAAATCGTGCTTTCAAAAGAGATTCGGCATACTCGCTGTCCGCATCACTGTCATACACAATTCCCGCGCCGACGCGCATTACCCCCTGACGCACATCATTGCCAGCAGGTGCATCAAGCATGAGGGTTCGTATGGGTACCGACAACATAAAGTCACCCAGAACGCGGTCTGCCCTTGGCGGATCAAACCAGCCAATTGCACCGGTATATAAACCACGCGCCTCCGTCTCAAGTTCACGCAAAATCTGCATGGTGCGACGCTTGGGCGCGCCAGTGATCGATCCACAAGGATAGATTGCGCTGAAGATGTCTGCTAGCGTCACATCGGTACGGCACTCAGCTTCTATCGTTGATGTCATCTGCCACACATGACCAAAGCGCTCTACTTCGAACAGTGCGGGTACTTTTACGGTACCCGTCTGCGCGATCCGACCTAGGTCATTGCGCAGCAAATCGACGATCATCAGATTCTCTGCGCGATTCTTGGAGCTTGCTGCGAGTGCGGTGGCACGATCTGTATCGTGATGATCTGCATCAGCTTCGAGCGTGCCTTTCATGGGTTTGGCGAGCAAGCGCCCATGCGTATGACTCACGAAGAGTTCCGGTGATAAGGACAATACCGACTGCCCATCCGGTAAGACCATCAATGCGCCGTAAGGCACCGGTTGCTGTCTGCGCAGCGCGGCGTACAAGGCGACTGGATTACCATGCACCGTCAAGTGCAAGGGGAAGGTCAGATTGACCTGATAGGTATCACCGGCTTCGATATAGCGATGAACCGCATCGATCGCGGACCGAAATTCAGATGCATCTTTGCCTGCGACGATCTGTTCAAGACAAAAGTCAGCACCCTGCGTTGCTGCTAACTGCTGTGCTATCCAGACATCCACCTCTTCACGCGATAAATGCTGGCAACGTGCAAACAGAAGCGCTGAAGCCAATACAGGCGCCGCATCGACTCGCTCGCTGATGTTGTGTATCGCAGCACCTAACTCATAATTGAACAAGCCCACGACTGCCAGACCCGCTGATAGCTTTTGCTGAACTTCATCAAAAAAAGAAGTGAGCTGCGAAACATCGGTGCAATCAATACGCGCAACGAGTTCGGTATACAGGCGCGACTGCTTCAGCTCGGTCGATTGTGATGTAGCGGCATCGTCGAGCAATACAAAACACGATCCTGAAGATAAGGAATGCGTTGTCACGTTTGTTTCGGATGAAGGCGATCCGCCAGAAAATCCATCAGTACTCTCACCCGATGGGGCACTTGCCGATTTCCCGGCAAGATTGCATAAATCCCCAACTCCGGCGTTTCAAAGTCCGTGAGAATCGCAGTGACACGCTGCTCTTGAATAAAAGGGTCCACAATAAAATCCGGCTGCAGAGCAATACCCAATCCCTGCGCGGCAGCCTCAGTCAACACTTGTCCGTTATTGGCATACATTTTCGATTGCACCGGAAAACGCTGCAGTGTGCCATCCACCTGATAGCGCCAAGTCTGCGGTGATTCACCCGTTGTGTACACCAGGCACGCATGATGCATGAGTTCGGATGGGTGTTGTGGACAACCAAATCGCTTCAGATACTCGGCCGAGGCGACCGTGCGCAAGTGCAAGCTGCCCAGTTTGCGCACAACCGCGCTGTCACCGAGATGACCGGTAATGCGAATCGCGAGATCGATGCCTTCTTCAAACAGATTCACGCGACGATCACTGTAATCCATTTCCAAACTGAGTTCAGGATATGTGCGGGCGAATTCAAGTAACGGCGGCACCATACGCATCAGCCCGAAACTCAGGGGCAAGCTGATGCGGACATGGCCGCGCAGCAGCTGACCTTCTTCGGCAATCCCGGTTTCAGCAGCTTCGACCAGATTGAGAATGACCCGGCATTTTTCAAGATAGGCTGCGCCAGCGGAGGTGAGCGCCACCCGCCGGGTGCTGCGCGCCATGAGCTTGAGGCCCAGATGGCGCTCAAGCGCGGCGATCTGGCGGGTTACAGCGGACCGAGCCACGCCCATTTGCTGAGCAACAGCCGAAAAACTGTTCAATTCAGCCACCCGAACAAAGAGTTGCATGGCTTGCAAGCGATCCATTGTTGCGTCCTACGCAATAAATATTTGCTTATTGTCTCCTATTTCAATTCAATCAGTCAGGCTAAAGTAGAGGCCTCTTAAGGAGTGCTGCCATGAATCGCCTGCCCACACTGTTCGTTCCCCATGGTGCGCCCACATTCGCGCTGGATCCCGGCGCAGCTGGCGCGGCCATGGTCGATGCCGTCGCCAGGCTCCCCAAACCACGCGCGATTGTGATCATCAGTGCTCACTGGGATACCGATATTGTTTCTGTCGGCAGCGCCGAAACGCTGGCGACGGTTCATGATTTCTACGGCTTTCCGCAAGCGCTGTACGAACTTACCTATCCCGCAACTGGCAACGCGGAAGCCTCTCATGAAGTCAGCGCAGCCATTGCGAAGGCCGGTCTGCCGGTGGTTGAAATGCCTTCACAGGGATTGGACCACGGTGCCTGGATTCCTCTGCGCCTCATGTTCCCGAGTGCGGAGGCACCCGTGATTCCTGTGTCTGTGCAAAGTCATCTTGGCGTGCAGGGTGCTTACGCGCTTGGCCGCGCGCTGGCGCCGCTGGCTGATCAGGGTTTTCTGATCATTGGATCGGGCAACCTTACGCATAATCTCAGTGACTATCGCATCGCTCGTCAGAATGGGGGAAAGGTGCCGGCCTACGTACATGACTTCCCCGACTGGCTTGCTGAGAAAATCAGGCAGCGCGATATCAGCGCGCTACTGGACTATCGAAAACAAGCACCCGATGCTGTGCGCGCGCACCCCAGCGATGAACATTTACAACCCCTGTGTGTGGCACTAGGCGCGGCCGGCAACGCGCCGCGCATTGATCGTTTTCACACTGGCATCAGCGATTATGTACTGGCGATGGATGCCTATGCGTTTCATCCTTTACACTAAAACTCGTTCATCAGAACTCATTACACCTGTCAAAAAATGTATGAACATTTTGCGCAATCCTAGAGAAAAACCCTGAATGGCGACGATTTCCATATGGATGCACAATATGAGGCTGGTTCGCTCTCTTATTTCAAATTTCGCCTGTGATGAATAACGACGTCTTGGAAACACCATCGCGCTACGGCCTGACGGCTATTTTGCTTCACTGGCTGGTGGCAGTACTCATCGGTGCTGCATTTGCGCTGGGGGTAGTGATGGTGGATATTCCGGGTCTGACACCGACCAAATTGCGTTATTTTTCATGGCACAAATGGCTAGGTGTGACAGTACTTGCGCTGGCTGCAGTGCGATTACTGTGGCGGTGGTGGCGCGGCGCACCGCCAGCAGGTGACATGCCACGCTGGCAGCAACGGGCCTCAACCATCGGGCATGCGCTGCTTTATATGTTGATGTTTGCCGTACCACTAACAGGCTACTTTTACAGCCTGGCAGCGGGCGTACCGGTCGTGTACTTTGGTACTTGGCCCTTACCTGTGCTGATGGAGGCTGACCCAGTATTGAAACCGGTACTAAAGCAATTACACATTACTCTGGTATACACACTGTTGGTGATAATCATCGTGCACATACTGGCGGCCCTGAAGCATCACTTCCTCGACCGTGATGGTTTACTCAAGCGTATGTTGCCCTGAATAAGGAAAATCGTGAAAATTTCAAATGTTTTTAAACTCATGATGCTGTTGGCGTTGGTGTCGAGTGAAGCTGCAGCAGGACCCACCCCGCTGAAAATTGATGCTGCCAAAAGCACGGTATCGGCCGTATTCAAACAGATCGGTGTCGCAGTAGAGTCTCGCTTCATGAAATTCGGCGCGCAGATTGATTTTGATGCCGCCAACCCGGATGCATCGAAAGCCACTGTGGATATTGATATCGCCAGTTTTGATCTCGGCGATCCGGACTACAACCGGGAAGTGCTCAAAAAAGAATGGTTCAATGCCGCGCAGTTTCCGAAAGCCAGTTTTGTATCCACCAAAATTCGGGGCAATGGCCCGGGCAAGCTGGAGGTCAGCGGGAAGCTGACGATCAAAGGCAAGACGACCGAGGTGAGTTTTCCAATGTCGGTCAAAAAAGAAGGTGCAGTACAAGTATTTGAGGGCAACCTGCCCATCCGGCGGCTGGCCTTCAACATCGGCGATGGCGAGTGGAAGGACACCAGCGTCGTGGCCGACGAAGTCGTGATAAGGTTTCGTGTCCTCGCAAAGCCCTAGAAGCTCTATCAAAATGCCACTACCAACGTTGAGGCCGGCGAACCTCGAATTTCGCCCAACAAGCTATCAATAATCACTTATTAATTCTTTAAAACCCAGAGAGGAAATCCCCATGAATTTCAAGACACTCATCGTTTCCGCCATACTGTCCATCGCCGCTTCATCAGCAGCCGCGCAGACCTATAACATCGATCCCGGCCATACCTATCCCAGCTTCGAAGCGGATCACCTGGGAATTTCAATCTGGCGCGGTAAATTTACCAAAACCACCGGCAAGGTCGTTCTCGACCGCGCTGCCAAGACAGGCAGTATCGATATTGTCATTGATGCCAGCACCATCGATTTTGGTCACGCAAAAATGAATGAACACGCACGTGCCAAAGACATGTTCAATGTCGAAAAATATCCTACGGTAACGTACAAAAGCACATCACTGAAATTCGATGGCGACAAGCTAGTTAACGTAGAGGGTGAAATGACCATGATGGGCGTAACCAAGCCGATGGCACTGAAGATCAATTCATTCAAGTGCATCATGCATCCGATGCTGAAAAAAGAAGTCTGCGGCGCAGATGCTTCCGGCATGTTCGATCGCAGCGATTTCGGACTGACCTACGGCTTGCCGCGCTTCGCACCGGAAGTGAAACTGGCGATTCAGGTTGAGGGCGTCAAGGCTGACTGAACAAGCTGATGAGAATAAAAAACGGCGCTTCGGGCGCCGTTTTTTTCGCCCTCATAGATTTTCTGATTACCAATTACCTTTCAGAAGGTACTGGTTCTCGTCGAACATACGACTCGCGCTCGACCTACGATGACTCGTCTAATGCAGCTGATCTCCGCGAGCACTCCGCTGCCCAACGCTTTTCGCCTGGGCAGACACCACACTTGATTCAAACGATTGCATACGCAGTGCCAAATCTTGCAGATTCAGGCTAGATTTTCTTACCAAAGGAAAGAGTTGCTGCTCTTCGAGTTCCATATGCGCTTGTATGGCCTCATTAAGATGCGTCACCAGTTCATCATAGGCCGAATCACCCGGCAAAAGATTCTGCATTTGCTCAATCAATTCATCGACCGCATGATGATCATCAAGGCAGCGCGTGGTCATAGCCACATCCAGCTTTTCTACAGCGGGATAGAAAACCGCTTCCTCAAGCCGGGTATGCTGAAGCAAGGCCTCACAGATCCTGGGGCCCGCATATTGTTTCACCTTCTGATCCTGAGTACTCAGGTAACGTTGCAGCAACTGACGTATGAATTGATGATCATGCAGCAAGCCCTGAGTGGGATCGTCCATAGGAAAACTACCCTGACTGCGCGCCTCAATCTTTTTTTCTGACATCATCATCTCCTTAAAATGTCGAGTCCTGCAGCAAGCCATCAAGCGAAGCTCCCGCAACTGCAAATTTGACGCTCGGCTGACCATAAAATTCCTTCCAAAGCTCATCTAAAAAACAAGACTTGATGATCCAGAGCAGCAAATCAATGCGGGGAGGCCCATCGTATTGACGATACTGAGCAAAGTATTTCCATCAGATCTGTCACGCACTGTTGGCAAGTACAAGACTACGGTTCGACCAGAACTGAATGCTTTCAGGCACGTTTTTTACCCACCGCCTAAAATAGTGGGAAATACAGCCGGACAGTGAGATGAACTTAGAAAAAATTACAATAAAGATATCCTTTAAGGTCTGTTTGTTCTTGGTGATTTTTTATCAAGGTCTCGCGGCTGCAGAGATTCTCGATCTTGCAAGCGGCAAGGAAATTTCCGAACCTGTCCTCGCTGAGCGTTTGCGTAGTGCCGATATCGTGTTGCTGGGTGAATTGCATGACAATCCCTTCCATCATCAGGCACGCGCCAGCTTCATTCCCCGTTTTGCTAATGCCAAAACCACGATCGTGGCCGAGCATTTGCCCGCGGGTCGTCGAGTGAGCGCCACTGGTGACGTCGGCAGCGATCTTGAAGCGGCTGGCTTCAGTCGCGGCGGATGGGGCTGGCCACTGCACCAACCGCTGTTTGAATCAGTGCTCGGACGCGGCTATGCGCTCATCGGCGGCAATCTGCCAGCCGGCTTTTCCAAAGAACTGATGAAGCAGGGTCAAGCGGCGATGGCGCTGTCCATGGCCAGGTCGTATGAGCAGTCCACCTTGCCCGATACGGCGCGAACCCGGCTAGAGCAGGATTTGATTGATGGTCATTGTGGCAAGCTGCCGGAAAAATATCTCGCGCCCATGAAGCTGGTGCAGCGTGCGACGGATATCTCTATGGCCACGGCGTTGCTCGCCCACCGGCCGGCAGTACTGGTGGCAGGTAATGGCCATGTGCGGCGGGATTATGGTGTGCCTCAAGTATTGGCCGCGCTCGATCCCTCACTAAAAATCACCAGCGTTGGTTTTTATGAAAGCGGCACCGACCGCGCAGAACTGATAAAGTCACTGGCTGGCCGCTATGATTTTATCTGGCTGACTGATAAGGCGCAGCGCAGCGATCCCTGCGCAAACTTCAAATTAAAATAATTTTTTCCGAGACTTAGTATGTTCAGATCATTTTTTCTCAGTCGCCAATGGGCAATGTGGGCTTGGCCTGGTGCTGCATTGATTTTTCTGGGTACCTGGTATCAGGTACAGATCGACGTACAAATCAATAACTGGTTTGGTAGTTTTTATGACGTCGTACAGAAAGCTTTGAGCAAACCTGGCGAAGTCACGATTGAAGAATTTTTTGGCTTTATGCTTACCGTTGG
>JAIXYM010000110.1 GCA_027490255.1 Oxalobacteraceae bacterium | reverse complement strand
TTTGTGCTGGGTGATGCGTATACCGTCGTACTTCTGATTGCCGCCAGCGACGTCACGCTGCTTCGAGTGGATGTGCCCCCCTTGCCGGCGCACCGCTTGCATTTGGTATTGCCTGCGCTGGTAGAAGACCGCTTGATCGGTGACGCGGCGGATTGCGTGATGGCGGCAGGCAAAGAGCAGGCGGGCAAACGTGAAGTCGCTGTCGTGCAGCGTGAATGGTTGTTGGCATGGACCCGGCAGCTGCGTGAATCAGGCGTGCATCGCATCCGCGCCTTGCCTGTGCAATTGTGTCTGCCCTTGCAGGCGGATCATCTTTCGGCGGCATTGATGGTGAATTGCGATGCAACCGAACTCGTCATTCGTTATGGCGCAGATGAAGGCATAGGCTTACCGCTGATGGATGCGGATGATGTGACGCTGCCTGATCAGGTACTTCAGCAGCTTTCTACGATGGCGGGTGAGCGGGTTGCCGATTTGTTCCTGCCGCCTGATTTGGTCGGTGAATACGAATCGGTACTGGCCTCGGGTCGTCATTCGGTGAAACTGGGTACGCTGCATGAGCTGACTTGGGCGAGTTTGATCGATGCCGCCAGTGATGCCGAACCCGATTTGATGTCTGGTCTCAGCGAGCCAGAGTCCGCCGGCATTGAATGGCAGCGCTGGCGCTGGCCACTGCGCATGGCTGTGTTGCTGATGCTTGTGAATATCGCCGCATTGCAAATTGACAGCTGGCGCTTGCAGAACGAGGCCGCAGGCTTGAAAGGTGCAATGGCTGATATTTATCGGCGTAGTTTTCCCAATGAGAAGGCAGTGCTGGATCCACTAGTGCAAATGCAGCAAAAGATTGTCGTGTCGCGTCAGCGTGCGGGTGAGATGGTGCCCACTGATTTTCTGGCGCTGGCTGCCGCATTCGGTGATGCATGGACGACATTACAAACACAAACTGGCGCCGGCGCGCAGGTAATTGCAGCACTGGCTTACCGTGACCAGATGCTCGAGGTACGTTTCAAGCCGGCGGTCAAACTATCAATCGAGTCAGCGCAACCAGTCTTCGCCAATCATGCATTGCAGGTTCGTGCGATGGATGCCGAGGGCGGCGTGAGTGTCTGGCAGGTACGCAGCGCGCCATGAATACCGCTATGGAGATCACCATGAGCACGCGTCAGCGCATCGCGACTGCCTGGCAGGGGTTGATGCCGCGCGAGCGCCGTCTGCTGATGCTGGGTGGCGTGGCGCTCGCCGTGCTGCTGAGTTGGTGGTGGGTGATCGACCCTGCCATCAAGATGCGCAAAAAAATGCAACAGCAATTGCCTGAGCTGCGTGCTCAGTCTATGCAGATGCGCGTGCTGGCACAAGAAGCAGCCACCCTGCCCGCTGCTGTACCGCTTGCGCAGTCTTTGTCGCGGCAGGAGATTGAACGCTTGCTGATGGATTCGGGGCTCAAGGCGGAGCAAGTCACGCTCACTGACAGCAGTGTCATATTAAATTTTTCCGATGTCCCGTTTTCTGGATTGACCGACTATTTGCAAAAGGCACAGCGCGAGCAGCAACTGACTGTTATCCAAGCCACGATTACGGCGCGTGATCGTATCGACAGGGTGGATGCGAAGATATCCTTGCAGCGACCCTCATGAGGGTGGTGTTCATCTGGTTTGTGGCTGCACTGCTGATGGTGATCATTACGGTTGTAGTCATGCTACCGGCCGCATGGCTGGCGCCGGTCCTTGAACAGCAGACAGACGCTCGGTTCTCGTTGGGTGATACCGAAGGCAGCTTGTGGGATGGCTCGGCGTTTCTGGGTGTGGTCAGCGGAGGAGAAAAATCTGCAATAGCTCGGGCGCCGCTCAAGCCATTGTTTCCCGGTCGTTTTCACTGGCGATTGTCACCGATGCTGCTGCTGGGTCGCGTTGATATGCGCATCGATAACCGTGATGTACTGACTCAGCCTGTCAACCTGCAGGGCAACTGGCATCAATGGACATTGACGCCCTCGGCCTTGCTATTGCCGGCTGAACGTTTGTCTTCGTTGGGCGCACCACTCAATACGCTTAAACCATCAGGCCGCATGCGTCTGTCATGGCAGATACTGACGCTGTCAAGCATGCCGGATGGCATCACTATCGATGGACGCATGCAGCTCGACATGACAGAGATTGCATCGGCCTTGTCGCCGGTCAAGCCATTAGGTGCTTATCAGCTGCAA
Source organism: Oxalobacteraceae bacterium (assembly GCA_027490255.1). GTDB lineage: Bacteria > Pseudomonadota > Gammaproteobacteria > Burkholderiales > Burkholderiaceae_D > Pernthalerella. The sequence goes on along the minus strand of JAIXYM010000110.1, from coordinate 463 downwards.
CTTGACTGGCGCGGCGCACTCGCGCAACTCACACTGAAAACCTTATCCGGACCCTTGCAACTTCATGGCAGCGGCGTGCTGGCCAATGGTCGGTTGCAGTTTTCAGGAGAGGCATGGGCGCAGGAAGGACAGGAACAGCGACTGGCGATTCTGCTCAATTTGCTCGGGCAGCGACGTCAGCAAGGGAACCGTAACATCATCGCGCTCGAATTCAAATGACTAACATGACATCCAGCACTATGACAGCGGGCTTGTATCACCAACGAGTAAGATTGTTGTGTGCTTTTTTTATTTTCTGTATTTATTTCGTGGCGCCATCGGCCAGAGCGCAGGATCCATCCACGAATCAGGCGACGCTGAATTTTGTTGGCGCTGATATTGAATCGGTGGTGCGCGCTATCGGCCATTACACGGGCAATACCTTCATCATTGATCCGCGCGTTAAAGGCACCATCAATCTCGT
>JAIXYM010000111.1 GCA_027490255.1 Oxalobacteraceae bacterium | reverse complement strand
GACATGAATCCACTGCGGATCATCAGTCGCTTCAGCGAACTTGTTCACGCGCTCCTGACTGATGGTCAACCAATCACTGACACAGACTTCCTTGCCAATTTCAGCTTCCAGTGCTTCGGGCGTATCAAACGTTCGCATGAATTTTCCTTTGGAGATCAGGCTGTCAAGCCACCGCAGCGAAGGCTGGCTGTGCAATAAAGCGCGCAAGATGATGATCGGTATCGCCCAGCGTCAATTCAATCGTGCTCAGGCGTTTGAAGTAATGCGCCGCCGGAAGTTCATTGGTCACGCCCATGCCACCATGCAGCTGAACCGCTTGCTGTCCGATGTATTTCATCGCCTCACCCACACGGGCTTTGGCTGCGGAGGTTACGCGTCTACGCTCGCTTGCATCCTCGGATGCCATACTCACTGCAGCCAGCATCGCCATCGAGCGTGCCTGCTCTAGCTGCATGAACATCTCTGCCATCCGATGCTGCAATACTTGGAACTTTCCAATCGGCACACCAAATTGCTGACGCGTTTTCAGATACTCCAGCGTGGCATCCGTCAGCGCTTCCATCACGCCCAACGCCTCTGCACATAAAAGTGCAACGCCATGATCAGTAGCCGCCTCCAGCAGTGCCCAGCCCTCACCCTCAACACCCAGCAGCGATGCGGCGGGTACCTTGACCTGTTTGAAATCGATGGTGGCCATTCGCATACCGTCATTACTGCGCGCATCACGCATGCTGATCCCTCCGCTGTCTGCCGGAATCATGAAAAGGGAAATACCCTTTGCATCATTGTGCGCACCCGCGCTGCGCGCAGAGACAATCAGACATCCTGCTTGGGCACCGTGCAGCACAGTGGACTTACTACCATCGATCACATAATGATCATCCACTTTACGTGCCGTGGTTTCGATCTGCGCAAGTTCATGACGCGACTGTCGCTCGCCCAGTGCACACGCGATAACCATGTCACCGGCAGCGACTTGAGCCAGTAAATCGCCGTGTCCACCAGCCAGTTTCAGAAACTGCACACCCAGCGCGGTGGCAAATACCGGCTCAACCACCAAGGCTCGTCCCAACGCCTGCATCACCACCATCTGATCAATGGCAGTGCCATCAAATCCATCATGCGCAGAAGGCACCGGCAAGGCCAGTACCCCCAGCTCTGCCAAGGCTTGCCAAGCAGCTGCCGATACACCTGCATCTGAGCTGATGATCTGCTTGCGCTTCTCAAAGCCGTAGTCTTTTTCTGCCCAGCGTGCAATCGCGTCGGCGAGTTGCTGCTGCTCGGAGTTCAGGTCAAAGTCCATCGTGTCTCGCCCCTCTCACAGACCCAGAATCATCTGGGTAATGATGTTTTTCTGGATCTCGTTCGACCCGCCATAAATCGTGGTCTTGCGGTAGTTGAAGTAGTACGGCATCAGCGGCGCTGTGTCGTCATCCCCGACCGATGTCGATGCCTCGTCACCCTCCAGATAAGACAACTCGAAAGGCAATCCGAGTGGGCCCGCTGCTTCAACCATCAACTCCGTCAGGCGCTGCTGGATTTCAGTGCCTTTGACTTTGAGCATTGAGGCTTCCGGTCCCGGAGAACGCCGTTTGGCTTCCTGCGATATCACCCGCAAAACAGTAACCTCGAGCGCCATCAAATCAATCTCAAGTGCAGCAACCTTGGATGCAAACAGCACATCGTCCAACAGCGGACGACCACCCTTTTGCATACGCAGTGCCAGTCGCTTCAGGAACTGCAGCTCACGCTTGGAGCGACCAACGGCCGCAATCCCTGTCCGCTCGTGACCGAGCAGATATTTCGCGTAGGTCCATCCACGGTTTTCTTCGCCGATGAGATTGGTAACAGGCACTCGCACCTGGTCAAAGAAAACTTCATTGACCTCATGGTCCTCATCCAGCGTGATGATCGGTCGCACGGTAATGCCCGGCGTCTTCATATCGATCAACAGAAAGGAAATTCCCTCTTGCTTGCGCGCAGCCGGATCGGTACGCACGAGGCAGAACATCATGTCGGCGTGCTGCGCCAAGGTGGTCCAGGTTTTTTGGCCATTGACGATGTAGTGATCGCCATCGCGCTCAGCGCGGGTTTTCAGTGACGCGAGATCAGAGCCGGAGCCGGGTTCGGAATAACCCTGACACCACCAGTCTTCACACGAAAGGATGCGCGGCAGGTAATGACGTTTTTGCGCTTCATTGCCAAAGGCAATGATGACCGGGGCGACCATATTCACGCCAAAGGGCATGATAGCGGGCGTGCCCGCACGGGCGCACTCTTCCTCCCAGATATGCTGCTGCGCCTTGCTCCAGCCTGTGCCGCCGTACTCAACAGGCCAGTTCGGCGCTACCCAGCCTTTGGCAGCCACAATCTTGTGCCAGCGAACGAAGTCTTCGCGCTTGAGTCGCTTGTGATTGAGAATTTTGTGCTGAAGATCAGCCGGCAGACTGGCCGCCAGCCAAGTACGAACTTCCTCGCGAAACGCCAGTTCCTCTGGCGTGTAGTTCAAATTCATGCAGCCTCCATCCGGTTTAGCACGACCGTTCAGATTTTACATGAAGACTTGCTTACCCCTTGGAAAGTAAATCAACCGACATTGGATCAATGGCGCGAGGCGAGCAAACTTACCTCGCGCCAAGGTACTTGTTTAATCGATATAGGAATGAAAAACATCAGGATGAATGACTGCGCCGGCCTGCGTGCGGTCAACCGGTAAATTGCTGCAGGCCGCCATTGAGATCAGCGCCAAAACGGTCAGAATTTTTCTCATGAATTGCCTCTTGTCAGTAGTGAGTGGATCTTTCGCACATTTGCCGATGGATCATCATTTGCAAATTGCGAGACTGCGTTCAGAACAAGATGAATCAAGTTAGTTCAAACACATGCCTCTGAGTAACCATAGCACTGTAAATCGAACTTTTGAGCGAAAATCGAAAATTTGACGAATCACTAACGTCGCTGAAAAGTGATGACGCCACGCTTGTATGACCGACCTAAGAGAAAAAAATCCTTCGACTTTGATCTGGCTCAGTGCGATTTCTCAAGAACAAGCGACACCTGATGGAAAACAAGGCTGTGATGGAATGAGAATTTTTAGAGACGATTGCTGATCGACACTCAGCGGTAGGCGTGTTGATGATTTTCTTGCACGTTAAAGACAAAGCTTTCAGCTCGCCATTGCGCCATTTCTTTCTCGCCCGGTGAGAGCTTTTTACCAATGAAAGCAACATTCTTACTGGCCAACGCATAGCCACATCGCTCACTGATGCAATACCACTGGTAAGCTTTCGCGTAATCCTGGTCAACGCCCTGCCCGTGGGAATGTAGAAATCCCAAATGGAACTGCGCTTGCGAGTGCCCCTGTTTTGCGGCCAGTAAATACCAGTAAGCAGCCTCTTCGAATTGCTGATCCACACCCAGCCCCTGCGCATACATTTGGCCGAGTTCAAATTGCGCTGCTGCGTGTTCCTTATCTGCCGCCATCCGAAAAAAATTCACCGAGCGCACTAGATGAGGCGCCGTACTACGCCGCACCGTTTTGCGCGGTATCGGCAACGCGTTGGGGTCACGGCCAGGATCATGCATCGCCTCATCGGCTCTGAGCGCATATGCCAAGTGCAGTTGAGCCGGCATATGCCCCTGCTGCGCAGCAGCCTCGTATAGGCTCATGGCCTTTGTACGCACCTCGGATTTATTCGATTGGTGCTCAAGGAACTTCGCCCAATGGTATTGCGCATCACAGTTTGCTTGCGCAACCGATAGCTGCAACAAGCGCGAAGCCTCTTCATTGTTTTTTGCCACGCCAATACCATGAGCATAGGCAAGCCCCAAACGCCACTGTGCTTCGGCATTATTTTTTTCCACCGCACGCATCAGCCATTCAACGGCCAGGGCGATATCGAGATCCACCCCATCGCCCTGCATCAGCATGGCACCCATGGCTGTCATTGCATCGGCATCCTCGCACCGCCGTGCCACGCGAAACATTGCCTCGGCAGCATCAAATTGAATGGCATAGTTCATAGCCTGACGAATCTCGACTGGCTTGAGATTAGCCGCCACCTCAGACGCTTGCTGGGCGGCACGCGGCTCAGCTCGACTGCCCGCCAATTTGAACCACATGAGTGCCCGCGTACGGTTACGTTCGCGTCCCTCGCCATACAAATTCATTAGACCCAAGTGGTAGCGAGACGGGTACTTACCCATCAGGGATGCCATGGTGAACATACGGTGCGCAGTCTCAAGCGACAGCTCGCCTGCTCTGTCATTTCTGAGATCCAGAGCCATGTCGTAAAGCTTGTCCGGATCTGATTGCAACAGCTGTGTGAGTTTCAAGGGGAGAAGCTTCGCCAAAATATGGGAAATGATTGCTAAGTATTGACAAAAAAGCTCTGAAAAAATCGATACATCGGCCGACCTATCGAGCAAAATAATTGTACTCGACGCTTAAATCACCGGGAACATTCAAGTACAACTTGCCAAACATATTACAAGAAACAGGATCGATTCAACTATGGACAACAGCGCACGTGTCCTTCGGTAATCAGTGATAATCTTTATAAATACGATTCAACCATACCATTAGTAGGAGCTGCAATTGTCATTTTATTACGCCACACGCGATCGATCGCAAGTACTCAGAAACATCCTGGGCACACTGTGTACGCTGTTTTTAATCGGCACTGCCACGGCACAGGTGAGCCAGCTGGATGGCGAATGGTATTCAACGCAGTGGAAGTATGGCTACCGGCTAAAAAATGGCGTTGGTATCGCCACCAGCACCAACAGTCCAAACTTCAAACCGGGTGATGAAATAATCCGGATTTATCACATCGAGGGTGATAATTTTGAAGGCGAACAGGTCTATCGCGATGGTCGCTTTTACCGGATCTACCTCACACTGGAACCAGATGGCCGCCTATTCATTATGGGCGAACGCAATATCTCCTGGTATATGGAGCGTGTGAGACGGTCTTTACCTGAACGCAGTGATAGGGCCAAAGAAGGTGTAGCTAAAGCGAAATGCCTTTTATTTGCAGCAGCACGCCAATCCTGCGCTTCTGCCGGTAACTATTCGCAGTGCATGAATATTCGCTGGGGCCAAGACTGGATGGCGCAGGAAAGACTGTGCCAATAAACAGCATGATCATGAACCCCACATCCGAACATTCCAACTTAAGACGGCGCCAAGCGCTGATTAGATTATCCAAAATCGGTGCTCTTTTTCTGGGGCATTATGGATTTTCTGCATTTGCAGCCACAAAATCTGAGCGTAAAACTGACAACAAGCCAGTTGCAGAAACCGCCAGTGAGACGCAGTTACCTACCCGTCCCGAGCGACTGATCAGACCCGATGCGAACCTGATTGCGCCACTAGATCATCAACTCTTCAATCCGGCGACAAAAAGAAAAATTGGTATACGAATCCGCCTACCGATAACAAAAGAAAAAACCGGATTGATTCTCTATTCACCCGGACTAGGGAGCGGATTAAACAATGGCGCCCCCTGGTGTGAAGTATGGCGCAATGCGGGTTTTGTCGTTGTCACGCTTTCGCACCCAGTGACAAATGACGACATCTGGGACATTTCAAAGCAATCTCTAAAATCCAATCTGCGCGATGCATTGGCTTTCCCGCAATATGGTCTAAGAGTTACAGATTGCAAATTTGTGCTTGATGTCTGCCTGGCAGATTCTGATATGAAAAATTTTATTGATAGCGAGAGAGTCGGTATTGCAGGCCATTCCTATGGCGCCCTGACGGTACAGTCAATCGCCGGCCAGTCTAACGGCCCAAGTCAGGCGGATCCACGCATCAAAGCAGCCATCGCATTTTCTCCGACGGCCATGTCGCCCGCTGCAGCGAACTCAATGAGGACAGTTAAAGTTCCGTTCTTCTGCGTTACCGGTGACCATGATAATCATGTCACCTTTAAAAATGACACAGACTCGATGCGTCTCGGTGTCGAACTCAATAAAAGGAAATACGTCTATAAGGGCCTGCCCTCCGGGAAACGTGAGCAGCTTGTCCTGACCAATGCAGACCACATGAGCTTTGCCGGAGAAAACCTACATGGCACACCCGTAAAATTTAGTCGGGATATCACCGCCACTTTCGAACAGGAACAACAGACATGGGAAAAAATCAGCCAGATAACATCCCTGTTCTGGCAGACTCATCTACGTAAAAATACGACAGAAGCGGACTTGAAAAAATACAGAGAAGCCGTAAAACAAAGGCTCGGAAAAGACGACGAGTACATCGCCGACTAAAAGTCACAGGCAACATCTGGTCGAGATACTAATAGCAGATCGACCAGATAGCTGAATTATTCTGGGCTATGCTGGCCTATGCAGCAACACCTTAATTATTGGAAATGCAGTAATCACCAATCGGCGTAAAACCTTTAGGACAACTCATTGCCGCTCGACGAATGGCTAGTTTAGCGTCAGGGCTGGCAATGCAATAGCTGCCATCGGCCTCATAAGCGTCGGGACATACACCGCTTTTCTGCACTGCAAATCTAGCGTCCTTTGTTGGCTCACATTCATTGGATTTTGCGGTGTAATTCATCGGGCAATTCCCATTTTTGGGCAAAACACCGGGTGCAGGCAAACCTGCCTGCGCAAGCATTGAGACTGACAAGAGAGCGAGAGCTATGAGTGAAGGTTTCATTTTTATAATGCAAACACAAAAACCGGAATTTTAGCTGATTTCAAAGCCAAAAATCACACAGCCTACGAGCTTAGTTTTACGGAGATAAATCCGGCTCCTCTACCGCATAGCTCGTAAGCCGAAGCTCAAAAATACGATTAACGAATGCTACTTGTATTTATCCGGCGTTGCGTTTTGTTTTTTATGGGCAGCACGCGCAACTACCTCACAGGCGGCTCTATCCCTGTATATAGTTCCCTGAACACCTTGATAAGAGAAAGTAAGTTGGGTCACTTTCCCGCCCGCTTTCTTCTCGGAGACTATACGAGCCAATCCAAATTTAACGGCATCAACAACCTGAAGAGCGCTCATCGTCTCGACGCACTCACCTGTCGTTTTTATACCCGCAATCGCTTGAACTGCGTACCATGGCGGCGGCTCCGACTCCTGCTCTGGATCGGCAGCGACCGAAAAACTGATCAGTGCGGTCGTCAACAATAAGGGCGCTTTTAGATTTACGTTTGTAATAGTCATGTTTTTCTCCACCCCGCTCTCATGAGCCCATCAAGTACAAGTTCGGACGCAGTTAAAGTCGAATTGAAACCGGCAATATCGGATTATCGCAGGAGGGCCGGTTTGAAAATTGATGAATTTTACCTACAAGCTCAACATAAAAAAATCGTGCCGTGTTTTTTCACAGCACGATAAAGGTTTGTTTGATCCCAGCTTTCAAGCGTTCATCAATCACTCGGCTCCTTTACTGATTGCGCCTCAGGCACCCCATGATTGCCTTTTTTTGATCTGAGCCATCTTGAACAAGCGCATTGATGTTACTACCAATTTTTTCGTTGGCAAATCGCATCCCGACATTCAGATTCTCAAGATCGCCTCCATTGACCGTACCTTTCTGCATCAGGAGCATTCCGTTGTTGCTGAGATGATCGGACAATTGGGCCAAAACTCTCCTATCGCCATCTGCATACTGACCGAGGTTCTCGTTAATCATGCCAGATGTCCTGGTCAGCATTCCGCCGCAAAAAAGATCGACATCAGCAGGCTTTGGATCATTTTTTGGCGCTGGCTTTTCCGGTTTTGATTTCGCTTGTTTTTCAGGCTTCGCATTCACAATTGAAGAATACGTTTCAGGGTCAATTTTTTCCATCTCCCATTTCACATTCTTTTCGCCCTCAAACAACAATTTTCCGTCAGGCTGCAAAGTCGCTTTCACTTTATAAAACTTCCCATCTTTATAAATGTTTTCACCGACAAAGGAATTTTTACCGACCGCACTCAAACGAATAATTTCCTGCCCAACTTTGAAATTCGGACTATTCGTGGCAAAAGCAACGCCTTTACCACTGCTGAGCGAGTAACCATACTTCCATTTAAAACTGTACCAGTCACCATCAAGCTGGCTAATGTCATTAGCTGACGCACTGGAAGTCGCTAAAAAACTAACGACCATGAATTGAAAAAATTTGTTCCACATGATGGCTCCTTGGCGAAGAGAAGGCGAACCTGTCCCTAGTAATGATTTTCTCTAATTTAGGTTGATCTACCGACCAATTTCAATTTCAAAAAATAAAAATCGTTCACTTTTTTGCTGGCATGGTAATCCTCCCAATCTTTAACGATCGGCTAGATTTGCGGCATGCGACTCTGGCCAGCCACTACCTGAGAGCGATAAAATCCTAGGGCATGTGTCCCCACAGTGTCATGTATATCTTGTTCGAAGACTCAATGTGATGCCACTGCAGTTCCACGGCTCAGGCACCTGCTCTAATGCCTGTGTTTGTTAGTGTCGACCGTAGTCGCGAATGATTAAGTCGTTGTACCCAATGCCCTATCTTGCTTTATTTAATGCCAACAAGGGCCTCTGCGCAGGCTTGCCATATATTGTGAATGTATTCAGCGATTCACTGTGTGGGGGTACAGAGCAAATTATAAATATGACTTTTTGTTCCACTATCAGAAGCCGCTCTCCACTCCATATAAGGCTCCTCCGAGACAGGGATAATGTCTTGTCCCATTTGCGTTACAGGCACTGATGCAAGCACACGGACTGTTTTGGTGACACAGTTTGCCTCCCATAAAAATTTAGTTGCGCGCCAGGCGAATTGCGGTTTTTTCTTATAAAAAAACGCCATGATCGATACCTTTGGTTTTTTTATTTTGTGAGGGCTATCACGCTCATATCTGGTTGCCCCCATGATTAGGCTACCGGGCTCGTAGTAAAAGGTCATACTAAGACCATCCTCATCTAGCTCGCCAAATTGACGCCACTCCGCAAAAGTTGAGGAGCTCATAAGAAAAAGCACGACGAGCAATAATGTACGCATGATCCTACTTGAAAAAATTTCTCAATTTTTAACCAAAAATTCATTAACTTTAACTACGAGAAAAAAGATCTAACTGCACCCACAAACAATTGAACACTAGCTTCGTATTCTTGGAATTGGGTATATCATAAATACTTAATTTTTGTTTTTTGCAACAGAGTTGCGAATGCAATAACCAGCTTAGTAACCAGGATTTTCATACTCCATCTTGGGCAGCTCGACATAAGCAAACTACTATGCTCTTTACGATTGAATATCGGCAATCCGGCTTTGCGCCCTGCTTTTTTCTGTATTATCGGTGGGTAAGCTACACTTCAGAGGGTGAATCATGAAACGCTTTATTCTTGTCTTGTTACTCAGCCTTACTGCCACAGCGTCGGTAGCTGAACAAACGACACTGGCCTCCGGCCAGCAACTAAGAAACGCGATTGCAGGAAACACCGTACAAGGATCAATGGATGGCGCCGGTCGCTACACCGAGTTCTATGCCAAAGATGGCACCGTGCGAAGCAAGGAGTATCAAGCAAAATGGTCGATCGAAGGCGACCAAATGTGCTGGGTCTATCAAGGTCAGGCTAAGGATTGTTGGCGTGCATCCATCAAAGGCAATAACGTCAAATGGGTGAAAGACGGCAAAGTTCAGGGAAGCGGAACGATCGTACAGGGCAATACCAATCGCTATTAGTCCGATATGAGCTGATACCTAGCCGCCCCACCATCGACCACCTCCAACCTTTCCTTGCCACCCGCACCCATTTACGCATGCCTTTATAAAGTTGCGCACAGTCTTCCACTATAGAGTCCGTACGGCGTTAAGTTTTATTGAAATTAAAAACTTCCCGTTACATTTTTTCAGTTGGCAAAATTTTTTTAAGATCAATTTTCGTGGAGTTACGTTGATTATGCGAAATACATTTCAATTAAACACAAATAGATGACGATGAATTGATGATGTAAATCATAATTAACGGCGATAAAGCTACGTCTGATCCTAACGGCACCATTTTCAGTGAATAAGAGAATAATTTTTATTTACATAGATTTTTAAAAGTATTTTCTGTTTTCGTGGTGTAAGCAACTCTACCTGCCATCATTTGATCAAAATCGATTTGCTTTAACTCTCGAGTTATTAGAATTTTTTGATCGCTTTGTAGCGTTATTTTTTCGACCACTTCCGAAACAACAGTATTTGGATCGCCAACTTGCTGCATGACAGATTTGTTTCCATCTGCATAGATGGTGTGAATCCTAAAAAGGACATTCTTTTCAGTGTTGCTTGTTCTAAACTCGAAGTCCTGTCTTTGTTCGGACTGATTTTTCTTTCCCGCGAGATACTCAGTCGCTCCAGTAGGTGGCTGATTCGTATAAATTGTGTAGGTGCCACCGTTTAAGTTACAAGGCAAATCACTTAAAGACCATTTTTTATTGAATATCTTTCTTGCCACTTCTGGCAACGAATCCTTCGGCGTATTTTCTGCAGTCGCCGCCACACACGTCCATTCTGAAGCAAATGCAAATGACTTGGGCTCGGCAATAGAACCGTCGCTACGAACTAGCTTTCCAACTAGTACCTCAGTTTTTTGAGCTTTTATCTTTTTTTCTGCTTTAAAAATATAACCATCTTCTTCGTTTATAGCGTTTCCTTCTCTTTTGAGTTTTGAATCAAGGAATGTCGTTACACGCTGTTGTCCAGGATTCAAAGTGCAAACTTGAATTTTATTTTCGGCAGATTGAACCTCTGCGATTAATGCAATTCCACAAAACAGTGCAAATACATTTACTCTTGACATTGATTCCTCCTAAAATTTTTTGCTACGTTTATTTAGAGCTGATTAAGTTTTTGTTATCAATAAATTTGGTTATATCAGGAATATCTGAGTTTTATTCTTGATATCTATAATTATAATTTTTACAATACTATTGCCTTTTTATGGGCGGCTTCAACCCGAAGCAGCAGTTGGTAATGGCCGCTTATTCCCTAACAATTCGGACTGGTGAAAATGGGGGGGATTACCAATTGATAATTATCCGCAATGGCGGCATTGCTTCTCTATAATAATGATTTTTATTATTCCATTCACTTGCTGTGTATGGTTGCCCCGAAAATGAATCCCCCATATCGTCAAAGCTCATGGATTCAAATTTATCTGTCGCACAAGACGCTTTTCAATCACGCCTTTCTTCTTGGATTTTTTATCAATTGCCTGGCCCTAGCTGTGCCTTTACACATGCTGCAGGTATATGATCGCGTCTTGACCAGCGCTCACCTTGAAACATTACTGGTAATAACGGCAATCGTAATGGCTGCACTCGTATTTCAGTCGGGATTCGATTACTTAAGGCATAAACTGCTGTTGTCATTAGCTGAGGAGTTTGAGAACTCTTACCGGAAAATAATTTTTCAAGCCTCAATCACCGAGTCCTACCGGAGAGATAAAGCGACGAACCTGCCGTATTGGAACCTTTGCAATACAGCCAAAACATTTTTTGCGAGTCCCTGGATGGCCGCAATAATCGACCTCCCTTGGGTTCCCATCTATATTCTGGTCATATATCAATTTCATCCTTGGCTAGGCATCGCATCGATTACCGCCTGTGTGTTGATGATAATGATTGCGGTTGTTAATTACAAAATAACCAAGTCCGCCACAGAAAAATCGTCTGATTTAGGTGGACAGGCCAAAGAGTACTTGGAAGTATCGATAAGGAATGCCGAGGCAATCCGCGGGTTGGGCATGATGAGAAACGCCTATACTCGCTGGGGGGAGAAACTTGTTAAGGCAGAGTTGTCGAGTTCGACCGCACAAGAAATCTCATCCAAAGGAGTTTATCTGTCAAAATTTTTTCGACTTGCGCTTCAAGTCTTCATGCTCTCGCTCGGCGCGTATCTCGTTATCAGCCAAGAAATGTCTGCCGGTGGCATTATCGCTAACTCGATTATGCTGAACAAAGCCTTGGCGGGATTCGACCTGATATCTGCGGGGTGGAAGAACCTTCAGGAGACCGGCTTTGCGCTCGAGCAGCTATCCGCCTTGGACAACAACAAGCGTACTGTTGAATCAGATAGCCCGAAAATTCTCCGTCTCCCAGAAGGCCGGCTCACAGCCAAGGACCTCGGATACTTGGCGCCAACTTCCCGTAAACCTATCCTGAACGGCGTGGGTTTCTCTCTGGAGAAGGGTGATACTTTGGCAATAATAGGACCAAGTGGTAGTGGCAAATCCACTCTGGTCAGGCTAATGATTGGTGCGCTAGAACCCTCTCGCGGCACCTGTGAACATGACGGCGCACCTGCGCATCTACTCGATGACGATTACTTTCGGCTCCATGTCGGCTACCTTCCCCAACAGGTACTACTATATCCAGGAACGATCAGCGAGAATATATGCCGGCTGGGTGAGGCAGATCCTGCCCTAATTCTAAGTGCTGCCGAGATGGCCGGATGTTATCAGATGATAATGTCTTTACCGCAAGGATTTGACACACCCGTTGGTCGACTCGGAGGAAATTTATCGCTTGGTCAGCAACAGCGCATCGCCCTTGCCAGGGCGCTCTATGGCAAACCGGCATTTTTGGTTCTCGACGAACCAAATGCCAATCTGGATGCAGAGGGCGATGAGGCCCTGAGGCAAGGTGTTGTGCAGGCCGCCGCCGCCGGTACTACGACAATCATGGTTGTACATCGCTCATCAATGTTACAGGTGTGTAACAAGGTCCTTCTCATCAGGGGCGGTCAGCAGGCGGCATTTGGACCTCGCGATGAAATTCTTAAGCGAACTGGTCCTGAAGCCCGACAAGCTGTTTGATAGATTGCAGATATGGCAGCCCTTCCTCTAAAAACCGCCCGAATAGTGACCTCATTGGTGCTGGTCGGATTTTGTGCAGTGATGCTGATATTTGCTTTCTTTTTCGAAATCTCAGGGGCGGTTATCGTCAATGGTTCGGTAAAGGTGCTCAAAAACAAGGTCATCCTGCAACACCCGGAAGGTGGGAAAGTTGAATCGGTATTCGTGACTGAGGGACAAGGTGTCAAGATCGGTACGCCGATCATCGAGTTGGCAAATCCCGTGTTGCGTTCAAATTTTCGCTCACTGCAACTCAAGATTTTCAGTGAACGTGTACGAACCTCTCGTCTGCAATCGGAAGCACGTTACCCGCAAACATTTAATGCGGCTGCGATACCCGCTGCGGACATAGATCAGAGGATGATCCTTCAGTCCGAGAGTCAACTGTATTTGTCGAAGCGGCGCAATTTAGAGGCACAGCTCGGTGCTCTGAGCGAACAGGTTACCTTCTTGATAAACGAGATTACAGGACTCAGGTTGGCGGTGAAAAATGACAGCGTGATCGCCGCCAAAAATGAGGAGTTGGTAAAACAGGGGTTTCTGTCCTCGATGGCGGTCATCAACCAGGAACAACTCTCCCTCGGTCGACAGGTTGAGCTTGAGCGAGCGCAACAGCGCCTCGCTGAGCTCAAACTTCGCTCTTCTGCGCTGATTCAGGATTTTCAAAACGCCGCAAGTGCCGAACTCCGGTCAACCAGTGACCGCGTGCTTGAGATAGAAGAGAAAATCAAACCAGCCTCAGAGTCCATTTCAAACTTGATCGTTGTCGCCCCTGCCGACGGGACTATCGTTAACCTGACTCGCCTCGGACGCGGATCTGTTTTAGGTCCAAAGGAGACTGTCGCTGAAATTGTGCCGTCAGAGAGGGCGCTAATCCTCGAGGCCAACCTGCCAACCGATCAAGTTACACATGTACAGCCCGGCATGCCCGCTAGGGTCACGATCCAACAGCTAAAAAAGCTGTTGGGCAAGGACCTCAGCGGGCGAGTTCTCACCGTGTCAGCGGACAGCCTCAGTCAGGCAGCGCTCGGCACCTGGACCTACTTGGTAAGGATTGAAATCGAAAACGTTTCGGACGAAGATACTGGCCTGCTACGTCCAGGCATGCCTGCGGAAATTCACATCCAGACGTCATCGCGGACTATCGCTGACTACCTGCTATCCCCCATCAAGGCCTACATGAATCGCGCCTTGAGGGAGCCGAACTAACCAGCATCACACGGGATGATGCCGATTAATCACAAAACGGTAGCCTAACGCCTGGGCGCGCATTTATGTCAAGACGACCCAGCCTAGATCGGGGTTTAGATTTGCACGAAAAAATCGTCTAGCTGCTTTTGCAACTGGTTGCGCGCAATGTCAATAAGTGCCGCTTGATCACCGGCCAGAAAATAACCATGCAGCAAGCCTTCACCATTGAAGTCAAGTGAGGGGAGGCCTTCATTCGAAGTTAACTCATGCGGGCCCTCCAAATCACGAAGATCGTCCAGCCACCCCTCGTCAAATCTAACGACATCGCCTTCATATGGATTAAAGTCAACTAACGAGATGTAATCTCCACCGCCAGCAATAACAAACGTATCGGCACCGGCTCCACCCAGCATGAAAACCTCGCCCGAGTCGGCGATCAATACATCGTCGCCTGCACCGCCCAGCAAGACATCTCCCTGTGCACCAAAACTCACCAGCCAATCGTTGCCATCGCCTCCGATCAGAAGGTTTGGCGTGCCGTAACCAGGGTTGCCATAAATGATGTCGGTGCCCTGACCACCATAGAGCGCAAGTGACAAGTTTGACCCGCCCAAAATCACCTCGGGCGCAGCTTGGGCACCTTGATTCAAGCTGACCTTGAATTTTGCTCCGGGTGAGCGATCCGACCCGCCAAATTCAACATTGTCGAGTGCAAACCTGTCAACAATGGCCATGACTTCAGTATCAGACGAGAGAAAACCGCCACCGTCATCCCAGACATGCCTTGAGGTCGTATTTCCCTGATCACCTTCCACATACTTGCCACGCTCATTACTCGTAAGCACAAGTTGGTCTGGGTTGAGCCAGTATCCCGACAACCCCGTGCCGATGTTACTCCGCGCCATGGCGACTGTCCCGACCAATGGTAATGCAGCAGTAGTAGCCAGCGCCACTTCAAAACCAACCACTGGATCATTGTTAGCGCCGCCTGATCTGACCAACGCGCTGACCCTATAAGAGCCATCCAGAGGGACGGGTGTAGGCGAGCCATTCGTCGTCAAAAAGTCAAGCAGCACCATATCTCCCACTTGCACCCCAGGATCTGACACTGCGCTTGGCAAACGCACAGTCAATCTGTTTCCAGTCTGGGCATAGGAGAGTGGCGAGGCTAGAGAAGGATCTCCAGCGGCGAACTTAATCGTGTCACTACCTGTCGCATCTACGCCGGCGGCAGTACGCTCGACAATGCGTGTCGGCAGGAACCGCTCGCCCGACATACCGCCAAACCAGTCTTCACCAGAGAGAAGGTAGGTGTCATTACCAGCACCGCCGTCAAGCAGAGCGCCCCGCTTTTCGCTCACAGATTGGCCGCCGTTCTCAGCCATGTCGTTAAACGTTGAGACAGACTCCCAATCGTTTACCAAGGTATCGTCACCAGCACCACCAATGAGCCAATCACTGGTCATCGTTATCGGGTAGATGTAGCCAGCGCCCGTATTGGTGTAGCCGCGACCTGCGTAGATCAGATCGTTCCCTGCACCCCCATCAAGTCGGTTTCGGTTTCCATTCCCAATAATAATGTCATTGGATCCACCACCGATGACGTTGTAGACCCCGATGTCGAAGAACCGGTCAGACAGAACCAGCCGATCGGTCGCATCGATCCCGAATGCATACCCGAGGCTGAGATCAACGGTTAGGGATCCGGCTGCGAACGTCGCGTACGAGAGCGTAACGGCACCTCGGTCTCCCCAAGGGATATCGCTTTCTTCAATAATATTGTTGCCCAAACCACCGGAGACTACAGTGCCGTCATAGGCAGCGATTTCAATATAATCGTCACCCGCGCCACCATCGACTGAGGTAGCGCGCACACCCAGTGATGCAAGGATCGCGTCGTTACCCGCAGTGCCGATGAACCTAGCGTTGCCTGCCGGCCCGAAGTCGGCTGCCTTAGGGTTGTAAAGTGCATAGGAAATGGTTGGCGCAAAAAACCTGGAGTCATCGGAAAGAACAACTCGCTCTATGGTGTTGACCGCAAAGGAGCCGATTTCAAGCGGTTCTAGTTGGATTGAAGAGCCAGGGTTATTCCAATCCCATTCTTCACCAAACCCACTCATCTGAACAAAGCGTCCGCGCGCGTTGTCATAGACAAGCTCATAGTCCTGATCCAGTAGCAGCACGAGGGTATCGTTGGTCCCCCCGGAGTCTGTGATCTCGAAGCGCGCCTGCCGGTTCCAGTTGAACTCCTCTCCACCTTCATTGAGCGGGAGAAGCATGCGATAGGTGTCGTCACCTAGGCCACCGTCCATTAACAGCTGGGGCTGCCAAGAGCTATCGAGCCGACCCGGATCCTCACCCTGGCCCCAGTAAAACCCATCGAAATTGACTGTGATGGTGTCGTTTCCGTTACCACCAAGCAGCGCCATCTGCCATTGCTCCTGAAGGGAGCGATTGGGATAGCTGGTGTCAAAGTTAGGGCCGTAGCGAAACCCGTCTACATAAATCTGATCGTTCCCGTCACCGCCGTTGATGCGGTTAAATTGCGGCGCGTCAGGATTAGGCAAGCCACCATCCACCACAGGTAGGCCCGCATAGATAATGTCATCGCCCGCCAGGGCGTCGAGTGAGTCGGCGTGGGTTCGACCATGCTCTAGCCAACTACCAGTAGCCCCGGCCGCCGCGCGCAAATCGATGAGATCATTAAACGCAGAGGGCCCCGTGTATAGCCAACCAGCGTAGCTATCGCCGGCAACAACTTTCAAGTTTTCTTCATAGGCCCAGCGTTGGCGTTCATCCTGAATAACCCATGGCACCGCATACGTCAGTTGATACCCTTCATTCATGCCTGCGAAACGAACCAGTTCGACGCTGGCGTCAATGCGCATCGTCTCGCCGTAGATGGAGTTAAATCGGATCTCGGTAGCGCTCGTTCGGTCTATTGCAAGCCGCGGGTCAATAGAGCCACCCTCCCCGGTACCCACGACAAGCGTATCAATGCCCTCACCACCGCTACCGACATCGTTTCCACCCGTTAGGCTTCCGTTACCTTGGAAATCAGCCGGATGGTCGGATTGCGTCGAGAACAGTGGACTACTTTGGTCTCCGAAGTAGTTGTACAGCTCAGGTAGGCGCTGACCGTTCTGCGCCCAGTTGAGCGAGTCGTCGAACCCCATGAACAGGTAATCATTACCAGCACCACCGCTCAGGGTGTCATTGCCTTGCCCACCAAACAGTCGATCTGCGCCCTCACCACCGACGAGCGAATCGTTACCCCCAAACCCAAGCATCAGCGCACCACCCACCTGGCTTCCCAAGCCGATCAGGCCAGATCGGGATGCGGCGGTAATGGTGTTGTCCCCATCGTGTCCGATATATTCGTAGGTCGAATTGCTCCCTGTTAGATCGACCCTCTGAGATGCACCCACTGGGGCAACGGAGGAGTTGTTATTCACCAGCCCGACGTCAAATGGAGTGACGCCCGCAAGACGAATCTGATGTACCTGCAGTCGCTCAATGCCAACCCCGGGAGCCACCGTGAAATTACCGGTGACAATTGCGACATCCCAATTGGTTATCCAACGTGGGTCATTGCCCGAGATGTTGCTATCAACAAGCTCGGACTCGATAATTTGGTCTCGGATATCAACCACATAAACGTCAGAACCGGTCCCGCCGATCAGGGTATCGATACCCGTCCTGTCAGCGCCGACGAGGTAATCTCGTCCCTGATCATCCAAGTTGCCAAAAAGGAAGGCGTCTCGACCCGTGAGTCGGTCATTACCCTCTCCACCATTTAAAACCTGGAAAGAATAATCGCCCCCATTAAGGTCTGTTGGACCGACTTGGGGGTACATCAGGTCGGTCCAATACCCGTTCCCAACGAACTCCTCGAACAGTTGCCGATCGCTATAGTTGTAAGTGAACAAAACATCGTTACCAGCACTGCCGAGGTACATCGGTTGCGCCCAGAAGGCCCCTTCCGACGTCTGAATCACCTCAACGTCTCTCAGAACAACGTACTCGTTCGATCCTTCCCAATCATCCTCCCGCCAGCTACTTCTATAAACAAGACCAATCTCACCATCCGCTGGGGCGAGGATGGAATGAAATCCCCAAACGCCATTCACCTCTTTTATCTCGCCGATACGCGCTTCGGCACCCGAGCCCAGTCTGATCGGGCCATCGAGCTCAGGCACGGAGTCAGGGTCGACGTATCGAGTGAGCTGTGTTTGGGTTCCGATGGCAGTGGTGGTTACGCTGGTACCGCTAGGTGCGACTCGCGCAAGAAAAACTGTGTTCGGCGAAATTCCTGATTGGACTTGTCCATCGCCAGAAAACTGGAACCGGATTCTGTCCGTACCTTCAACACGGTAGGCTATTTGGGTGAAAGCACCATCTTGGGGTTGGTTTTCATTAAAACTAGCGACAATTGCATCAGCAAGCTGTGAGTTGTTGGTTATGGTCGAGTCAAGCCTGGTTGCACCGGTCGCAGTAGCTGAATCCCCAACACCAAACACAAAATGCTGCGAACCTTGGAGAGGAGCAAAGGTTGATAGCGTCAACTCCAGAATCGTCGGCGATGCGTGGAGTGGCAGTAGGTCTTGCTGGACGATTATGGGAAACGGTGCAGCAGTACCCGTCAGCGGCGATGAAGTCACTATCATCGCGGGCACGTTGCCAAGGTCAACGTCGAAACGGACCCGCACCATCGTAGGGTCTAGCGGGTCGAGATAGGCCTTGGCATAGTCCCCCAACAATCGATTCAATTCCTCCTGCACCTTGTTCGCAACAAATGCGCCGCGGGCGGCGGCGTTAGCGGCAAGAGCAGCGGCATTGGTACCAGTATCAGGAGTCGGAAAATCTGAAGCGCTGACGGCGATTCTTATCGGCTGCCCCCCGTTAACGAGTGCTAGTGCACCAGAAGCAGGAAGCGTGACCGTAATAACTGCGCCGGTTGATGTGGCGGCGCTCGGCGCGACTGCACCAATTTTGATCGTCTGCTCTTCAGGGTTTTGATACTTGCTAAATGGCGTGATTAACTGAAGATCCTCTGGCTGACCATCTTCGAAGCGGAGCGTGTCAATGCCCGCCCCTCCGTTGATGGTGGTCCGATTTAACTGAAAGGTGGGCAGATTTGCGAAAACTGCTGCCGTAGGGTTCGCGATCGGAGCCACCGTCGCGGTTGCGGTGTTCGCAACCTGGGTCATGGTCACCGTGTTGGTGGTTTGATCGAAGCGATCGCCACCCGTTCCGGTATTCACAACAAACGTGTCAGCACCGGCACCGCCGGTAATAGTGTCATTACCGGGGCCGCCGTAGATGATGTCATCACCCGAGCCAGCGTTAATTATGTCATTCCCAGCTCCGCCATACAGCACCGCACCGCTGGTATCTCTCGTTGCATCAATTATGTCGTTAGCTTGAAGAAACACGGGATTGATGAAAGACAAACTGGTTGTCATCGGGATCCGGCCGTTCAGGATGGTCGCAGATGCAGAGGTGTTGGTTGTGAGTGCAGGCAGCAACGCCTCTAACCTAGTCGCATCGAAGCTAAAGCGACCGGTAGTGGCTAACTCCGATGACAAAACCGAGAAAGATGCGTCTCTCGGTATCAAGTTCAAGTCGGGGGGGGCATTTGGCAGGGTGCTAGGGGGGGCAACCGGCAAGCCCGCAGTTTTCGTTACATCATCCCATGCACGCGGGGTCAGCAGCATACTGTCGACAGACACACCCGCCGTGGTGCCAATCGCGGAGGAGAATACTTGCGCAACATCTTTTTTCACCACCCCGTCAGTTTCCTCTGTTTGGAGGAAAGTGAACCCTGTCAAACTACCCTGAAGCCTATGGTCCTGCTCAAAGCTTATCGCACCGGTACTCATCCCGGTGATACCGCCCTGAGCAAGCTGAACTGTAAAAGTGCCCGCCGCAGTTCCGATTGCGGTTACCCGCAGAATGTTGTTGTCTACGGCGAGCAAGGTCCCGACAGTTATCGGGCTTGAGCCTGCGTTCAGCGTAACCGCACTCAAGGTTGCAGTTGGGTTGGTACCCGAAGTCAGGGTAATCGTGCCCGAACCCGTGACGGGTGCGTTGTAGGTGAAAGATCCATCCATAGCACTGAGTTCACCACCGGCATCTTCATGGAGACCAAACAGAATTTTGCTGAACGTTAGTGCAGGGGGGATCAATATCCCGGATACAACCGCGCCGAACGGCGACGCACCAGCGGTGGAGAGCGCAGAATTTCCGGTGTTGACGTAGTCTTCGGTTGAGTAGATCCGGGTCGGGTCAAGTTGATCCAAGCTGATGATAAGCTGTGTCGTCGGGGCCAAGGCGAATGCGTAGCCACCGTTCTCCTCATCAAAAAATGGTGGCGCTACGACCCGGGCATTGAACGTGAATTTGTTGGTCGCTACCGTACCCGCCATCACAGGGTTGAGTGTTCCAATGAGCTCAATAAAGTCGCCGTTTTCCTTCTCCAAACACATGCTGTGGTTAATAGGGCTACCTGGAGGTGCACCCGGAACGGTTGCCTGCTGCAAATGCGTGACCTTCCAATCGCTACGACCAACCCCATTTAGCTGCGAGAGAAAATCTCCAATTGCCTCAGCCGCCTGATCAAGAATGACAGGTGCAGCGAAACGCAGACTGGGATCGTCGTCGCGAGGCCCCTTCTCGTATGATGCAAAACCCAGCCGATGAAAAATAGCGGATTGGTTGGTGTAGGTTATTGTTGCCATAATTGAAAATCCTCGCGTGTCAAAGGAATACTATTTGTTACGAATATAACCCGAAAAAACAACGTTTGCCGAATGAAGCATCGATTAAAGATAATCAACGTTAATCATCGCCGCGACTTGATCCGCCGAAAGCGCATCATCGCCAAAGTAAAGTTGCAGGAACGGCAAGCCACTGCTTGCGGCATAGAGGGCCGCCGCATCATCTGAAACATCGATGCGAATTGACAGGTGGTCGCCAGACCCGCCCAAAGAGGTTGTTTCAAATATGGCACCAGAGGTGAAATCGATCCAATCAACCGCGCCGTATTCAATGCCGGTGCTTTCGCTAAACTCGTCAAGAACTAGCCTCAACACGTCGTCTTCTGCACTGAAGTCGCTGACGGTCACCAAAGAGAGGCCGGACAAGTCTGAATTTATACTGAAAGTGTCGCGCCCAGAACCGCCCGACATTCGACCGCCGTCACTACCTGCAATGGTCAAACTGTCATTGTCGGCGCCCCCTTCCAAGACATCGAAACCACCACCGCCGACCAAGACATCGGCTCCGCCCCCACCCGAAAGATGTTCTGCCGACTGGCTGCCAGAAATTTGATCATTGAACCCGCTGCCCTTAATTTGACCGGGCGCGCTGCGCAATCGATCTAATGCCCAAATATCCCCAGAGTCGTCAATCGCGATGACCAACCCGTAGCTTAAGTTGGCACGAATCCCCATGGGCGTACCCGAGTAATCAAGTATTACATCGGACGAGAGACCAAAAAATGTGTTGAACCCTGAGCCGAGGCTCACTGCACTGCCTGACTCAGCAATGACAATATCGTTACCACCCGCGGCTCGTACAGTCTGTGCTTTACCAAATACTGGAAAGTAAATTTCGCTCTCGTCTGTACCCGACATGGTATTTGACACAGACGATGGACGGACTAGTTTTAGAAAATCGTTGGTACCAATGCCAACTGAAAGATATTCAATACTTGGTACGGCTTCAACTAGGTTGGCTGAAGCTGCAGAGTTAATAAAGCGCGCGCTGAGTGTGGCAACACCATTCGAATCACCGTTAAACCCCCAACGAATTACCTTTGGGTCGAAAGGATGAGTGGAGCCACTTTCCAAGTTCAAAGACAACCGGTCAATACCTGAGCCGCCATCAATTCGAACTGCGACTTGCGAACTCAAGGTGACGTTAAATTGATCATCGCCGACCCCGCCATCCAATTCCACCTGCCACTCAGGGCCTGCTGGGTCGCCCTCACCCTCAGCTAATTGAAAGGTAATCGTGTCATTACCAGCGCCACCAGCCAAGCTCTCCCGCCCGGAGGCGTAAGCGGCGAGGTCATTTGGACCACTACTGATGGTGTCATTACCGTCACCGCCGACCAGCGTATCTGCGTTTGCGCCGCCAATAACGATGTCGTTACCGGCCATCGCATCCACGACCGAAGGAGATCCAGTTTGCAACGGCATTAGTTCATCATCAAATACAGATGGCTTGGCAATTTGTGCCAGCTTTGTGATCGGGTCACCCTCCACGCCCGCAAAAAATTCTACGCCCGTCACATGAAGCTGCGGCCCATAGGACCGAGCACCGTACTCAGGCTGGTCAGCTGGGCCCTGCGTGATCTGAGAAAAAAAACCTCTGAGAGAAAATACACCCGGCGATATTTGAACTGCTTCCGTAGTTGCCACCTCCACCCCGATCAAGGTATCCAGGCCTGCCTTACCAATGTAGCGATCAACGCCAGCGGAAGTGAAAAAAACATCATCACCAAAGTCACCGACGAGATTGTCATTCCCTGCCGTGCCAAATAATCGCAACGCCTTAAACGACGGTGCCGGGCTAGCAGAAGAGTTACCGGGTGTCATTCCCGAAAGAGTACTAGCGGAGGAGCTACCGGGTATCATTCCCGAAAGAGTGCTAGCTGCAGGCCACATGGCTAAGGAATCCGACGTCGATGTATCGGTGGGTCGAGCAGGCAGATTACGGTTTGATTGTCCACTCTGTGAGGATAGAGTGTTCGGTGCACTGTCAATACGATCATTCGGCTCACTAAATTTTGCAGGAGGATATTTTTCTGTGTGTGGCTGGTTTTCTGACGTAGTTGGATCAACGCGTGCATCACCGTTGGGGTTGGATTGGGGCGCCGATTGGCGGCCACTGAGCTTCTGGTTCGCGTGTGTGGGCGGATTTTCTGAAATCTGCATCTGGTCCGCGTCCGGATCATCGCCGGCGTCAAGCGCAAACGGCGAGAAAGAAAATACTGGCCGCGCTTGAACCGGTGACTGAGCTTCCGAAGATGGTTGCTGCACTCCCAAGCCAGCGGTGCCAAATACGGTGTCTGAGATTTTTAGTGTTGTGTCGGCGAAATCAATAACCTGTTTGCCATAGAGCGAGATTGAGTGCCCTTGAGTTTTGGACGAAGTCCCAACCAGCATGAGGGACTGCACACCGCCTTCAGACGATACCAGCTGGAAGCGGTACTCGCTTCGATAACCGTCCAGCGTGATATTTGTACCGTGATTCTTCATCTGGGTGAAAGCACTACACTTAGCCAGCAAACGTTAGTTGGTTGCCTTAGCCGCCGGCGTAACCGAATCGGCGTCACCCGAGCCAGCTTGGGCGGGCACAGCCTTCAAGACGCCGTCTGCCACCAGCTTTTTGATTAATTGCTCCTGAACCCCAAAAGCGCGAATAAACCCATCGATTGGCATCACCATGTTTAGGGTCGGCGTTGCGCGCATCTCCTGGGTGCCATCTTTGCCTGGCGCAGGTATCACGGTGCCAAAATCGAACCTCACAAGATTTCCGGTAACCACCACATTCAAGATTGTGTCTGCAAAAGTCGTTTCCATCGGTGAAGCCTTTGAAATTAGGGTGAATGCCCCGATAATATACTTCCAAATCAGCTCGCGGGTATTGCAGACTAAACCCCGCGTACGCCTTCATAAAAAGTCAACTATTTGATGTTCTCATGCACCCTCTGCTGGTCATTCCATTAAGGCAGTTAATTGATTTGCAACTGATGTCCGGGTTTGCCGGCACTTGTACATAATTCCGCAACTCATTTGGTCGCCCTGTTTCATTGCGCGACCGTGCTTCTTGCCCCCATGAACGTATGCCTTTGTAGCGCGCCGTGTAGTCTTCTAGTCGGAAGTCATTTCCTCCCAACGCAATAGCTTCCTTCAGTTTCGTAATCCGCTGAACAACCAACACTTTTAGCAACCGCAAATCTTGCTTTTTTTGTTGGCTCGTGTTCGTTCACTTTTGCAAGGTGAATTCAAGGACGAAGTGCAACTTTGATTAACGTGTTGGATGGCTGAGGTGCATTAGTATGAAACCCTTTTGACCGGCCAGTCGAAGAAGCCCAGAACCGGTCTGAGGAGCGGTCGAAATACCGCCGTAATGCCGCTCGCGTTTCGCCAGAAATCTGGTTCTCTGATAAAGTGCTCCTCGGTTTGCAGTGGAGTCCGGAGCAAATCACCAGTCAGCTGCCAATTAGCCATGAAACGATTTACCAGAAGATCTGTGCATTCAAAGCGATGGGCGATCACTTAAGGCGCTCCTTGCGTTGCCAGAAACAAAAGCGCAAACGCTATGCCGGTTGCCATGATCGACGAGGGCAAACCCCAGATAGATGCTCGATTGCTGAGCGCCCCGAATCGATTGAGCGAAGCGCTCATGTCGGTTACTGAGAAAGCGATACCGTCATTGGGCCAGCGCACCAACACACTATCGTCACTCTGGTTGAGAGAAAAAGCGGCTACGCAGCACAGCAGATTCACCACCCTGTAATCTCGACAAAGCCGTGCTAAAAATACAACTGATAATTTACCAATCATATTTACCTACCCAAATTCAACTCGGCGAACAACGAACCAAAATTCAAGCGCGGCTCACCTTTAGATAAAGCCGGAATATTTACTTTCCGTAAAACTTAAAATCAAATCAAAATTTTATGAGTTCTTCCAGCACCAGTATTAATCAGAACCGAGCGCCAGTGTTTGCTAGGAGCAATGTGTATGGCTATACCGAAAGTCTGCCTAACGCCGTGGCGACATACACAGAGAACAGTGCTGCTGTTGTTTTAGATGCGAACATAGCTATTTTTGATGCCGATCTTAATGCAATCGGTAACTATGGCGGTTCAAGCATCACGATTCAGCGCGATGGCAGTGCAAGCAACCAAGAAGGCTTTTCCGCGGCAGGATCGATCCTTCATCTACTTGAAGGTCATACCTTTTCAGTTTCAGATACTTGGGTAGGATCCGTTACTAAAAACAGTGGTGGTACTCTCACCCTCACCTTCAATGGCGAAGCAACTCAAGCGCTGGTTAATAGCACGCTACAGGGAATTGCTTACCAAAATCTAAATGATACGCCGCCAAATTTTGTCAGGCTTCGCTGGACCTTTAGCGATGGTAATGCCGGCAGCCAAGGCGCTGGGGGTGCGCTTACCGTAAGCGGCAGTACGACTGTATATATCTCCCCCGTCAATGACGCTCCCATATTAAATGCGAGTGCGCCCGCCCTCGCGAGTGTGTCGGTGCGTCAAACGAACCCCACGGGTCAATCTGTCGCAAGCTTTTTAGGAAATTCCCTCTCAGATCCGGATGGTGTCTCTCCCCAGGGCATTACTGTTCACGCCGCGAGCGGCAGTGCGGGCCGGTGGCAGTTTAGGCTCGAGGGACAGGATACTTGGACTGACGTTGGATCTGTCTCAACTGCTGATGCGCTGCCTCTAAAAAGTACAGACTTTGTGCGGTTTATGTCGGATGGGACAGCTACTACTCGAGCATCATTTAGCTACTACGGCTGGGATCAATCCTCCGGTGTTGCCGGTAGCCGAATCTATGCAAGCGACCGCGGGGGTATAACTGCCTTTTCTACATTAAGTAATACGGCAACCCTCAACGTGCTTGATTCCGTCATATCCTCGACTAGTTACACCCTGAAGGCAGACGAATATGATTTGGTATTAACCGGTACCGCAGCGATCAACGGCACGGGTAATGCGCTAGATAATGAAATTACCGGCAACAGTAGTGTCAACACGCTGAGAGGATTGGCTGGCGATGACACGCTCATAGGCGGTGCGGGTAATGACACACTAGAGGGGGGGGTAGGCAACGACGTTTACTACGTAGATGCCGTCGGCGATGTAATTGTTGAACTGGTTGCCGACAACACTGATAGTCAGGAAAAGGGCAGCCTTGGTAATGGTAATGATGTTGTGGTGGCCTCCGTGAGTTATATCTTGACGGCGGCCGCGGCTGTGGAGGATCTGATGGCTGTTGGCCCCCTTACCGGAGCGACAACGAATGTCGCTATTGACCTTACCGGAAATAGCTTGGGTCAGGGGTTAATCGGTAACGATGGCGCCAATAGGCTTGATGGCGCAGGTGGGGACGATGATCTGCTGGGTGCCGGAGGACACGACACGCTTATTGGTGGCGAGGGAAATGATTTTCTGGCAGGGGGTGACGGCGACGACCTTTTGTTGGGTGGCAGAGGTAATGACTTCTTTCTTTTTAACGTGGGCAGTGCCTTGGGCACCAATCTTGTGGGAACTCAGGTCACCCTTTCGCTCACTGGGGGATCGGACACGATCGACGGAGGTGAGGGTGAAGACACCGTTTTTATGCGCGGAGCGCTGCAGAACTATGTTGTCGCCCGCATCAGCGCAACCGACTATCTAATCTCGGTAAAGGCTGACGTTCCTGATGTGAGCAGTGCTGAGGTTCTAGTTATAAGAGGTATTGAGCGACTGGCTTTTGGGTCGTTGGAAGACCTTCTGGCTGGTGCCGAGGTGCCCGATATTGCTTTATCGAGCTTGGCGATTACTTCAGCGTTTGATGACACATTGGTTGCTCCCTCTGATGCGGACTGGTCGATAGATGGGCTGGAAGGTAATGACAGCATTACAGGCAGCAGCGGAAATGACACCCTAATTGGCGGCGCCGGGGTGGACACGCTAAAGGGTGGGGGTGGTAACGATACGCTGCGAGGTGGCGCTGGTAACGATATATTGGATGGTGGCGCTGGAATCGATACCGCAGACTACTCGGATAAAACTCTTTCGGTCACGGCCAGGCTTCCCTCAAACGCTTCAACATTAACGCGGGCGGGCAGTGTAAATGAAGATCGACTAAGAAACATCGAAAACCTGATCGGTGGCTCGGGCAACGATGTTCTTACCGGCAACGCTCAGGTCAATGTTCTTTCAGGTGGCTCCGGCAATGATACTTTGGATGGCGGTAGTGGGTCAGACACCTTGGTCGGTGGCACCGGGGACGACACATTCATCGTAGATCATACCGGTGACTTAGTGACAGAACTGGCGGACGAAGGTATCGACCTGATCCGCACTACCCTCTCCCAGTTCGACCTGATTGATTACGACCATGTTGAG
>JAIXYM010000073.1 GCA_027490255.1 Oxalobacteraceae bacterium | reverse complement strand
GACTTAGTGACAGAACTGGCGGACGAAGGTATCGACCTGATCCGCACTACCCTCTCCCAGTTCGACCTGATTGATTACGACCATGTTGAGAATCTGACCTACGCAGGCCGATCCAACAGCACCTTGGTCGGTAGCGACATTGATAATGTCATTAGGGGTGGATCACGAATTGACATCATCGAAGGTGGTGCGGGATCAGATACGCTCTACGGTGGTGATGGTGCTGACCTCCTCTTCGGCTATTACGATTACGACGATGCAGACATCAATGGTGGTGACTCCGCGTTCTCAGACGCGGCCTTTCAAAATGAGAGAGAAAGCTCAATCGACCTCCTCTACGGCGGGCGAGGAAACGACATCTACCTGTTTGACCAACTTGTTAATACACCAGAGGTGATTGAGTACCGGAGTGAAGGTACTGACACCATATTGGGCGATGTGGCGTACTACGCCATGACGGACAACGTTGAAAACTACATCAACGACGGCTCGGTTAGTGAGAATGGCATTTTTGAGTATATTGAGATCCGGGGTAATGGTCTTAGTAACATTATCCGTAGCTCCCCCAACTGGGATCTGATCCCAGAGACAGCGGGACTGGACTGGGTAGCGAGCAATATCAATCGTCTTCTGGCTTCGACATCTAGTTTCGAGTCCAATGAGCGGTTTTTCGGGATGGCGGGCAACGACACCCTGCTGGGTGGCGCGGGTGATGACTACCTGAGCGGTGGCGAAGGCCGAGACCGATTAACGGGCGGGGCTGGATCAGACCAATTCGTCTTCGATGCAGCACTGAACCGAAACACTAATGTCGATACCATCATGGACTTTGTGAGTGGGCAGGATAAGATTGCGCTGGATCGCGATATGTTCTCTCGATTCTCGGTGGGCGAGGATGTTTCAGACCATTTTAGTGCTACGGGCAGAGCCGTAGATGGAGATGACTACCTGATCTACAGCGTATCTAACAAGACGCTATTCTATGACGCCGATGGAAATGGTAGTGGTGCGGCAGTCGCGTTTGCGGTACTTACCAGTGTAAGTACGTTAAGCCCTCAAGACCTCTGGATCGTGTGAGTAATGCAAACCTCTTAACTTTAAATCCTAGCGAAAACATGCCTATTGCACCAAATTTTGAGTGGGTCAGGTTGTTGGGATCAACTGCATACGATAAGGCGTTTGCGCTGGCGTATGGAGCGGATGGCGCTATGTATTTGGCAGGACGCACCTCGGGTCAGCTAAATGGAGATTCGCCAATTGGCTCAGGTGACGCGTTCATTACGCAATTTAGATCGGACGGTAGTCTAGGCTGGTCTCAGTTGTTTGGCTCATTAAGTTCTGACGCCGCTTTGGCACTTGCTTCGGCTGCCAACAATAAGATATACGTCGCAGGCCGTACAACGGGTTCGCCGGGTGATACTTCCGTTCACTTCGATGGGACACATGATGTCTTAAATGGTAGCTTTTACGATGGGTTTGTTATTGAATTTGATGCCGATGGAGACCCCGGTTGGACTAAGCTGCAAAAATCAACCTCTGCTGATCATTCGCTAGCTTTAGCAGTCGCGTCTAGCGGTGAAATTTTTGTGGCAGGATACACTCAAGGTAGTCTTGATGGGGCGGCAAAACCAACCAATTGGGATGCATTCGTCACGAAGATTAATTCCGACGGCACCAGGGATTGGACCCAGTTGTTGGGCGAGTCATCTTGGAGTATGGCTACATCTATCGCGGTTGGGCCTGATGGATCAATTTATGTTGGAGGAGAGACGATCGATGGGCTTGCAAAGTCATTCCTCTCAAAGTACTCGGCAGATGGAGCTAAAATTTGGACAAGGTTGATCGGGACAGAGTCAAATGGTGCTACGGCACTAACGATCGGCTTAGATGGATCGGTTTATCTTGCCGGCAATATTCGGTCACAGAAAGGCTTCGTTCTTGACTACAACGGCTTTCTTGCAAAGTATAACTCTGATGGTGAATTAATCTGGAATAACGTTATTGAAGGCGAGAGAGCAGACTTTTTTTGGTTAGACAGAGTCTACTCTGTCGATGCTGCACTTGCATTGAAAACAGGACCTGATGGCTCGATCTACTTAGCAGGATATACAACGGGACATCTAAACGGACAATCGAACAGCATGACCGGTTCGGTAGCCGCTAGTACATATGATGCTTACTTAATTCAATATAAACCAGATGGCAGTAAAACATGGACTAAGCAATTTGGAGCAAGCGCAAAGATACACAGTGGCACGGCACTCGCGATTGGAAGCGATGGCTCAATTTATATCGCTGGAGAGTCAACAGGCGGACTAAATGGTGAGATAACTAGTGGCGGCTCTGACGCATTTATTGGTAAATTGAAAAATTCCGCACCTGTCATTTCAGATCTCGCGCTGTCCATACCTGAAGAGAGTTCGAGTGGATCCACCTTAGGTACAGTCTCCGCTTTTGATCTTGAAAGTAACACACTGACCTATATCATAGCGAATGGCAATTTCGACCTAGATGCAGATGGCAAAGCTGCCTTTTCGATAAATTCGTCGACGGGTGTCGTCACTGTTAACGATTCAGGTGACTTGGATTTTGAGACAACAAAGACGTTTTACTTGACCGTGGAAGCGTCTGATGGCGCTTTATCTTCCATCGCCACCGCAACAGTGAATGTCACAGATGTCATTGAGGCTATCTACTCAGCTATCAGTTACACCTTAGCAGACACCGAGACTAAACTTGTCCTGACCGGTTCCTCCGCGATTAACGGTACAGGTAATGCCCTTGATAACCGTATCGCCGGTAACACTGGCAACAACATCCTCTCTGGCATGGCAGGCGACGATGTCCTAGTAGGCGGCGCCGGTAAAGACACCTTGGATGGTGGTCTG
>JAIXYM010000059.1 GCA_027490255.1 Oxalobacteraceae bacterium | reverse complement strand
GGCAAGGAGATGGTCATGCCGGGTGACAACGTGTCGATCACGGTCAAGCTGATCAACCCGATTGCGATGGAAGAAGGTCTGCGTTTTGCGATTCGCGAAGGCGGCCGTACCGTTGGCGCAGGTGTTGTTGCCAAGATCATGGACTAAAAGCTGTAACGGCCGTGCCGGCGAGACCATCGCCAGCATGGCTTTTTTATTGGATGCCAAGTTTTACCGCAGGGGCGT
Organism: Oxalobacteraceae bacterium; assembly: GCA_027490255.1. Taxonomy (GTDB): domain Bacteria; phylum Pseudomonadota; class Gammaproteobacteria; order Burkholderiales; family Burkholderiaceae_D; genus Pernthalerella. Next base: position 10,839 of record JAIXYM010000059.1, on the reverse strand, counting down.
AGCTCAATTGGCAGAGTGACGGTCTCCAAAACCGTAGGTTGGGGGTTCGAGGCCCTCCGCCCCTGCCACCGAATCAGGTGCAAGACACCGAAAGTAAACGTAAATGTCGAATCAACCTGTGCAGACTGTGACAACCTCGGCTGACAAAGCCAAGCTGGTTCTCGCAGGCGCTGCAGTCGTCGCTGGTGTTGTTGGTTTTTACGCGCTGGCAGGGCAAGCTACGCTGATCCGTGCTGCGGCGCTGGTCGGCGGTTTGGCGTTGGCAATTGCGTTTGCCTGGACTTCGTATCATGGTCGCGTGTTCATTGGTTTCGCCAGCGAGTCGGTGAAAGAAACGAAAAAGGTGGTCTGGCCATCGCGCAGAGAAGCGATGCAGATTACGGGTGTTGTGTTTGGCTTCGTTCTTGTCATGGCGCTGTTCCTTTGGGGTACGGACAAATTGCTCGAGTTGGTTCTGTATGAACTGATCTTGGGCTGGAGATAATGATGACGGACAACACACAAGCGAGCGAAGCGTCGGCTTCCGGCGGCGGAAAGAAGCTGTGGTACGTCGTTCATGCGTACTCAGGCATGGAAAAAAGTGTGCAACGTGCGCTGACTGAGCGTATTGCGCGTGCTGGCATGGAAGAGAAGTTTGGTCAGATTTTGGTGCCCACTGAGGAAGTGGTCGAGATGAAGAATGGCCAAAAGTCGGTAACTGAGCGTCGTTTCTTTCCGGGCTATGTGCTCGTCGAAATGGAGATGACGGATGACACTTGGCACCTGGTAAAAAACACGAACAAGGTCACCGGTTTCATCGGTGGCAAGTCAAACAAGCCCACACCGATTCCTCCGCATGAAGTCGACAAGATCATGCATCAGATGCAAGAAGGTGTGGAGAAGCCCAGACCCAAAGTGCTTTACGAGGTGGGCGAGCTGGTACGAATTAAGGATGGTCCGTTCACCGATTTCAACGGCAATGTTGAAGAAGTGAACTATGAAAAATCACGCGTGCGCGTATCAGTCACGATTTTTGGTCGCGCAACGCCGGTGGAGCTGGAGTTTGGTCAGGTTGAAAAGGCCTGACGCGGCCGCACATACGGCCATCGCAATTAAGTTGTACATCGAAGTACCCGATTTAATGCAGTAAACCGAGGAGCCCCAGTAGGAAGCCGAAAGGCAAACGAAAAGGCGCTATCACTCATCAACAGGAGCCCTCATGGCAAAGAAAATCATTGGCTTTATCAAGCTGCAGGTGCCGGCTGGTAAAGCAAATCCGTCCCCCCCGATTGGCCCAGCACTGGGTCAGCGCGGTCTGAATATCATGGAATTCTGCAAAGCCTTCAATGCGCAAACGCAGGGTCTTGAGCCAGGTCTGCCAATTCCAGTCGTAATTACTGCGTTTGCGGACAAGTCTTTCACGTTTGTGATGAAGACGCCGCCAGCCAGCATTCTGATCAAGAAAGCAGCTGGAATTCAAAAGGGATCGTCCAAGCCGCATACCGACAAGGTGGGCAAGATCACTCGTAAGCAAGCAGAAGAAATCGCTACCCAGAAACAGCCCGACCTTACTGCCGCTGATCTTGAGGCGGCTGTGCGCACGATTGCCGGTTCCGCTCGTTCCATGGGCATCACGGTGGAGGGTCTGTAATGACTAAGCTGACTAAACGCGCCAAATTGATCAAGGCCAAAGTTGATCGCACCAAACCCTATCCTTTCGATAACGCTATTGCGCTCGTGAAGGAACTGGCAACCGCAAAATTTAACGAATCCATCGACGTTGCCGTACAGCTCGGTGTTGATGCGAAAAAATCTGACCAAGTGGTTCGTGGTTCCGTCGTACTGCCAGCCGGCACCGGTAAGACGATGCGGGTGGCTGTATTTGCCACTGGCGCGAAGGCCGAGGAAGCAAAGGCAGCGGGAGCAGACATCGTTGGTATGGAAGATCTGGCGGAATCCATCAAGGCCGGCAACATGCCATTCGACGTGGTGATCGCTTCGCCCGACACGATGCGTATCGTCGGTACCCTGGGTCAGGTTCTCGGCCCGCGCGGTTTGATGCCAAACCCGAAGGTCGGTACCGTAACGCCGGACGTCGCCACTGCTGTAAAAAATGCCAAAGCAGGTCAGGTGCAGTACCGCACTGACAAAGCCGGTATTGTTCACGCGACGATTGGCCGCAAATCATTTGCGGATGCTGATCTCAAGAGCAATCTGCTGGCATTGCTGGATGCACTGAGCAAGGCTAAGCCTGCGACGAGCAAGGGCGTTTACCTGCGTAAGGTATCGCTTTCTTCGACTATGGGCGCGGGCGTGCGTGTTGATCAGGCTAGCTTGACTGCCTGAGCAGAAAAATAAAGTCCTCGCGCCCTGTGGCGTGAGGCAGTTCTTTGGGCTGGACCGTAGGCAGCGATGTTGATGGTTCAGGCAATCAAAGACCGTTGGGCCCGAAGTAACAGAACAGGTTGCTGAGAGTTAAAACGCCGAAGGAGCGATCCCTAAGCACCCAACGCAGATGGCGAGCCCGAACAAGTTTTGCAGTCTCTCCGCCGCACGCAATGTACCGCGTGTATGCAAGAACTCCTGACTTCGGACGCCGTGTTCGAAACGATGTGAGGTAGGCAGTCACCCGACTGTGCATTCGCCGATCATCACTTTTGGAGGTTGAACGTGAGTCTCAATCTAAATGACAAAAAGGCTGTAGTTGCCGAAGTCTCCGCCATAGTTGCAACGGCGCAGACCATCGTGCTGGCCGAATATCGTGGCATTGAGGTTGGTCACCTGACGAAGTTGCGGGAAGATGCGCGTAAAAAGCATGTCTACCTGCGTGTGTTGAAAAACACGCTCGCTCGTCGCGCCGTCGAAGGTACTGCGTTTTCCGCTCTTGCTTCTGAAATGACCGGTCCGCTGATCTATGCGTTCTCGGAAGATGCTGTTGCTGCAGCCAAAGTCCTCAACGACTTTGCCAAAGGCAACGACAAGCTGGTCATCAAGGCAGGCAATTACGCGGGCAGTTCACTCGACAAGGCGGCCGTCACCGCACTGGCAAACATTCCTAGCCGTGAAGTTCTCATCTCCCAGTTGCTGGGTGTGATGCAGGCGCCGGTATCAGGCATGGCTCGTGTATTGGCAGCCGTTGCAGCGAAGAAGGAAACCGAAGCAGCCTGATTCGCCGATCTTTTGCGAAACAGGATCGTTTCCGTCAAGTCCGATCTCAAGTATTCACTGAACAATCAGGAGTTTTAAATGGCAATTACTAAAGACGACATCCTTGAAGCCGTTGGTCAAATGTCCGTGATGGACCTCAATGACCTGGTCAAGGCATTTGAAGAGAAATTTGGTGTTTCTGCAGCGGCCATGGCTGTTGCTGGTCCTGCTGGTGCAGGCGGTGGTGGTGGTGCTGCGGCAGAAGAGCAGACCGAGTTCACCGTTGTATTGGCAGACGTTGGTGCTAATAAGGTCGGCGTGATTAAAGCCGTCCGCGAAATCACCGGCTTGGGTCTGAAGGAAGCAAAAGATCTGGTCGATGGCGCACCGAAGCCTGTCAAGGAAGGTGTTTCCAAAGCAGACGCCGAAGCAGCAAAGAAGAAACTGGAAGAAGCAGGCGCGAAGGCCGACCTCAAGTAATTCGGGTCGAGGCGCTTGCAGCGTACGAGTCAAAGTGCAGGGCCCAGCCGTCTGGAGGGGTCCTGCTTTTGGCTCTTTTGTCGCTGTCGGAATACTGTGTAGCCTGATCGCAATACTTGGTTTGCACACTGGTCGTATCACAACAGAAGGGCAAAGACTTGAGGATTCTTCGACGAAGACAGTGATGTTCTTCGAATCCTGAATTCTCTATCCTTCCTGTCACTCACGGAGTGTTCATGCACTACTCATTTACTGAGAAGAAGCGAATCCGCAAATCTTTTGCGAAACGCGCTAACGTTCACGATGTTCCTTACCTGCTTGCCACACAGCTCGAATCCTACACGGCTTTCTTGCAAGCAGACACAGGGCCATCGGTACGCAAGACCGAGGGCCTGCAATCCGCGTTCAACTCGATCTTTCCGATTGTGTCGCATAACGGATTTGCTCGCCTTGAGTTTTTATCCTATGTCCTTGGCGATCCGCCATTCGACGTCAAAGAATGTCAACAGCGAGGTCTGACTTACGCGTCTCCATTGCGCGCCAAAGTTCGTCTGGTCATTCTTGACAAAGAGTCGCCAACGAAACCAGTCGTCAAGGAGATGAAGGAGCAGGAAGTCTACATGGGCGAATTGCCCCTGATGACGGTCAACGGCTCGTTCGTTATCAATGGCACAGAGCGTGTCATCGTGTCGCAGTTACATCGCTCGCCTGGCGTGTTCTTTGAGCACGATCGCGGCAAGACGCATTCGTCTGGCAAGTTGTTGTTCTCGGCGCGCATCATTCCTTACCGCGGTTCATGGTTGGATTTCGAGTTCGATCCGAAAGATATTTTGTACTTCCGTGTCGACCGTCGCCGCAAGATGCCAGTCACGATCTTGCTCAAGGCCATTGGTATGACGGCTGAGCAGATTCTGGCGAACTTCTTTGTCTTTGATAACTTCAGTTTGCGCTCTGAGGGCGCTGAAATGGAGTTTGTCGCTGAGCGTTTGCGCGGTGAAGTCGCGCGATTTGATATCGCCGACAAATCCGGCAATGTTATCGTCACCAAAGACAAGCGCGTCAATGCCAAGCATGTGCGCGATATCGAGTCCGCTGGTATCAAACACATCTCTGTTCCTGAAGACTATTTGCTGGGCCGAGTGCTGGCCACGAACATCATTGATGCAGATACCGGTGAAGTCATCGCAAATGCGAACGACGAACTGACCGAAGAGTTGATTGGTCATTTACGCGATTCGAAGGTAGCCAACATTCAGACGTTGTACACCAACGACCTTGATCAAGGTGCCTACATCTCGCAAACTCTTCGCGCTGATGACACTGCTGATCAAATGTCCGCGCGTATCGCGATTTATCGCATGATGCGCCCCGGCGAGCCGCCGACTGAAGATTCAGTCGAGGCACTCTTCAATGGCTTGTTTTACAGCGAAGATCGATACGACCTATCTGCGGTAGGCCGCATGAAGTTCAACCGTCGTGTGGGTCGCGATGAGTTGATCGGCACGATGACGCTCTCCAATGAAGACGTTCTCGCTGTTATCAAGATTCTCGTTGAGTTGCGCAATGGTCGCGGCGAAGTCGATGACATCGACCACTTGGGTAACCGCCGTGTACGTTGTGTTGGCGAGTTGGCCGAAAACCAGTTCCGCGCAGGCCTTGTGCGCGTCGAACGCGCAGTGAAGGAACGTCTGGGTCAAGCCGAAGCAGATAATCTGATGCCGCATGACCTGATCAACTCCAAGCCGATCTCGGCAGCGATTCGCGAATTTTTTGGTTCTTCGCAGCTCTCGCAGTTCATGGACCAAACCAATCCCCTTTCCGAGATCACGCACAAACGCCGTGTCTCCGCACTGGGACCAGGTGGTCTGACCCGCGAAAGAGCCGGCTTTGAAGTGCGCGACGTGCATCCGACGCACTACGGCCGTGTCTGTCCGATCGAAACACCCGAAGGACCGAACATTGGTCTGATCAATTCGCTCGCGATGTACGCGCGCCTGAACGAGTATGGTTTCCTTGAAACGCCTTACCGCAAGGTCATCGACGGTAAAGTAACCGATCAGATCGATTACCTGTCCGCGATTGAAGAGGGTCGCTACATCATCGCGCAGGCGAATGCGACCATCGACAAGAACGGCAAGCTCTCTGACGAGCTCGTCTCGGCACGTGAAGCGGGTGAAACAATTCTGGTTTCCCCCGAGCGCGTGCAATACATGGACGTGGCTCCAGGACAGATTGTTTCGGTTGCGGCATCGCTGATTCCCTTCCTTGAGCACGATGATGCGAACCGTGCATTGATGGGCGCGAACATGCAACGTCAGGCGGTACCTTGTCTGCGCCCTGAAAAGGCGCTGGTGGGTACAGGCGTTGAGCGTACGGTGGCGATTGACTCAGGCACCACAGTTCAGGCGTTGCGTGGTGGTGTAGTTGATTACATTGATGCAGGTCGTATTGTGATTCGCGTCAACGACGACGAAGCACAGGCCGGCGAAGTTGGTGTCGACATCTACAACCTCATCAAATATACCCGTTCAAACCAGAACACCAACATCAATCAGCGCCCTATCGTTGAAGTGGGTGATCGCGTAGCGCGCGGCGACGTCGTCGCCGATGGTGCTTCGACCGACCTCGGCGAACTCGCGCTTGGTCAGAACATGCTGGTCGCTTTCATGCCGTGGAATGGTTACAACTTCGAGGACTCGATTCTGATTTCCGAGAAGGTGGTGGCTGATGATCGTTATACCTCGATTCACATCGAAGAACTTTCAGTGGTGGCGCGCGATACCAAGCTTGGACCTGAAGAGATTACTCGCGATATTTCGAATCTAGCTGAAAATCAGCTGGCTCGTCTTGATGAGTCCGGTATCGTGTACATCGGTGCAGAAGTTGAAGCGGGCGACGTACTGGTCGGCAAGGTCACACCGAAGGGTGAGACGCAGCTCACACCAGAAGAGAAACTTCTGCGTGCGATCTTCGGCGAGAAAGCCTCGGACGTTAAAGATACTTCTTTGCGCGTACCTTCTGGCATGATCGGAACGGTCATCGACGTGCAGGTTTTCACGCGTGAAGGTATTCAGCGTGACAAGCGTGCGCAGCAAATCATTGACGATGAGCTCAAGCGTTATCGCCTGGATCTGAACGACCAGCTGCGTATCGTTGAAGGCGATGCCTTCCAGCGTCTGGAAAAAATGCTGATCGGTAAAGTCGCTAATGGCGGTCCGAAGAAGCTGGCCAAGGGTACGAAGATCGACAAGGCCTACCTGGACGATCTCGAGAAATATCATTGGTTTGACATCCGTCCGGCTGACGAAGATGCCGCAGGTGCACTGGAAGCGATCAAGGAATCGATCGCTGAAAAACGTCACCAGTTTGACTTGGCCTTCGAAGAAAAGCGTAAGAAGCTTACCCAAGGCGATGAGTTGCCACCGGGTGTGCAGAAAATGGTCAAAGTCTATCTGGCCGTGAAGCGCCGCCTGCAGCCTGGCGACAAGATGGCCGGTCGTCACGGTAATAAAGGTGTGGTCTCGCGCATCGTGCCCGTGGAAGACATGCCTTACATGGCCGATGGCACGCCTGCTGACATCGTCCTCAATCCGCTGGGCGTTCCCTCACGTATGAATGTGGGTCAGGTGCTCGAAGTTCACCTCGGTTGGGCCGCTAAAGGCCTCGGTCTGCGCATAGGCGAAATGCTTGCAGCCCATGCCAAAGCCACTGAGGTGCGTGGATTCCTGAAGCAGATTTATAACGAATCCGGTCGCACCGAAGATCTGGACGCATTCTCGGATGCCGACATCATCAAGCTGGCCGACAACCTGAAAGACGGTGTGCCATTCGCGACGCCGGTGTTCGATGGCGCGCATGAGACCGAAATTCATCGGATGCTCGACCTGGCTTATCCGCAAGAGATTGCGAATCGTCTGGGTATGACGCCAAGTAAGAACCAGGTGACGATGTATGACGGTCGTACCGGCGAAGCATTCGAGCGTACGGTAACCGTCGGCTATATGCATGTGCTGAAGTTGCACCACCTGGTTGACGACAAGATGCATGCACGTTCGACCGGACCTTACTCGCTAGTGACGCAACAGCCACTCGGCGGCAAGGCGCAGTTCGGCGGACAGCGTTTTGGCGAGATGGAGGTCTGGGCCCTCGAGGCCTACGGCGCTTCTTACGTCTTGCAGGAAATGCTGACCGTGAAGTCCGACGATGTGAATGGCCGCACCAAGGTGTACGAAAACTTGGTGAAGGGCGATCACGTGATCGACGCTGGCATGCCGGAATCCTTCAATGTGTTGGTGAAGGAAATCCGCTCGCTGGGTATCGATATCGATCTGGACCGCGATTAAGCCTCAACGTCCTCTCCCGTTGGGAGAGGACGCCGTAACGATTAATTTTTCACGCCACACTGGAGTGATACATGAAAGCACTGCTCGATCTATTCAAGCAAGTTCAGCAAAACGAACAATTCGACGCGATCAAGATTGGCCTCGCGTCACCTGAAAAAATTCGGTCCTGGTCTTATGGCGAAGTCAAAAAGCCTGAGACCATCAATTACCGCACGTTCAAGCCGGAGCGTGACGGTCTGTTCTGCGCCAAGATTTTTGGTCCGATCAAGGACTATGAGTGCTTGTGCGGCAAGTACAAGCGCCTCAAGCATCGTGGCGTAATCTGCGAGAAGTGCGGCGTTGAAGTCACGCTGGCCAAAGTGCGCCGTGAGCGTATGGGTCACATCGAGTTGGCTTCGCCGGTCGCGCACATCTGGTTCTTGAAATCGCTGCCATCGCGTCTGGGCATGGTGCTCGATATGACGCTGCGCGACATTGAGCGCGTGCTGTATTTCGAAGCCTATGTCGTCACCGATCCTGGTATGACACCGCTGAAGAAATGCCAGATCATGTCCGAGGATGATTACGCCGCCAAGTATGAAGAGTTTGGCGATGATTTCACTGCGTTCATGGGCGCAGAAGGCGTTCGTGAACTGCTGCGTACCATCGATATCGATCGTGAAGCAGAACAGCTGCGCACGGATTTGCGTGAATCCAAATCCGAAGCGAAAATCAAGAAATACGCGAAGCGCCTGAAAGTACTCGAAGCCTTCCAGCGTTCTGGCATCAAGCCGGACTGGATGATCATGGAAGTGCTGCCGGTCCTGCCGCCAGAGTTGCGTCCGTTGGTGCCGCTGGATGGTGGCCGTTTCGCGACATCGGATCTGAATGATCTGTATCGCCGCGTGATCAATCGTAATAACCGTTTGAAGCGTTTGATGGAATTGCGCGCGCCAGAAATCATCACGCGCAACGAAAAGCGCATGCTGCAGGAAGCGGTTGATTCGCTGCTCGACAATGGACGTCGTGGTAAAGCGATGACCGGTGCGAATAAGCGTCCGTTGAAATCGCTCGCCGAAATGATCAAGGGTAAAGGCGGCCGTTTCCGTCAGAACCTGCTGGGCAAGCGTGTTGACTACTCGGGCCGTTCTGTCATCGTGGTGGGCCCTCAGCTCAAACTGCATCAGTGCGGTTTGCCCAAGCTGATGGCGCTCGAACTGTTCAAGCCCTTTATCTTCAATAAACTCGAATTGATGGGTCTGGCGACCACGATCAAGGCTGCGAAGAAATTGGTCGAGATGCAAGAGCCAGTCGTCTGGGACATTCTCGAAGAAGTGATTCGCGAGCACCCTGTGATGCTGAACCGTGCGCCGACCTTGCACCGCCTTGGTATTCAGGCGTTCGAGCCTGTGCTGATCGAGGGCAAGGCAATTCAATTGCACCCGCTCGTTTGCGCAGCGTTTAACGCCGACTTCGACGGCGACCAGATGGCGGTCCACGTGCCTCTCTCTATTGAGGCGCAGATGGAAGCGCGCACGCTGATGCTGGCGTCGAACAATATTTTGTTCCCATCGAATGGCGAGCCATCGATCGTGCCTTCACAGGATATCGTGCTGGGTCTGTACTACGCCACGCGTGAAAAAATCAATGCTAAGGGCGAGGGCATGATGTTCTCGGGCGTATCCGAGGTCATCCGCGCCTACGACAACAAGGAAGTTGAACTGACGACCCGCATCACGGTGCGTATTACCGAGTACCCGAAAGATGCTGCGACCGGTGAATTCGTCAAGACCATCAATCGTTATGAAACAACGATAGGTCGCGCGATTCTGTCAGAGATTCTGCCGAAAGGTCTGCCGTTCAGCGCCATTAATCGCGCGCTGAAGAAAAAAGAAATCTCCAAGCTAATCAACATCTCCTTCCGCAAGTGCGGACTGCGTGCGACGGCCGTGTTTGCCGATCAGCTGATGCAGTCAGGCTTCCGTTTGGCGACGCGCGCGGGTATTTCGATTTGCGTGGATGACATGTTGGTGCCACCGCAGAAGGCGACGCTGATCGCAGCTGCCGAACACGAAGTCAAACAGATCGAGCAGCAGTACTCGTCTGGTCTGGTGACGTCAGGTGAGCGCTACAACAAAGTGGTCGACATTTGGGGCAAGGCCGGTGATGAAGTCGGTAAGGCCATGATGGAGCAGCTGAAAGTTGAAGATGTGGTTCGGCGCGATGGATCCAAAGGTACACAGGAATCCTTTAATGCGATCTACATGATGGCCGACTCCGGTGCGCGAGGTTCTGCTGCACAGATCCGCCAGCTCGCGGGTATGCGCGGTCTGATGGCCAAACCTGACGGTTCGATCATTGAGACACCTATCACGGCGAACTTCCGTGAAGGTCTGAACGTGCTTCAGTACTTCATTTCCACGCACGGCGCTCGTAAAGGTCTTGCCGATACGGCGCTTAAGACTGCGAACTCGGGATACCTGACTCGTCGTCTGGTCGACGTCACTCAGGATCTGGTCGTGATCGAAGATGATTGCGGCACGGCCAATGGCGCGTCGATGAAAGCGCTGGTGGAAGGTGGCGAGGTTATTGAGGCGCTGCGCGATCGTATCCTCGGTCGTGTCACTGCATTGGATGTGATTAACCCCGACACTCAGGCGACGGTGTATGAGTCGGGGACTTTGCTGGATGAAGATGCGGTCGAAGAGATCGAGCGTCTGGGCATTGATGAAGTCAAGGTTCGCACACCGTTGACCTGCGACACGCGCTATGGGCTTTGTGCGATGTGCTATGGCCGTGATTTGGGTCGCGGCAGCATGGTCAACTCCGGTGAGGCTGTGGGTGTGATTGCTGCGCAATCGATTGGTGAGCCGGGCACTCAGCTCACCATGCGGACGTTCCACATCGGTGG
>JAIXYM010000048.1 GCA_027490255.1 Oxalobacteraceae bacterium | reverse complement strand
GTCGCGCATCCCGCTGTCGAATCCGTGTCATATCCAGAACTACCTGAACATCCCGACTATCAGCTCGCTAAAAAATTACTGCCTCGCGGCTGCGGTGCTGTGTTTTCGTTCACACTGAAAGGTGACCGCGCCGCCGGACGCCGCTTTGTGGAATCGCTCTCGGTATTCTCCCATCTGGCCAATGTAGGTGATGCGAAATCGCTGGTGATTCATCCGGCATCCACCACCCACTTCCGCGTACCAACCGAACAACTCGAAGCATCCGGTATACGCGAAGGCACGATGCGACTGTCCGTTGGGTTAGAGGATGCCGATGATCTGATCGACGACCTGAAGCGCGGACTCAAAGCATCGCAGAAGGGAGCGTAATTCATGAAACAAATCGTCAATGGCCATCGCGCTTATGCTTACACCGGCGGCAAATCCTTTGATGCTGCTTTACCCACTGCCGTGTTCATTCATGGGGCGCAGAACGATCACTCGGTGTGGGCACTGCAAACGCGCTATTTTGCGCATCATGGTTTTTCGGTTCTGGCCGTCGATCTGCCGGGGCATGGTCGCAGTGAAGGCGAGCCGCTGGAAAGTGTTGAGGCACAGTCCGACTGGCTGCGTGCGCTGCTGGATACGGCTGGCGTTCGTAAAACCATCCTGATTGGGCACAGCATGGGTTCGCTCATTGCACTGGAAACTGCCGCTCGCGCACCCGAAAAAATCAAGGGTGTGGCACTGGTCGGTACAGCCTACCCGATGAAAGTGTCATCGACACTACTGGAAGCAGCGCGCGATCATGAGCAACGAGCGATCGATATGGTCAATATCTGGTCGCATTCAGGCATCGCACAAAAACCCTCGGCACCCGGACCTGGTTTTTATGTGCAGGGCGGTAGCCGCCGACTGATGCAGCACATTTCACGCGGCAATCCTGCCAAAGTTTTTTATACGGATTTTTCAGCGTGTAATGCCTATGAAGGTGGCGAAGCAGCCGCTGCGGCGTTGCAGTGCCCAGCGATATTCGTGCTCGGGAAAAAAGACATGATGACCCCGGCAAAAGCTGCCGGCAGCCTGATCAGCAAGCTACCCACAGCCGAGGTCGTGCAGATCGACGCCTGTGGTCATGCACTGATGGCTGAACAACCGGATCAGGTGCTAGATAGTTTGTTCCGATTCGCCTGCGCTTCGGCAAAATAATCCGTCAGCGAAATCGCCAAACCACGATCGACCACGGCCTCTATCTTCGTGGCCAGTACCGATTGCGGTGCTGGCGCGAAAGCAAAGCGCTGATACACATCGGCTAATGTCAGTTTGTCAGGACTGACCAGCAGCGCCCAGCGGTCCTCGTATTGCTGCGAACGATTTCCCAGACGCGCGCGCCGGCCGGGGTCCGAACGTACCCTGCCTACCCAGCCGGAATCCAGCATTCGCTGCAACAAGCCCTCGGATTCTTCAAAACCCAGTTGAGTGAGTTCGCGAAGTCGCATCGCGCCGACTGCTGCGTTATCGCTCCGAGCATCGACCAGCACCTTCAGCACAGACATCGCATCCAGAAACTCACTACCGGGCGCCGAACGATGCCACCACCTTTCATACTTGACGACCGGCAGCGCGGCAGCGACCACGGCGCCCAACAAGGTGATCATCCAGAAAAAATAAACCCAGATCAGAAAAATAGGCACTGCCGCGAGCGCGCCATAGATCATCCGGTAACTCGGTCCCTGCACGATGAAAAAAGCGAACAAGCTTCGCGTGATTTCAAACGCTACTGCAGCGACCAAACCGCCAATCACCGCATCACGCCATTCAACTCGGCGATTCGGCACGCCCAGATAGAGCAATGAGAAAGCCAAGGTCGATAAACTCATCGATACCAGCAGGGTAATCACGGTACGCAGTACAGGCAACCCACGCGATAACCCTCGCGTGAGCGGCAAGATTTCCCCGGCAAATGACATGGATGCGCCAATCAGCAAAGGCGCAAGTGTCATGACGGCCCAGTACACGATCATGCGCTGAGCAAAAGGTCGAGCCGTACGTACTCGCCAGATACGATTCAGCGTTCTGTCGACCGTGCCAAACATAAAGACAGCCGTCACAATCAGAACAATCGCACCCATCGCTGACAGTCGACTGGCTTTCGCAGAAAACTGACTCAGGTAATCAAGGATGGTGTTGGCGATACCCTTGGGCATGAGGGTCTGCACGAAATAAGTCTCGAGCGACTCGCGGAATGTAGTAAACAAAGGAAAGGTCGTGAAGATCGCAAAAGCAATCGTCAGGACCGGCACCACGGCCAACACGGTGCTAAAAGTGAGGCTGCCAGCCACCTCGGGCAGTCGCTCCTCCCGGAGACGGCGCAGCACGAATCGCAGCAAATCGCGTACTTGTACGCGTGACCAGCGATGAACGCCTGATGAAGAGGATGGATGCATGCGAAAAATTAGAAACTAAAGCGCCCTATAATACCAAGCATGAACACCCCCACCCTACCCATTCTGGTCCTTTATTACTCGCGACATGGCGCAACACGCAAACTGGCCGAGTTGATCGCGCAAGGTATCGAGAGCGTTCCCGGCTGTGAAGCGGTGCTGCGCACGGTGCCTGCGGTATCAGCGGTGAGCGAAGCCACCGAGCCTGCCGTGCCAAACTCCGGTGCACCTTATGTCGAGCTGGCTGATCTGGAGAACTGCGCCGGCCTGGCAATGGGATCGCCCACGCGGTTTGGCAACATGGCTGCCCCCCTCAAGTATTTTATCGATGGCAGCAGCGCTCAGTGGTTATCCGGCGCACTCGCAGGCAAGCCCGCGTGTGTATTCACTTCGACGGGCAGCCTTCACGGTGGACAAGAATCAACCTTGCTTTCAATGATGCTGCCTTTGCTTCACCATGGCATGCTCATGCTTGGCCTGCCTTACAGCGAACCGGCACTGATGACGACCGAAAGTGGCGGATCACCGTACGGTGCGACACACTGGTCGGGCATCTCTGGCGACAAAAATATCAGCGACGATACCCGCACGCTCGCTATTGCGCTCGGCAAGCGACTCGCAGCAACGGCAAAGAAACTCCAATCATGACGAAACCTAACCCTTCCGATCTGCTGCACCGGCTGGCTGTCACCAGCCTACTCGGACTGCTGGTGCTGTGCATCTTGTGGGAACTGGTTCTTGCGCCGCTGCGCCCCGGTGGCTCTTGGATGATCATCAAAGCGCTGCCGTTGTTACTGCCCTTGTCGGGCACGATACGCCGCAACATCTACACCATGCAGTGGGCCTCGATGATGATCTTGCTGTATTTCACCGAAGGTGTCGTACGCGCATGGAGCGAGCGCGGCATGTCGCAGCTGCTCGCGTCGCTGGAAATACTTTTCTCGACCGTGTTTTTCTTTTGCGCGATTTTCTTTCTCAGACCCTACAAGCGCGCCGCCAAGCAATTAGCCAGCGAGGCAATACAAAAAGCAGCGGGTCAAAAGTCTGCAACGAGCGATGAATCCTGATTTCCTCACGCAATGCATTAACGTCGTCGGCCCCGCGAATGTGCTGACCGGTGATGATATGGCGCGATATCTGACTGACTGGCGCGGCCGTTTCACGGGTCTTGCGCGCGCGGTGATCCGGCCGGGCAACACCAATGAAGTCGCGGCCATTATGAAGCTGTGTGTCGCAAATCAGGTTCCCATCGTGCCCCAAGGCGGTAACACGGGGCTGGTACTGGGCAGTGTGCCCGATGCGAGCGGCAATGCGATTGTCTTGTCGCTCGCACGCATGAACCGCATACGCAGTATCGACGCCATCAACAACACCCTGACTGCGGAAGCCGGATGTCTGCTCCAGCATGTGCAGGATGCTGCTGTTGAAGCACAACGACTGTTTCCACTCTCACTGGCCTCGGAAGGTAGCTGCACCATAGGCGGCAATCTATCGACCAACGCCGGTGGTACTGCGGTGCTGCGCTATGGAACGATGCGTGAACTGACGCTGGGACTGGAGATCGTCACACCCCAGGGTGAAATCTGGGATGGCCTACGCGGACTGCGCAAGGACAACACTGGCTATGACCTGAGAGACTTGTTCATCGGTGCCGAAGGCACGCTGGGCATCATCACCGCTGCCGTTCTGAAATTGTATGCGCAACCTGCCGCCAGACTCACGGCGTTGTTCGCACTGCGTCACCCGCGCGATGCGCTCTCGCTGTTGTCGCTTGCGCAGCAACGCTGCGATGCTGCTCTGACCGGTTTTGAATTAATGTCAGCGTTCTGCCTGCAGCTGGTCGAAAAACATTTCCCTGCACTGCACTCGCCTTTCCGCGAGCCTCATCAGCAGTATGTGTTGCTGGAGCTCTCCGATGCCGAGTCCGAAGCTCATGCCAATGCAATGCTTGAAGCTTTAGCCGCCGATGCGATGGATCGTGAACTGATTCAGGATGCTGTGGTGGCGAGCTCACTGTCGCAATCGCAGACAATGTGGCAATTGCGGGAGCATATTTCGATGGCACAGGCGGCTGAAGGTAAAAATATCAAGCACGATATTGCCGTGCCGGTCTCACGCCTTGCCGACTTCATTGAAGAGACTGACGCGTTATTGCAACAGAAATTCCCGGCTAGTCGTATGGTGACCTTTGGCCACCTCGGTGACGGCAACCTGCATTACAACGTGTCCGCACCTTTGGGGCACAATGACGACGATTTTCTTCAGCATCAAGCGACGATCAATCAGCTCGTGCATGACAAGGTGCATGCGTATGATGGATCAATCTCCGCCGAGCACGGGCTGGGCGCTTTGAAGCGCGATGAAATCAAACGCTACAAATCCGAGACAGAACTGAACATGATGGTGGCAATCAAGCGGGCACTCGATCCGCTTAACCTGATGAATCCTGGCAAGGTGCTCTAACTCTGGTAGACGCACCCTGCAGTATTCCCATTTGAGAGGTTCTGATGACTGCAATGAACGCTGCCGTATTGGCGGCTATCGTTTTATTTCTATCTTTTTTCACTTCTCCCGCGTCAGCCATATACAAATGCGAGCAGGCTGGTGTGGTTACGTATACCGATATTCCCTGCGATGGACAACAGCTCTCAGTGACAGTGCCTCAGAAGTCGCGCGACTCAGAAGAAAAACCAGATGAAAAATCACTCGCGCGCGAAAAAAAAGAAGTTGAAAAATTACAAGCTATACGAGAACAACGCGAACGGCAGGATAAGCAGATACGCGATCTATCTGCACGCGGCGCGGCGGCACGAGAGCGCAAGTGCAAATCACTCGCGCTGCAACTAAAATGGCGCGAAGAAGATTTGCGCGAGGCGCCTCTGACTGAACAGACCAAGGCTCGCAAATTGGCGCGCCGCGCCGCAGAAAAATATCGCACTGATTGTCAATGACGATCAGTGCGATCAGTGACGATTAGTGATTATCCCGTGGCACACCAAAGGTCGTGGAAATCCGCTGATAATCCACAGCAAAATCAAGACAACCACCTTTGTCGAGCTGACCCACGAATTGCCGGTGCAGCGCCTGCCAGGGCGTCTGATTGACGAGCTCAGGCGGCTTCCACGCCGCCTTGCGCGCCGCCCATTCTTCTTCGCTCACCAGCGCATTGGCGGTGCGGCGATTCAAATCGAAACGCACACGATCTCCCGTCTGCAAATAAGCCAGACCACCACCGACAGCGGACTCGGGTGACGCATTCAAAACCGACGGACTGCCCGAGGTACCGGACTGACGACCATCACCGACACAAGGCAAAAGATTGATACCCTGCCTGACGAGTGAATCGGGCGGCAGCATGTTAACGACCTCGGCCGCACCCGGGTAGCCAACCGGCCCAACACCCCGCATGAAAAGAATGGAGTCCGCATCGATATTGAGCGAAGGATCGTTAATGCGCTCGTGATAATCCTCGGTACCCTCGAACACAATGGCCCGACCTTCAAAGGCACCGGGGTCATCCGGTTTTTCAAGGTAGCGCTTGCGGAAAGCGGCCGAAATCACCGACGTCTTCATCACAGCCGCATCAAACAAATTACCAGACAAGACCGCAAAACCAGCCTCCTGTTGCAGCGGCTTATCATAAGGTCGTATGACATCTTCATTCGATATAGGCGTGTTCGCATAGCATTCGCCGATGGTCTGTCCTGACACCGTCATCGCTTCAGGATGCAGCTTGCCTGCGTTCAGCAGCTCATGCATTACAGCAGGAACGCCGCCGGCACGATGGAATTCTTCGCCCAGATATTCACCGGCGGGCATGCAGTTGACCAGCAATGGGATTTTGTAGCCGATAGCGTCCCAGTCGCTAAGTTCGAGCGGAACACCCATGTGTCTCGCGATTGCATTGATGTGTGGCGGGCAGTTAGAAGAACCGCCCAGCGCACTTGCAGCAACGATGGCATTTTCGAACGCTGCTCGGGTCATAATTTTTGAGGGGCGTAAATCTTCATGCACCATATCGACGATGCGACGGCCGGTACGATAGGCCATTTGCGGACGCTCGCGATAAGGCGCAGGTATCGCCGCGCAACCGGGCAAGGACATACCCAAGGCCTCGGCCAGTCCATTCATCGACAGCGCCGTGCCCATACTGTTGCAATGACCGACGGACGGCGCCGAGCTAGCGACCATTTCCAAAAACTCGTCGTAGTTGATTTTGCCAGCGGCCATTTCTTCGCGCGCATGCCAGATCACCGTGCCCGAACCCGCCCGCGCATTCTTGTAATACCCATTGAGCATGGGGCCACCCGAAAGCACGATCGCCGGTAGATCAACACTGGCTGCACCCATGAGCATGGCGGGCGTGGTCTTGTCGCAGCCAGTCGTCAGTACCACGCCATCCAGCGGATAACCGAACAGTACTTCGACCAAACCGAGATAGGTGAGATTGCGATCCAATGCCGCTGTCGGCCGCTTGGTGGTCTCCTGTATCGGATGCACTGGAAACTCGATCGGTATACCACCCGCGTCGCGTATGCCTTCTTTCACGCGAACGGCAAGATCAAGGTGATGCCGATTGCAAGGCGAAAGATCACTGCCCGTCTGCGCAATGCCGATGATGGGCTTACCGCTGTCGCGTAATTCCTCAAGGGTAAGGCCATAGTTCATGCAACGCTCCAGA
This sequence comes from Oxalobacteraceae bacterium, assembly GCA_027490255.1. Taxonomy (GTDB): domain Bacteria; phylum Pseudomonadota; class Gammaproteobacteria; order Burkholderiales; family Burkholderiaceae_D; genus Pernthalerella. The sequence goes on along the minus strand of JAIXYM010000048.1, from coordinate 6,990 downwards.
TAGAGCGCGGTCATTCCCGGATTGTCGGCATTGTCGAACCATGCGCGCGAGCGCAGCTTGCTTTTCTTTTGCTGCATTGTCTTCCCCCTGAATTCGGACCGCTGCCGCGGCCGATTTGTTATTGAGCCTCTCACAAGATCTGCGCCGCGAACACTGGCGGGACGACCCCAACGAGGCCAGCGGCTTTTTGTAAAAGTTTCTTTAAGACATTCTAGCGGGTCAGCGCGGCGTGGTCAGCATTTGACCCCGGGGTCCTGATAGGCCTAGCCCCGCGAGACGGATGTGTCAAACTTGCGTGAAGCATTGGCACGCAGAGATTTATAAAATAAACAAAACAGGGGGAAGCAATGAACAAGCCTTTGATCGGTTTTATCGGCGTTGGATTGATGGGCGCAGGCATGGCCAAGAACATCGTGACCAAGGGCTACTCTCTGGTGATCATGGGACACCGCAACCGCGAGCCCGTCGAGCGCCTCAAGCAACTGGGAGCAACCGAAGCAGCCACCGCACGGGAAGTCGCAATGCAGTGCGATATCGTGCTGCTGTGCGTGACTGGCTCGCCGCAAGTCGAAGCGCTGATGCACGGCCCTGACGGTATCTTCGCCACCAATAAACAGGGACTGATCGTTATCGATAGCTCGACCTCCAACCCCGTCTCTACACTAGTATTAGCGCAAGCCGCCGCCGAACGGGGCATGCACTTCGTGGATGCGCCTTTGGGCCGCACTCCCGCCGAAGCAGAAGCCGGCACCCTTGACACGATGGTGGGCGCGGATCAGGCGACCTTCGACAAAATCAAGCCGATACTCGATTGCTGGGCAGGTAATGTGGTGCATCTGGGCCCGGTAGGACTGGGGCACAAGATGAAACTGATCAATAACTTCATCGCAATGGGCTACGCTGCGCTGTTTTCAGAGGCGCTGGGCATCGCGCGCAAGGCGGGCTTGAGCACCGAGCAGTTTCATTCGGTGATTGGCAGCAGTCGCATGCGTAACGGCTTCTACGATACCTTCATGAAATGGACCATGGAGGGCGACCACAACGCGCACCGCTTTACCATCAGCAATGCGCACAAAGACATGCGCTACCTGAGCAGCCTGGCCAATGAAATCGGCGCGCTGCACCCGATTCAGTCCATGGTGAAGAATTCCTTCGCCGGTATGGAGGCCGCAGGCCAAGCCGAACGCTACGTTCCTATGCTGGCCGACTTCGTGGCGACGCTGAACGGCCTGCCCCCATCGCATCCGGCCTGAGGCTTCTCTTGCGACAGTGGCTTGGCGCTTAAGGACCGTTGGTAGGTCTTTACAAAACTTACAAGCCGCACAGTCGTAACCTTCCGATATTTTATTATTTGTTTATATAAAATACAGAATTTGCACTCGATGGTACGAAGAATAAAGCTTTTTGTTTAAATATGTATGGGCATTAGATAAACTGATGATAGACTTCTTGGGTGCTTTTGACCGAATAAATATTTCAGTTATCGAGAAACATTATGTCTATTGCAATACGTGATTTATCAGGCTTCCACACCATTGGCGTCGTATCCCGCCAAACGGGGATTCATCCTGAAACACTGCGAGTCTGGGAAAAAAGGTACAGCCTGGTGGTCCCCACACGCACGGACACTGGCAGACGCGTTTACTCCGATCAGGATCTTTACCGCCTCTCCCTGATCAAGCAACTGGTGGACCAGGGTTATCCACCCAGTGGACTGGCTAGCCTCCCGGTGGAAAAACTTAAAGAACGCCTGGCAGGAAAACTATCTTCGATAGCAGGACAAACGCCGACTGAAAAATCAGTGATGAGGGCACTTTTCATTGGCAGCGTGTTTCAGTCAGTGATTGATGATCCAATGGCGCCTGCAAGTGATTTCCGCTTGCTGGGATGTTATGGCGCATTTTCGGACTACGTCAACGAGGGCAAAAAAGAGAAACCGGATGTACTGGTTTTTTACTACCCGACACTGCATGAGGATTTGCTGAAAAATCTACGCGAAGCATTGGAAGCCAGCGGTGCAATCGGCGCGGTGGTCGTATTCAATATCGCCTCGAGAACGACGGTCGCTTATTTCGAAGACAACGGCGTGCTTTGCCTGAAATTCCCTGCGAGCATTTCGGATATACGACGCGCCTGCGCCAGCGTTGCAGATCTACCTGCGTTCGGTACGAGCGAGGATTCACAAAAGCACGAGCGTCAATTCACCGATGAACAGCTGGCTTATCTGGCGGTGGCGAAAAATAACATTGCTTGCGAATGCCTGAATCATCTCGCCGAGATTGTCACGCGCATTTCTGCATTTGAGGCTTACAGCGCAGAATGCAGCAACCGCAATCCTACTGACGTCAAAATTCATCGGCTGCTGCAAAAATCCAGTCAATCTGCCAGATCGATTATGGAAGGGTGCCTGAACTATGTGATTGAAGCTGAATCCATCAAACTGGATTAATTCCGGCATCAAACGACCGGAATAAATCGGCGCAAAGTTGAGAGATTATGCCTGGCGCTGAATGATACGAATATTGCCCTGAATATCGCCACCCTTACGAATTTCCAGATCGGCATAGGCAATATCACCGGTCGCCACACCTGTGGATTCAATCAGCAGCGTTTTATTTGCCACTGTCGTTTCAGAAACTTTGCCCGCCACGCGAACATGGTCAGCCGTCGTTGTGCCCTGAATCGCCCCGTTATCGGTAACAAATACTGATTGCGCCGTCAGGACGCCTTGTATCTGTCCATCAATTATTGCTTCACCGGGCACAGATAAATTACCCTGCATGCGAACGCCCTCACCGACTGCGAGGTTGCCATAAGTGGTATCAGCCATTAAAACTCCAGCATATGTAAATTCGAAAGACTAAAAACGAAACCTGTTTCACAATCAGCTATCCACTAGTATCCAACAGTTAGATGTAATTTGCGTGAACAGGCAGGTATATTCCTCTTCCAGTATGCGTGCGCTCGCGAAAAATAACAAGTTTGCATAGACAGATGTTATTTTCTTAATCGAAAGTTCTCTAAAGAGCAATTCCCTTCGGAGGCCGCTGAAAAAGAGAACCTATAAATCAGTGGCTTAGCGCATATATTTAAACCCATATCCACGATAGCGAAAAAGATTGGCAAATAATCACCATTGACAAGACAAACTAAATGCTTGAGCTTCTCATATTAGGAGATAGAAGGATCAATTTAAAATTATAAAAAGCGGAATGATTGGCGCAAAACTCAGGAAACGGCGCGAGGAGCTCGGATTGACAGTCCAAGATATCGCTCGCCAGACCGGCATGTTCGAAAAGCAAATCGTTGCCCTAGAAAGCGATGATCACGGCGCTTACATGACGGATAAGAATCATCTGACCCGGTTACTGGTGTTGTACGCGCGAAAAATTCAGCTTGAGTTGGATCCACCCGAAATCGAGTTTATTGACGGTGCAAAAAAATCAGGTGATCTCAAATCAGCGGATCATGCCGTACCAGCATTTCTGCGGAACAGAGGAGAATGAGAATGCCATCACCCCAAAAACAAATCATCACATACCGCCAGTCCGCTGACTCCCGCATCGATTTTGAAACAACGATTGAGGGCAAAATCGAGTTCAAAGGTATCTTTGTGCTCGATGGCATTCTAAACGGCGACCTCAAAGGAAAAGCCTACGAACAAACGACCGCAGTGGTTAGCTCGCGGGGAAAAATCAACGGCAATATCATTTGCACGAATGCGGTAGTTGCCGGAACCGTCTTGGGTGATATACGAGCTCAATCGCTGGAACTACATGCCGGCGCCAAAGTTTTGGGCGACATGTACTACGACACGCTGCAGGTCGATCCTACCGCCGAGATCAACGGCAAATTCATTCCACAGGATCCCCCCTCGAAATCCAGCGAAGCAGGCGTGGTGTCGGATACGCAAAGCACAGGACTAAATAAAGCGGTCAGCAAGCTTCGCTGGTAAAAATGACATGGATTGGGTACGACTTGAGCTGATCGTCGAGCTCGTAATCGTATTTTCTGCACCACCGATTTATCAGTACTATCTCTGGCGACGCGGCAAAACCACGCCGGCGCAGCTTAAAAAAACCCTAAAAATATTCCTACCTTTTTACATTGGCCTCATCGCAATTCTGATTGCGTGGCTTTTTTCGTAAAGGTTTGATGCCCACCACCCAGGGTAGCCAAACAGTTCATGATCGAACTAAATCAGACCTAGCCATACGCGACGCCGCGCATTTCAGATACTGAACCCGGTGATTTACCCGCCCTCAAGGCCGCGACTCAAGGCCAATGAGATCAATCGACCAGCCATCTGGCAAACGTGTTGAGTCCCCTTAACGATCCCTGCCGGCAGATCAAGCAGCAACCCCCACCATCAAAAAATCATCAAATTCTGTACAAAAATCATCCCGCGTGGTTTATTTTGCAATTTTATTTATATTGTGTTTATATAATTTTCCTTATTTTCATGATTGTTGTGGTTATATTTGGATTTTCTTAAAAACTATCTGTACGTTATCTTTGCTCATGCTACCATTCGGTCAGAAATCAGGTCACCCATTCACAAATCCCTAGGAGCCATTTATGTTTCGTACCCTTTTGGTAGTAACCAGCCTCTTCGCAGTCAATGCAGCTACTGCAACGACTTCGGTTGAGCAAACAACATTTATCGATAACGAGCCTGTTATGACCGTCGCTGCTGTCAAAAAAAGCTGGACTGTTATTTCGATGGAAAACAGCAAGCAAATGGCGAAGGTACGCAAGTTCTTCGACATGGGCGCAAACGGTGTTCAGCAGATTGATTACGTTGTCAACTGCACGAACAAAACCGTCGCACTGGCTGATTTCCAGGTATTGCAGTCATCAGAGAATGTACCTTCGGGCCCACTGGCAGTAACTTCTTATGATGCGCTGAGCTTCTACAAACCCAAACTCGACATCGACCGTAATGTTGCGAATACCGCCTGCGACAAGCGACTCGCACAGTCCGAGGCTGTCCAGACAAACTAAACGTTTGATTTGGGGCCGAAAGGTCCCCCTAGGGTTTGTATTTACCCCCTGCGGTAGCACTCTGCACACCCGATGATGCAGATTACTACCGCAGGGGTTTTTCATTTGGTGAACGCACGTTCGTCTCTAAAATCCCTCACGTTGAGTGGCCGAAATACCCACCACCGACAAGACTGTAACTACCGCAATCGACTTTCGACCCGGCTCGAGATCTTCGCAGCCGTTTTGACGCATGTGAAAGTTGCCATCCGGTAATCACGCGCCATGGTGCTGCCCAGATACATCCAGAGGCCATGCGGAAGGAACTGTAAGCGACACACGGTTACTACAGGGGAAATAGCTCAAATTTTTCCCAGAGAGTCCACCGCAATGTTCCTCAAAACCCGTCTATATATTTTCTTTCTTATACTTTTTCTCGGTGCGTGCGCTACACCTGAATACCAGCAAGCACGAAGCCAGTGTGATGGCGAGGGACTAAATCTCTACCCTGTCGTGCAGCAGCCACAAGTTTTTCGCCGAAGTCGTATTGTCCAAGTACCAGATGGATCAACCGTCTGCGAAACCCAAAGCGTTCAAAACAAGGAAAAACGAACCGAGATGTCATCAGTTCGAAGCGTTTGTCGGCCTGGAATGAAGCCAGTTACGGAGTATTACGACGAGACCGTTATGGTCGATGTAAACCGCGGGGCACGGGATGCACATGTCGACCAATGTGCGCGCACACTATGTTTGCAGCGATACGGCAATCTAAAATGCAAAGTCTGATGGAAATCTCCGGTCTTTAGCGGTCGGCAGAATACTCACCATTTCATTGGACCGAACTCGAAGGTGACCCAAGCCTAGCCCGCCAAAAACATCCCTATTGAATCGTTTTACAAAATCTTACGGATGATTTTTCAGATAATTGGTCACCCACTTAGCATCGCTGTCGCTTGGAAAAATTGGGTAATGAACGGCCTCAATCACCCCAGCATTAACAATCAGCGTAACGCGCTTCAGTAAGGTCATACCTGCCGTAACAAAAGTAGGAAGATTCAACGCCTTCTGGAACTGGTAATTGATGTCACTAACCACAGGAAACGGTAAATGCAACCTTTCCGCCATCTCCCGCTGATACTCGGTACTTTGCACACTCAGGCCGATCACCTCTGCGCCGAGTGCCTGAAGTTCCTGATAGTGATCTCGAAACGCACAATTCTGCGGCGTACAGCCCCTCGCACCGGGAATCTCATCCCACCCATCAGGCAAGGCCACGCCGGGCTGACCCGTCATTGGATAGCAATAGATAACCATTCGACCCGCGATACCACCAATGGCGATGTCTTTTCCTTGCGTGGACTGCAAGCTTATTTGGGGAAGCATCAGTCCCCTGAGGTGACCGGCAGCGCCGTCATCCAGCGGGACCGGAAGGTTGTCAGGGAGTTGGTTCAGGTTGATTGGCATAGGGAGGCCCCGAGATGATGTCGGGTGGACTTATTGGGGAATTATCTCCCACGATACCGTGAATTCCAGAAAACGACCCAACGAGCGTGATGCCATGCCCCTGCTCTGTTCGATGTCTTCTTGCATAAAGATCTGATTTTTTGGGTCTCCCCAAAGACAACAAGGCGCTTTCAGGTTAGACGGTAAACACGGTTACTAAAATCAAGAATGCGGGGTACGAAAGGCCGTTAAACAGTGCCCTAATTAAGAAACTGCTCGGTAGCGCAAACTAGGATTGAGGATGAAAAAAATTCAGACACTTGTTCTTTTCGCTTTTACTATCGTTGTGCTGACAGGTTGCAAAACATCAGACAACAGCAGAGGGGTCGACTCCACTTACGCTGTATCAGCTCAGTATGGTTCGCTGAATGGAGGCTGGGAGCGTGCCTCCCAAGAAGCCATGCAAAAAGCAACCAGTTTTTGCGAGAAGAAAGGCAGGAAATTAGTTTTTGTTAACGAGAAAAGAGACGGCATTGTGGGCTGGTCTTCTCAAACATCAATAAT
>JAIXYM010000038.1 GCA_027490255.1 Oxalobacteraceae bacterium | reverse complement strand
CTGGATGCAGAGATCGAGTTTTCAGCGCTGACATCCATTGAGGCAGAGTCGCTCACCATTCGTCTTGCATCGCCTGATAAATTCGTTCAGTCTGGTATTGACTATTCGCCGGTGCTCCGATCGCTGCGCTTCTCTGTCGAAAAGAAGGGCGATCGTCACGTGATCCGTATTACCTCTGATCTGGTCATGAGTGATCCTTTTCTGAATCTACTCATTGAGTTGAATGCGGCCGGTAATCGGACTTTGCGGCAATATGCCTTATTGTTTGATCCGCCGGCCATTGCTGAAGCACCCATGGTCGTCAATCCACCCGAAATTGCCGTTCAGAACGTTGGTGTGCGGAACGAGAAAGCAGGTGTGGTTTCGGAAACTAAGGCTGCGCCTGTGGTAGAGGTTCCATCGAAGACCTCGGGGCCAAATCCGAACACGACATCAAACGCTAACTCAACATCAACGTCAACCTCGAAATCAACCGCGAACTCAAGCTCGAACTCAAGCCCAAACGTCACACAAGCAAAAGAGTCCGCTTCGGCACCAACAAAATCAGCAAAGCACACCGTAAAGCAAGGTGACACGCTTGCAGCTATCGCTGCAGCCAACCGTGCTGAGGGCGTTAGCATCAATCAAATGCTGATGGCCTTGCAGCGTGAAAATGAACAAGCCTTCTCAGACAACAACATTAATCGTCTCAAAGCAGGCAGTGTGCTAAGTATTCCTAAAGACGATGTCGTGCGTGCCATCGATGCGGACAAGGCGCGTGAATTCATGCGTGGTCAAAATGCGGATTTTCAGCGTTACCGCGAACAGCTCGCTCGGCGCAGTAGGCAGACCCGCGATAGCGCTGCAGTGCCAAATGCCGGCGCCGATGATGCAGGACAGCGTGGCGTACGTAGCAGCAGCGGTACCGTTACCTTGCAATCGAAGGAAGCCACGGCGGCCCCAGCTACGCAGGACAAGCTGAAGCTTACTGCGCCAGTTCCGGAGAGATTGCCTGAATCCGACAAATCCGTGGCTGCTGTGAAGAAAGAGCGTGCCGGTAATCTGGCGAATACGGGAGGCAAGCGCGATCAGAATGCCGAAACGCTGGATAAAATCGCGTCCGAGAAAGCGGTCGCTGATGCGAATTCGCGTATTGCGGCGCTGGAAAAAAATATCAGCGATATGCAGCAGCTGGCCAACATTCAGAGCCAGTCAAACGCTGAGAAGCAAGCAGCTGCAGAACAACCATTATCACCACAGGTGCCAGCACCAATATCAGCACAGGTACCCGTACCGGAAACGCCACCCATATCTACGACACCCGTATCTACGGCACCCGCAGCCAAATCAAACGCTGTCCAAAAAATACCCGCAACGCCAGCGCCCGAGCCCGAGCCAGCGATATACGAAGATGTGATTCATACCTTGCAAGAGCTGACGCAAGAGCCAACATCCATCATGGCAGGTATCGGTGGATTAGTTCTCTTGATACTGTCCTGGTTCGGCCTCCGGTACCGGCGGCGCAAGCAATCGCCCGAAGAAAAGCCAGCTGAGGTGGATGGTGTGCAATCCATCTTCGATCAAGCGGGGGGGCGCAATATCGACACCAGCAACAGCGTGTTCCACTCAAATTTTGTGCCTTCGGTCAGTCAGCTAGATACGAATGAGGTCGATGCAGTCGCTGAAGCCGATGTTTACATCGCGTATGGCCGTGACGAGCAGGCTGAGGAAATTCTTCAGGATGCTTTGCGTCTGCATCCCGATCGTCATGCACTGCGCGTAAAACTGCTGGAGATCTATGCCACGCGCAAGGACCGCCAAAAGTTCGGTACCCTCGCAGCAGAGCTGCGCGTGTTGACGCATGGAGTGGGTGAGGCTTGGGTTCAGGCAGCGCAAATGGGCATGGTGCTTGATCCCGGTAATCTACTTTATGGGGCCGCCGTGCGCACAAACTCGGAATTCATTTCGGCGTCGCCTAAACCCGTGCCTGCGCAGCCCGCCGCGACAACCTCGCCGGTGGCTGACTTTGAGTTCAGGCTGGATGGTCTCCTTGATGAGCGTCGGAACGACATCACGACCCCGACCCCGACAGCGCCTACGGGTGGCCATCTTGCATCGGCCAGAACGACAACGCCCAGTGTTTCAGCAAGCTATACAGCCAGTGATTCCGCCAACACCTTGGAATTTAATCTGTCAGATTCGTTCTCATCCTCAATGTCAGTCTCCAATTCATCCTTGTCAACCGCCAGGTCAGCCGCAACAGCGCAGAAGCCCACTGGCCTTGCAATGCACGAGGGTGATCTCGCCTCGCTGAAAACCAAGTTCGATCTGGCCATCGCTTGTCAGGAGATCGGTGACCATGAAGGTGCGCGCGAGCTGCTCGCCGAAGTCGCCGTCAGCCAGCACCCTGAGCTGGCGGAGCGCGCGCAATCTCTGCTGAGTCAACTCGCGTAAAATTCCCGGCTTGGAGTAAGTCTGATCGGGTCCTGCGTGTTTGGCGTTGACCCGACAAGACAGGTTCTTTTCTGGCGCATCAGCTTTCGTTATCCGTCATCAGCACCGCAGTGTCGGTGGTTTGGCAAAACCGAAGGGCCGGTCTTACGAGCCCCTGCTGCGTCCCGTCTACGGAATAACATGTTGAAACGCATCGCGCTCGGAGTGCAATACGACGGTAGCCCATGGCATGGCTGGCAGACGCAGCCGCATGGTCGGACCGTGCAGGATGTACTTGAATCCGCACTAGCAAAGTTTTGTCAGGCACCCATTGCCACGACTTGCGCGGGCCGCACCGATGCCGGGGTGCATGCGCTTTCGCAAGTGGTTCATTTCGATACACCGGTAAGCAGAGAAAATTTTTCTTGGGTACGTGGTGTCAATGCATTTCTGCCAGCATCGATTGCCGTGCAATGGGCAGCCGAAGTCGAGTGTGGTGAGCAAGGGTTTCATGCACGGTTTTCTGCGCTGGCGCGTACCTATCACTATGTCATTTACAACGATCCGGTAAGGTCGCCGCTCTGTGAGGGTCGGGCAGGGTGGGTGTTCCGTCCACTCGATGTGGCGCTGATGGAGGATGCAGCGCAGGCGCTCATTGGCGAGCATGATTTTTCTGCTTTCCGCGCAGCAGAGTGTCAGGCAGCATCGCCGGTACGGACTTTGCACCGAATTGCGATCAAGCGTCACGGCGATCGCGTCATCGTCACGCTGAACGCGAATGCGTTTTTGCATCACATGGTGCGTAACATCGTGGGCTCCTTAATTCAGGTGGGCATCGGCAATCGTCCGGTCGCATGGATGGCGGAGTTGTTGCTCAGCCGGCGGCGTGAACTCGCTGCCCCGACATTCAGTCCGGATGGACTTTATCTGGCAAAAGTCGACTACGATGCGCGCTGGGCGCTGCCGGTACCCGATGAATCATTGCCTTTCTACTAAAAAATGACCCATAGAACACGAATCAAGCTCTGCGGCTTGACGCGCATCGAGGATGTCACGCAGGCCGTGGCGGTCGGCGCGGATGCGATTGGTCTGGTGTTCTATCCGCCGTCACCGCGCTATGTTGCCCCGGAAACGGCTGCCCGCCTCGTTGAGGCACTGCCGCCCATGGTGAGCACGGTCGGTTTGTTTGTGAATGCGGATCTGGGCGAGGTGACGGAGGTGCTTCGTCGCGTGCCATTATCTTTTTTGCAATTTCATGGGGATGAGACGCCGGCGCAGTGTCGCGAGATCGCTGAGGCCGTCCGCCGCCCTTTCATGCGCGCGCTCAGAATCCGGCCCGATACAACCGTGGCGGATTTGTTAGAATCACAGGCCGCCTACCGCATGGCGAGCCCACTTTTCTCGGGTTTGCTGCTCGATACCTGGAGCGATGCGTACGGTGGCACTGGAAAGGTATTCGATTGGTCTCTCATTCCCGCAGAAATCGCGCATCAGGCCGTTTTGAGTGGTGGCTTGAACGTGCAAAATGTGACTGACGCTGTGCGCCAGGTGCGCCCGTACGCCGTTGATGTCAGCAGTGGCATCGAATCGGCCAAGGGCATCAAGGACACAGCACTGATGCGCGCATTTGTATCCGCAGTGCGCGCGGCAGACGAACAGTAAGCATTCAGCAGTTCGAGGAGAGATCATGGATCACAATCCCGCCCATCTGGGCATGTATAACTTTCCTGACGCATCCGGCCACTTCGGCCCGTATGGCGGCAGCTTCGTTTCCGAAACACTCACCCACGCGCTCGAAGAACTCAAGGCCGAGTACGCACACTATCAGAACGATCCGGAATTTCTGCGTGAGTTTCATCACGAGCTGAAGTATTTCGTCGGTCGTCCCAGCCCGATTTATCACGCACGTCGCTGGTCGTCAGAGACCGGCGGCGCGCAGATTTTTTTCAAGCGTGAAGACCTGAATCACACCGGCGCGCACAAAATCAATAACGTCATCGGACAGGCGCTGCTTGCAAGACGCATGGGCAAGCCACGTGTGATCGCTGAAACCGGTGCGGGTCAGCACGGTGTGGCGACGGCTACCATTTGCGCACGCTTTGGTCTTGAGTGCGTGGTGTACATGGGCAGCGAAGACGTCAAGCGTCAGGTGCAGAATGTCTACCGCATGCAGTTACTGGGCGCGACAGTTGTACCGGTGGAATCCGGATCGAAAACACTCAAGGACGCGCTCAATGAAGCCATGCGCGACTGGGTGACCAATGTCGAGAATACCTTCTACATAATCGGTACCGTCGCCGGCCCGCATCCGTATCCGATGATGGTGCGCGACTTCCAATCCGTGATCGGGAATGAATGCATCGAACAAATGCCTGACCTTACCGGACGTCAGCCTGACTACGTACTAGCTTGCATCGGCGGTGGCTCGAACGCGATGGGGATTTTTCATCCCTACATTAACTATCCGGAAGTCAAACTGATCGGTGTCGAGGCCGCAGGTGAGGGCGTTGACACGGGAAGGCATTCCGCATCGCTGGGCGGCGGCATACCCGGCGTCCTGCATGGCAATCGCACCTATCTGCTGCAGGATGCGAACGGGCAGATTATGGAGACGCATTCGGTTTCAGCGGGTCTTGATTATCCCGGTGTCGGCCCCGAGCATGCATGGTTGAAGGATTCGCACCGCGCCGAATATGTCAGCGTCACGGACGCCGAAGCGATCAAGGCTTTCCATGATTGCTGCCGCATCGAGGGTATCATTCCGGCGCTCGAGTCTGCGCATGCGATTGCGTATGCGATCACGCTGGCGAAGACCCTGCCCAAGGACAAGACGATTCTGATCAACCTCTCAGGACGTGGCGACAAGGACATGCACACCGTGGCCGAGTACGACAAAGAGCACGCCCCGCTGCACGCGCAGCCGAAACACTAAGGCGACGCATCATGTCCAGAATCCAAAAAACGTTTGCAGATCTGCAGTCGCAGAAAAAAAAGGCGTTGATCACTTTCATCACCGCCGGCGATCCGGCACCCGAACTCACCGTGCCCTTGATGCATGCACAGGTGAAGGCGGGCGCCGATATCCTCGAACTCGGTGTGCCATTTTCCGATCCGATGGCCGAAGGTCCGGTGATTCAGCGTGCCAATGAGCGTGCGCTGAAATTCAATGTCGGCATGCGCGATGTGCTCGGCTATGTGCGGGAATTTCGCAAAGACAACCCACACACACCGGTCGTGCTGATGGGCTACGCGAATCCGATCGAGCGTATGGGTATCGACAGTTTTGTCACGGAAGCGAAGGCTGTCGGTGCTGATGGCGCCATCGTGGTTGACTATCCGCCAGAAGAAGCGGCAGAGTTCGCGGCAAAACTCAAAGCGCAGGATATGGACCTGATCTTCTTGCTCGCGCCCACATCGACCGAGCAGCGCATCATGCAGGTCGCGCAGATCAGTAGCGGCTTTTCTTACTACGTGTCGCTGCGTGGTGTGACTGGCGCCGGTCATATTGACACTGCCGAGGTCGCTAGCCGTATTGCGGCCATACGCGAACATGTGAAGTTGCCGATAGGCGTGGGCTTTGGTATCCGGGATGCCGAAACGGCCAAGGCGGTGGCCTCGGTGTCGGATGCGATTGTGATCGGCAGTCGCATTATTCAGGAGCTCGAGAACACGCCGAAGGACAAGGCGGTGGCAGCGGTGCATGACTTTCTTGCTGGCATACGCGCGGCCATTGACGAAATCCCGGCCTGAAGCTCGCCCCGGCTGGCCACGAGTGGCGTGGCCATTTTTTAAACCCGGGAACACAGTTGGGTAAAGTTATTGCCGAAATAGTAATCCACGGCCCCGCCGGGCTGGCTCCGGCGCTGGTCGAGGGGTAGAATGCAGCCCTAACGGTCGCCCGGCGTCCACTCAGAGAAAGAGAGTCCCATGAGTTGGTTAGAGAAACTCCTCCCGCCCCGTATTCAACGTTCAGATGCCAGCACCCGCCGCACGGTGCCCGAAGGCCTTTGGGTCAAGTGCCCTTCCTGTGAGGCCGTGCTTTACCGCACCGACCTCGAGTCCAATCAGCAAGTCTGTCCCAAGTGTGATCATCACATGCGCATTCGTGCACGTGATCGCCTCGATGCCTTGCTCGATAACGAAGGTCGTTACGAGATCGGTCAGGAAGTTCTCCCGGTCGACACACTTAAATTCAAGGACAGCAAAAAATACCCCGAGCGCCTGAAGTCCGCGATGGATGCGACTGGCGAAACTGATGCGCTTATCGTTCTGGGTGGCGCCATCATGTCGGTACCTGTCGTGGTGGCCTGTTTTGAATTCGAATTCATGGGTGGCTCGATGGGTGCGGTCGTTGGCGAGCGTTTTGCGCGCGGCGCGCAGACAGCGCTGGAGCAAAAAGTACCGTTCATCTGTATCACCGCCACGGGTGGTGCGCGCATGCAGGAAGGCTTGCTGTCGCTGATGCAGATGGCCAAGACCACATCCATGCTTACCAAGTTGTCTGAGAAAAAGCTGCCTTTCATTTCGGTGCTGACCGATCCCACCATGGGTGGCGTATCCGCATCCTTTGCTTTCATGGGTGATGTGGTGATCGCCGAGCCCAAGGCGCTGATTGGCTTTGCCGGTCCGCGAGTGATCGAAAATACGGTACGTGAAAAACTGCCGGAAGGTTTTCAGCGTTCTGAATTTATCATTCAGAAAGGTGCGATCGACATGATTGTGGATCGTCGCAAGATGCGTGAAGAAATCGCGCGCCTGCTCGCGATTCTGCAAAATCAGCCGCCGGAAGTGCTGGCCTGATTTTTAGGTTTGAATCAAAGACGCTGGACCCCGGCCTCCGCCGGGGCGACGATGGGAAAGCCGTAATAGGATGACGATGGGAAAGCCGTCACAGGATGACGATTAAAAAGCCATCCCCGGGTGACAATCGGAAAGCCGACAGACCCCCAATCTGTCACCCCGGCGGAGGCCGGGGTCCAGTGTCGTTCCTGAGTCTCTTCATGCACGCTTCATCTCGCATACTTTTCACCTCACGCACTCTCCACCATGCCACTTTCGCTCAATGACTGGCTGACCCGCCTCGAATCACTGCATCCCAAAGCCATTGAGATGGGCCTGGATCGTGTCAGCGAGGTCGCGGGTCGACTCGGCATTCGGTTCGAGTGCCCTGTGATCACGGTTGGTGGCACCAACGGCAAAGGTTCCACTTGCGCGATGCTGGAAGCGATGCTGCTGCAAGGGGGCTATCGCGTCGGTCTGTATACCTCGCCGCATTTGCTGCATTTCAACGAGCGTGCACGCATCAATGGTGAGCAGGCCAGCGATGAGGCCTTTTGCAAAAATTTCGAAGCCATTGAGGCTGTACGTCAGGATGTGTCGCTGACTTATTTTGAATTCACGACGTTGGCCATTCTCAAATACTTTGCTGATGCCGGTCTGGATGCGGTGATTCTTGAAGTCGGATTGGGCGGTCGCCTGGATGCGGTCAATCTGATTGATGCCGATGTCTCCATTATTACGAGTGTCGATCTTGATCATCAAGACTATCTGGGTGATACACGCGAGAAGATAGGTTTTGAAAAAGCCGGTATTTACCGCTCGGGTCGTACGGCGATTTGCAGTGATCCCTCGCCACCGCAATCCCTGCTCGATCACGCTGCAGCCATTGGTGCTGATCTCTGGCTGTTTGGCCGTGACTTCAATTACTCGGGTGATCGGCAGCAATGGAATTACGGTGGACGCCAGCAGCGCCGCAATGCACTGGCCTATCCCAGTTTGCGTGGCGCAAACCAGCTACTCAACGCGAGTGCCGCGCTCGCGGCACTGGAAGCCCTGCGCGAACGTTTGCCACTCGGTGCACAGGAAGTTCGGAGTGGGCTGGTGATGGTGGAATTGCCTGGGCGCTTTCAGGTTTTGCCGGGGCGTCCCGCCGTGATTCTCGATGTCGCCCACAACCCGCACGCCGCTGCAACGCTGTCGCAAAATCTGGAGCAGATGGGCTTTCATCCCTACACGCATGCTGTTTTTGGAGCCATGGCCGATAAGGATATTGCAGGCATCCTGGCCCAGCTGGTGGATCGTATCGATCATTGGTATTTGACAGACCTGCCACTGCCGCGAGCAGCCAGCGCGGCGGCGTTGGCCGAGTCACTGGCGCAGGCAGGTGTACGTCCCAGTACGGTGCCCGGCGCAGAGCGCAGTGTCCAATGTTTTGCGACGCCGGCGGAGGCTTATGCTGCGGCCCGGGGGCGCGCCACCGAGAATGATAGAATTGCGGTCTTCGGGTCATTCGTTACGGTGGCCGGCGTGATGGCTGTCAGATAAGTTTTCTGACCCTGCGTCAAACACAATTCAGCAACGCAATCAATTTTCTTATGGGCTTGTTCTCGTTCCCTGGTAAAAACCAGCAGGATGCCGATGACGATCTGGACGTGCCGGTAAAGCCGCGCCGTTCGCGCCGCAGCCCCACTCAGGACGAAGAGCCTATCGATCCCATGCTGCCAGAGAAGCAGCGCGCACGTCGCCGTTTGATAGGCGCGACAGCGCTCGTACTCGCAGCGATCATCGGGCTGCCGATGATTTTCGATGCCGATCCCAATAAACCCTTGGCCGATGATGTCGAGACGCAGATTCCTGACAAGGTTTCGCCAGCGCCCGAGAGCCTAAAGCCCCAGCCTGCGCCGCAATCTGTCCCACAAAAGGTCGTCGAGTCCCCTGCGCCTGCGCAGCCGCCTGCGCCTTCCCAGCCCGCCTCCGAGGTGAAGACAGCGCCAGAGCCTGCAAAAACAGTCAAGCCTAACGCGGAAGCCTCTGACAAACCCGCTGCGGACAAGACCGCTGAACGCGAAGCGCCTGCTGAGGGAGATAAATCTCAGGCCAAGGAAAAGGCACGCAAATATCTCTTGCAGGTCGCTGCAGTCAACAGCAAATCAAAAGCAGATGACTTGAAGGCCCGTCTGAAAGAATCGGGCATTAAAGCGTATTCCGAAAAAATCAACACCAAAGATGGCGATCGTTTCCGTGTCCGCGTGGGACCGTTCGCCACTCGCGAAGAAGCAGAAAAAATGCAAGCGCGTGTGAAGAAAATCGGTCTGAGCGGTAGCGTACAGTCCATGTAAAGTGTCCGGCCTGGCCGGAAGTTACGTTTTTTGAAGGAGCCCCACCATGTGCGGCATTGTTGGCGTCGTTTCGCATGGCCCTGTGAATCAGCTCATTTATGATGCGCTGCTGCTGCTGCAGCACCGTGGTCAGGATGCTGCGGGTATCGCAACCAGTCACGGCAATACCTTCAGCATGCACAAGGCCAATGGACTGGTGCGCGACGTTTTTCGCACGCGTAATATGCGTTCATTACCGGGTAATTCAGGCATAGGGCAATGCCGTTATCCGACTGCCGGATCTTCCAGTGAGGAAGAAGCGCAGCCGTTTTATGTAAATGCCCCCTTCGGCATTACGCTGGCGCACAACGGTAATCTCACCAATGCCGATCAGCTCAAGATCGAAATGTTCAAGAAAGACCGTCGGCACATCAACACGGATTCAGATTCCGAGGTGTTGTTGAATGTGTTGGCACATGAGATTCAGCAGGGCACCAGTAGTTTCTCTCTTGATCCATCGATTCTGTTCAAGGCGGTCTCCGCGCTGCACCGGCGTGTACGCGGATCCTATGCCGTGGTCGCGCAAATTGCGGGTTATGGGCTGTTGGCTTTTCGTGATCCTTATGGCATTCGTCCGCTGTGTATTGGTTTCAGTGACACTGAAAACGGTCCTGAATATATGGTGGCGAGTGAATCGGTTGCGCTCGAAGGTTTGGGCTTTCACTTTCTGCGGGATGTGATGCCGGGCGAAGCGATTTTCATCGACAACGAAGGCAAGCTCTATAACGAACAGTGTGCCGACAATCCGGTTCTTAATCCGTGTGCGTTTGAATTCGTTTATCTTGCACGTCCTGATTCGGTGATTGATGGTGCCTCGGTCTATGCAACCCGACTGAAAATGGGTGAGTATCTCGCCGAAAAAATACGGCGTGAATTCTCCGCCGGTGATATCGATGTGGTGATGCCTATTCCTGATTCTTCGCGTCCCTCAGCGATGGAATTGGCAATGACGCTGAACCTTGACTATCGTGAAGGGTTCATCAAGAACCGCTACATCGGTCGTACCTTTCTGATGCCGGGGCAGGCGATACGGCGCAAATCCGTGCGTCAGAAGCTCAATGCGATCAGTGCTGAATTCAAAGGCAAGAGCGTTTTGCTGGTGGATGACTCCATCGTACGTGGCACGACCAGTCGCGAGATCGTGCAAATGGCGCGTGACTCTGGTGCCAAGCGCGTTATCTTTGCATCAGCGGCGCCACCGGTAAAATTTCCGAATGTGTATGGCATCGATATGCCGACCCGCAGTGAATTGATCGCGCATGGTCGTACCGACGAAGAAGTGTGCCGCGAGATCACCGCCGATGCGCTGGTTTATCAGGACATCGATGCATTGAAGCGCTCGATCACCGATGTCAATCCCATGCTCAAGAAATTCGAAGCATCCTGTTTTGATGGTGAATACGTCACCGGAGATATCTCGCGTGATTATCTCGACCGTATCGAATTTGCGCGTGAAAATCCCAAGGCAGTGATTGAGGATGCGGTACGGACCCAGCTGAATCTGAATCTCGCTCAGATCGAGTGATCAACGCCTGCGCCTGATGAACGATCAAAAGAAATTCGGTTTCACCACGACGATTCTGCACAGCGACCGGCAGAAGCCCATTGAGCATGGGTCGCTCCACAAGCCGATCCATACCGCTGTCGCTTATGGTTATCGCGATGCGCGCGAGCTGGCCGATGTGTTTCAAGGTAAGCGTCCCGGCTATCGCTATGGCAGGCAGGGTAATCCTACCGTCTCCGCGCTCGAAGAAAAAATCACGCGTATGGAAGATGGCCTGGCCACGCTGTGTTTTTCCACCGGTATGGCGGCCGTGGGTGCGCTAGTACAAGGACTGCTGCGCAGTGGTGATCATGTAATTTCTTCAGCCTATTTGTTCGGCAATACCAACAGCCTGTGGCAGACGGTTCAGCTGCAGGGCATGCCAGTCAGCTTTGTGGATGCGACCAAGGTCGAAGCGGTTGAGCAGGCGCTCACGCCGGCAACCCGTATGGTATTTGTCGAGACGATTGCTAATCCGCGCACGCAGATTGCTGACCTCGAGAAGATAGGTGCGCTTTGTCACGAGCGCGGTATTCTTTACGTGGTCGACAACACGATTACTTCGCCCTATTTATTCCGCCCCAAAAAAGTCGGCGCCAGTATTGTGATCAATGCGCTGACCAAATCTATCGGTGGTCATGGCAATGCGCTTGGCGGTAGTTTGACCGACACGGGTCTCTTTGACTGGACCGCTTACCCAAATATTGCAGAGACCTACAAGCGTTTCGCACCAGCGCAATGGGGTCTGGCTCAGCTGCGAGCTAAGGCATTGCGCGATTTTGGCGGTGCACTCGGTCCCGAGGCCGCACATCATCTGGCGGTAGGTGCGGAAACCATGGCGCTGCGCATCGAGCGCGAATCCGCGAGTGCGATGGCATTGGCGACGATGTTGTCCGACGATGAGCGCGTAGCGGCCGTGTATTACCCCGGACTGTCATCTCATCCACAGCATGCGATTGCGACTTCGCTGTTCCGCGCCTACGGTGGTTTGCTGAGCTTTGAGCTGAAAGAGGGCATCGATTGTTTCGATTATCTCAATCGTCTCCGACTGGCCATACCTGCCAGCAATCTGGGTGATACGCGTACCCTGGTTATTCCGGTGGCGCACACGATTTATCACGAGATGGGACCGGCGCGCCGCGCCAAGATGGGCATTGCAGAGTCTCTGATTCGTGTGTCTGTCGGTATTGAAGATACCGACGATCTACTCGAAGACTTTCGGCAAGCGCTCGACGCCTGAGCGCGAGTTCTTTAACGGGCTCTCAAGGTCCTAGCGTTCGGGCTGCCTGCCGACTTAGCCAGCTCACACCCTCTGGCATTTCGAACGACTGCAACTGATCAATCAGCGCTGACGCATCGGTTTCATTGAGCAGCAATCGCGCATGTTCTTCGCGTACGAAGCCTTCGCGGACCTGATGCGCGAGAAAAGCTATCAGTCCATCATAAAAGCCGTTCACATTGAGCAGGCCAATCGGTTTTTCATGAAAGCCCAGTTGCGCCCAGGTCAGTGTTTCGAATAATTCTTCTAGCGTGCCCAAGCCACCAGGCAGGGCGATGAAGGCATCTGCATGCTCGGCCATGAGCGCCTTGCGTTCATGCATATCTTTGACCACTAATAGTTGACTGATGTGCTGATGACCTACCTCGGTATCCATCAGTGCTTTGGGTATGACCCCAATGACGTTGCCGCCAGCGTTCATGACTGCATCTGCAACGACACCCATGAGCCCGATACGACCACCACCATAGACCAGAGAGATCTGCTGATTGGCTAGGGTGGTGCCTAGCAAGCGTGCCGCTGCTGCGTGAGTGGGTGCGTGGCCACTCGATGCACCGCAATAAACGCAGATCGTACGAAGTTTGTTTTTCACGAATTCAGCACCATTAGGGTTCGTGCGCGATGATAACCGACCGTGCTTATCAATCCCGCGGCAGTAACGCTGCGTGAGTCGGATTCGTCAATATGTGAACAGAATATGTTGGCCATGATCCTGTCCAGGAAGACATTGTTGTCAATATAAATATAAAAATCTGGCGTCGGGCCAAGCAATTTTCTCGTAAAAAAAGCCATTAATAGAACAGCAAGGGCACCGCCTATGGTTCGCGTGCCGTATAATCCCGAAAGTCAAAAACCGCCTGGCCTGAATCGCAACCGATGAGTAAAGAACCCAAGCTCTCGTTCAAACAACAGCAACTGATCGTCCGTGAGAATGCCATCGTCGATGCAACGAATAACTTGCTCGCGAAAAAAGGTTTTGACCTGATGACGATGGACGAAGTGGCGGCCGAAGTCGGTATCGCCAAAGCCAGCCTCTACAAGCACTTTCCTTCTAAAGAAGCGCTTGCCGCAGCCGCGATGATTCGCTTGCTTGAAAACGCTTTGGCATTTGTGCGTGGCATGGAGACTAACCTTGCCCCCATAGACCAGCTTAAGAGCGTATTGCAGTGGGCGCTGGAAATTCGCCTGAGGGGCGGGTTGCCCACTTTGCCTACTGAGAACACCAGCCTGCGCGAGGCGCTTCTCAACAACACCCGCTACATCAGTCGTTTGATGGACCTGAACGAGTTGATGGGCGAACTCATCGAGCGAGCGCGTGCGGATGGCAAGATTCGCAAAGATCTGCCTACCGAGGTTGTTCTATTTACGATTTACGCACGCTCCTGCGACCCAACGCTAGATTACTTGCACAGCAATGAGCAGTACTCGGGTGACCAGATCATTGCGTTCCTGCTGAGCACCTGCTTTGACGGGCTGTCGTAATCTCTTCCATTAGCACTTTCATCACTTCGCTGTCAAAACCCAGCGCCACATGACCGATCAGGTCGAATGCCACGTTGGTAGCGCCGGGTAATTGCGCTGACTGTTGCGGCGATACGATATTGTCGTGACGTGAATGAATTGATCTCACTTTTGCGCGTACTGCCGGGCTTTCCGAATTCGCGAGAATGGTCAACCAGTGATTCAGCGTCGATGTACCGCTGACGTGCGGCAGCATTTCCCGAGCATTCTTTCCCATGCCATACCCAGCCAGCGTACTGCCGAAATGCGGCGTGCCAAGGGTAATGATGCTGGCGACTTTCGCGGTGCCATAACGCCGTAGCCAGGCGCGGGCTGCCAGACCGCCCATGCTGTGACCGACAACAATAATCGTTTCAACGCCATTGTCGCGGCATAGTTGTTGCGCTGATATCTCGATCAGTTCTGCATAGTCATCAATGCTGCCAAACACAGGCTCCAGGTCAATCGCTGCGTGACTAATGCCTTTACCTGAGAGCTGCTTGCTCAGAGGCTTCCAAAAACCGCTATTGGCGCCATAGCCGTGCAAGAGTAGCACCGGAGGCGAGGTATCTTCGGCAAAGTTGATGTGAAACGGACGGGCTAGTGGAAACAGCTGAAACCAGCACACCATGCTGTACCAGAACTCTTGCAGCATTCTGGCTGCGGCAGCAATCAGTGGTGCAGGCTGGCCGTCACCCATGGGTTGTCGGAGCGCGCCTGACAGAAAAAAATTATTGAAGATAATGCCCGCTCTCATGAGCGTCAGGATTGCCGCAGCGCAGAGCAGGCTGATGGCAAAGCTATTGATCCAGCCTAACGAAAAAAACAGTGCGCTTAAACCTGCAAGTGCGATCAGTTGGAGCAGGATCACGAAACGGGTGAGTCGGGCGATCATGCTGCCGGCTCAGTCATGATGGGGCGGTAGAGTTATCCTCGGCCTTCATTGGCGGCAGCTGAACCAGGCGCGTACCCGCCAGCCGGTCATGCGGGAACTGTCGGTCGGGATCGAGAAAAATAGCGAGCACCCACAGCACCATGTTCAGCGTGGGGAATAGCACCAACATCCAGCCCTCTGCATGCAGATAGCGTGCGGCCGCCAGACCGGGCAAGAACCACAGCCATGCCAGTACGTAGCGCAACGCAGCGTGTTTCAGGGATAAGGCGCTACCTTCGCGCGTAAGCAGGCGAATGCGCCATGTCTTCATTGCTAGTGTTTGTCCGCCATGCCGCCAGAACCAGCAAAAATAAATACCCAGCACCAGAAACAGCCAATATTGAAGATCGTCTCGCCGATAGAGCGCGTGACGTTGTTCCAGTAACGCGGAAAACGGCAAGGTCGCAGCAAACAGGACAGCAAGCATCAACATGGTTTCGTACACCATGGCCATCAAGCGGCTTTTGACCGAGGCAGTTGGCAAAGAGTCGGGTTGGAGATCGTTCACGAGTGTATTGGGTAGGCACCTGCCCCTAATGGGGCGCGACGGGGTGGACAAGGCGGAAAATCGGTATTGTACGTTGCACAGGATGTGCGGTTCTGAGCGCTATTTCAAGGTGCCTTTTTGTTAAGTTTTGGTGAGCGATATCGAGGCCAAACCGCTTGATTTCAAAGGCTTTTTCCAAGATTTCACTTGACCTTCGTGCTGCAACGCATTAACGTATCGTTCCCCTCGCCACCGCGAGGGGTATTTTTTGGCCTGCCCCGGTTTGCCCATAATGCCGACCGGGTCGCAGCGCCACTTTCATCTGAAAGCAGTTTGCTCTAACCCACGCCACAAGCGTGAGGGATCGATGGCTAAAGCACGAACTCAGGCTGAACGAGTTGCGCTTAGCGTCGGTTTGAAATGCGCCGTAGTGCGCAAGACGGATCGGCGTGACCGCACAAAAAAGGAATGCCAGCAGCGTGCCACCGCAACCGGTCTCGACAGGAGAGAGCATCCGATCAATTTCCAATGGACCTTGAAAGGAAGCAGTAATGAGCACCGAAATCACGGGCGCCGACATTGTCGTGCGCTGTCTGGCCGAAGAAGGCGTCGAACATGTGTTCGGCTACCCCGGCGGCGCCGTTCTCTATATCTACGACGCTATTTTCAAGCAGGACAAATTCCAGCACATTCTCGTTCGTCACGAGCAGGCAGCGATTCACGCAGCAGATGCCTATTCACGCAGCTCGAACAAGGTGGGTGTCGCATTGGTGACTTCCGGCCCCGGTGTCACCAATGCGGTGACGGGTCTGGTGACTGCGTACATGGATTCCATTCCGATGGTGATTATTTCCGGACAGGTGCCGACCCACGCGATTGGTCAGGATGCCTTCCAAGAATGCGACACCGTTGGCATTACCCGTCCTTGCGTCAAGCACAATTTCCTCGTCAAGGATATCAAAGACTTGGCAATGGTGATGAAGAAGGCGTTTTACATTGCGACCACGGGCCGTCCCGGCCCGGTGCTGGTCGATATCCCCAAGGACATCACCACCGCCAAGGCGGTCTTCGAGTATCCGAAAGAGCTCGAGATGCGCTCTTACAAACCCGTCGAAAAAGGTCATTCGGGCCAGATCCGCAAAGCGGTTCAGCTCTTGCTCACCGCAGAGCGTCCCATGATCTATGCCGGTGGCGGTGTGATTTTGGCCGATGCTGCGCCTGAATTGAACAAGCTCGTCGATAAGCTGGGTTACCCCTGCACGAATACGCTGATGGGCTTGGGTGGCTATCGTTCATCGAGCGAGCGTTTTGTGGGCATGCTGGGCATGCACGGCACCTACGAAGCCAACATGGCCATGCAGCATTGCGATGTGCTGATTGCCATCGGTGCGCGTTTCGATGATCGTGTGATCGGCAATCCCAAGCATTTTGGCAGCGTGCCGCGCAAGATCATTCATATCGATATTGATCCATCATCGATTTCCAAGCGCGTGAAAGTCGACGTCCCCATCGTTGGCAATGTGCGCGATGTGCTCAACGATGTACTCGCACAAATTGAAACGTCCGAGATCCAGCCCAATACCACGGCATTGCAGGGCTGGTGGAAGCAGATCAACGAATGGCGTGGCAAAGAGTGCCTGAAATATCCAACCTCGGATCAGGTCATCAAGCCTCAATCTGTCGTGGAAAAGCTGTGGGAGGTTACCAAGGGCGACGCCTTTATTACCTCCGACGTTGGCCAGCACCAGATGTGGGCCGCGCAGTACTATGGCTTCGACAAGCCGCGGCGCTGGATCAATTCCGGTGGTCTGGGCACGATGGGCGTTGGTTTGCCGTATGCGATGGGTGTGCAGATGGCCAATCCCGGTGCCACCGTGGCTTGCGTGACGGGTGAGGCATCGATACAGATGTGTATTCAGGAGCTCGCAACCTGCCGTCAATATCATCTGACCCCCAAGATCATTCTGCTCAACAACCGCTATCTCGGCATGGTGCGGCAGTGGCAGCAGATTGACTACGGCTCGCGCTACTCCGAGTCCTACATGGATTCGCTGCCTGACTTCGACAAATTGGTTGAGTCCTTCGGTCATGTGGGTGTGACTATCGACAAACCCGGTGATGTTGACGGTGCAATGCGCGATGCCTTTGCGATGAAAGATCGTCTGGTCTTTCTGAATTTCATTACGGATCGTGATGAAAACGTCTGGCCTATGGTCAAGGCGGGTAAAGGCCTGTCCGAAATGCTGCTTGGCTCGGAGGATCTGTAATGCGACATATCATTTCTGCATTGCTCGAAAACGAAGCGGGCGCATTGTCGCGTGTCGTAGGCTTATTCTCTGCGCGCGGCTACAACATCGAAACACTGACAGTGGCGCCGACTGAGGATGCCACCTTGTCTCGCATGACCATCGTCACTACGGGATCGGACGACGTGATCGAACAGATCACCAAGCATCTGAACCGGCTGATCGAAATCGTGAAGGTGGTTGACCTGACCGAGGGTGCGCACATCGAGCGTGAACTCATGCTCATTAAGGTGCGTGCAGTAGGCAAGGAGCGCGAAGAATTGAAGCGCACGACGGATATTTTCCGTGGTCGCATCATCGATGTCACCGAGAAGACCTACACCATTGAGTTGACTGGCAACAAGTCCAAGCTTGATGCCTTTATCGATGCCATCGACCGCACCGCCATTCTGGAGACGGTTCGTACCGGCGGCTCGGGTATTGGCCGCGGCGAGCGCATTCTCAAGGTCTGATGCACTGACACCTCGATACCCCGATACCCCGATACCCCACTACTTTTTATTCAACATCTCATACATCAGGATAATCATGAAAGTTTTCTACGACAAAGACTGCGACCTCTCGCTCATCAAAGGCAAGAACATTGCCATCATCGGCTACGGCTCCCAGGGCCATGCCCACGCACAAAATCTCTCCGAGTCCGGCTGCAAAGTTACCGTCGGTCTGCGCAAAGGTGGCTCTTCCTGGGCCAAAGTTGAAAAAGCAGGCCTCAAGGTGGCTGAAGTCAATGACGCAGTCAAAGCGGCTGACGTCATCATGATCCTGCTCCCCGATGAAAACATCGCCCAGGTCTATGCTGAAAACGTTGCCCCACATGCCAAGCAGGGCGCAGTACTGGCATTTGCCCACGGCTTTAACGTGCACTACGGTCAAGTTGTGCCGCGCGCCGATCTGGACGTGATCATGATCGCCCCTAAAGCGCCAGGCCATACCGTACGTTCCACCTACACCCAAGGTGGCGGTGTGCCACATCTGATCGCTGTGTATCAGGACAAATCAGGTCACGCCCGTGATATCGCTCTGTCGTATGCAATGGCGAATGGTGGCGGTCGTGCTGGCATCATCGAAACCAATTTCCGTGAAGAGACCGAGACCGATCTGTTTGGTGAACAGGCCGTACTGTGCGGCGGTACCGTTGAGCTGATCAAAGCGGGTTACGAAACGCTGGTCGAAGCAGGCTACGCGCCTGAAATGGCCTACTTCGAATGCCTGCATGAACTGAAACTGATCGTTGATTTGATCTATGAAGGCGGTATCGCCAACATGAACTACTCGATCTCGAACAATGCGGAATACGGTGAATACGTTACTGGCCCACGTATCGTGACCGAAGACACCAAGAACGCGATGCGTCAGTGCCTGAAAGATATTCAGACGGGTGAATACGCGAAGAGCTTTATTCTTGAGAACAAAGCCAATGCGCCTACCCTGATGTCGCGTCGCCGTCTGAACGCGGAGCATTCGATTGAAATCGTTGGTGAGAAATTGCGGGCTATGATGCCTTGGATTGCCAAGAATAAACTTGTCGATCAATCGAAGAACTAAGTCTTTGCTACCTTCAACCGGCATCATGCGGCGCGCGCGAAAATGCGCGCACCGCGCTCGGCCTAAAAGCCACCCTCAGGGGTGGCTTTTTTTACGGCCTCCCGTGCCGTGGATTGCTAAAAACAAGTTGGTAGATCAGTCGAAGAACTAAGCTCCTGCTAAGTTCAACCGGCATCATGCGGGATGCGCTTGCAAGCGCACCCCGCGCTCGGCCTAAAAGCTGCACGCAGGTGCAGCTTTTTTACGGCCTCCCGTGCCGTGGATTGCAAAGAACAAACTCGTCGATCAATCGAAGAACTAAGTCTTTGCTACCTTCAACCGGCATCATGCGGCGCGCGCGAAAACGCGCGCACCGCGCTCGGCCTAAAAGCTGCACGCGGGTGCAGCTTTTTTTACGGCCTCCCGTGCCGTACAAGCACCTTGCTGAATCAGTGAATCTCTACAGTATTTCTACTTTTCAAAGTAGCGATCGACGTTATCTTGGTCAAGTACCAGATCAAATTCCGCGACAATTCGCTTTATTGTGAAGTCAACAATTTGTTGCTGAAGTTTTTCTGCATCGAACTCGAGCTCGCATTCATACTTTGCACCAAAGGCAGTGGGTGTTGCGCGTTGATCATTTCCAATGGCGGATATCAGTTTAAATTCTGCGGTAGCGTCTGGAAGATAGTCATTTTGGTTCAAGTTTGTACTTGTCATCTTCATCGGATTGATAAATTGTGTTGCTTTCACCAAAGTTTTACGCACTTTATTAACTTCCGTTTGGTCAACTAAAAAATTGAAATTATCCGTGCCCAGTTGTCCCGTAAATTGAACAGATAGATCTTTACTATTCGAAGATGCTGTAACTGTTCTTATATCGCCAAACATGGTTTGAGATATGAAAGCAGAAAGTACGTTTGCTGCATTTTCCCCACCTGCATAGTCGATGAAACTTCTTACCCATGATTCTTTTTCTTGATCGGTTGATCCGATGTTCAATTTTGTGTCATTTGGAATTAGTGATCGAACCTCAGGAGCGGTTTTTCCATTTTTAAGGAATTGATAATTCATGCGTCTTATGTCTTTTCCGAATTGCGCGCTCATTGATCCGAATTTTTCCGTTAATCCTTTTTCCTGGTTGATGGCTTGGTCTGGCTTAAGTGAATTTAGTTTGCTTTCGCAGCTTGCTATCTCATCGGGGGTAAGTTTGAATCTGCCGCGTATATGTGCGCCTTGATGAATGCATTCTGCCTTACAGCCCTTTGGTAGCTGGAGTGCAATATGTTTAAGGTTGTCGATACGTTTTTTTATGATGGACATTGATTGCTCATGATCTTTACCCAAATTTTTCAATTGGCAATAAGCAAGCGCTGCACTTATTTTGGTTTTTTCGGAAAAACTGCCGTTATGAAAAATTGATCGTGCTATCGACGAAATATCATCAAAACTCAAATTCATTGAATTTAGTGGCTCTTTCAAATCAATTGCAAAGGAAAGCGCTTCGGATTCGTTTATCCTGTGCTTGGTAACAAGCCGATCTGAACATTGGATTATGTTGACACATTCGCCGATTGAAAAATTATGCTTTTTTTGGAGAAGTTGTGCGTTATAGGTGAGGTGAAAAATATAGTTTTTTGGTAGCCCAAGATTTCCTTTTAATGAATTAGCTTTTTTTGATAACTCAACAGCAAAGTCAAAATCCTTACCTTTTTTAATTGCTTCTTTGAAAAAATACTCATTTGGATTAATATCGTTTTCTAAGATTTTTTTTATATTTTCATGTGTTTTTGAGTTGGTATTTACAGATATTAAAAATTTATCTTTTATATCGTCGACGGTTTTTTTATCGAATTCTGAATTGTCCCACTCAGAAAATAGTGATGTCCTGACCAATGAATTTTCTGTGCGGGTCATTTTAGGTTGAACCAAAGCACACTCGTCTGAAAATTTATTGATGATGGACATTTTTGCCTCGGCGCGCCAAAGTGACGCTTGAGTGCCGTCAAAAAATTTTTGATCGATTTTTAAAATCAATTTATCAACCAAATTGGCTTTGTAGATGCGATTGGTTTTTCTTGAGACCCTGACCTCATTTCCACGTTGTATTTCTTTTATGTATATCTCGAGCGCTTGACTTGAAGTTTGAGTGGGAAATTTTGGCATTAAATTGTGCCTGAATGAAAAATAGATAACTAAATATTTTGCTAAAAATTTATTTTAAGTTTATAAAATTATTAAAAAAAATAATGAGCTATTCAGAATATTTTGTGCCGTATTAATTGTTATTAGTTGGCAGCCGATGGGCGGTGTGTGTTCAGCCATCTTTTCTCATGTCTTTGATAGATTTAAGGCTGGACAGAGCCGAATCTCAAATGATGCCTCAATTTTCGTCCCATCGACCGGTTTTAGTATTCCATTGCTGGCAGCTTGCTTATCGATCTGTATGGCTAATCGATAGCGTTCTCCATAGTTATTCGGTCCAGGACTGCCTTTCCACCTTTCATCTTGGTTGACTGGCCAATCTTTTCCGCCTTTGTTATTGTCGTCGGCATTAAATACAACAGCAATTGATTTGGAATAAGTGCTGGCTTCAAAATTGATGCAATTATCTTTACTTGAAATACGTAAAAAAGTCGGCTCACCGTAGTCTTGGTCATGCTTTATAAAGATTCTGTTATTTCTCGGGTAAATATCATTATTGGGTCCGATGACTAATCCGGGAGCAGCTTGGTTCATCAATTTACTCACTGTTGATAGCGCTAATTTATCATTACCAAAAACTTTTTTTATTGCTTCAAGTTTTTCTTCTTTTAGGCCTAATCCAAAGGATTGGGTAGCTCCATCGATTTCTATGCTCCACGGCAATCTTGGAAGGTCGTCCACAAATGTTTGGTAGTAGCCATTCGCATTAAGTTTGTATTTATTTACATCCGTTATTTCTTGCTTGATTAGGTTTTCATGTTCGGTCGATGTAAAGTCGTTTCGAAGAATTGCCGTTCCATCATTTTCGAAGTGCGTGGGCATTTTTGGCAGTAAGCCTTTAAATTCATTAAAAATCTTTTGGCGTTCTGTTGCGATTTTTGTCAAGATTTTTGTCTGATTTGCTTGTAATGTTTGCCACTCGTTGCGAAGATTTCCGATTTTCCCTGAAGCTGCAAATTTGCCGAGACCAGGAAGTTGCATCAGCAGGTGTTCTGCAGATACTTGTTTCGTGGCGGCAGCAAATTCCCTTAGCTCGGTGTGTATTTTTGCGACCATATTAAGTACGGCCTGTTGTTTCAGCTCGAGTTCCAGCTTAGGTGCGTGCTCGACAACGGAGGTATAGACCAAGTGGACATCGCCGTAGTCATCAAACGACAGCGTTCTCTGGTTTTTTTCAGCCTCAGCCCACAGGTCAAGAGATTCCTGTACATTTTTACGATGGATGTCTGGTCGCATGTTTTGTCCTAACGAGTTTCGTCGATGTTGTTTTTTATACGTGACGTTTAGCGAACAAATGTTCGCTAACTAGTATCTCGTTAAGCAAATCTCCGCTCTTTGCTGCCTAAAATCGATCCGGCTACCTTCTCGCGCTACAATGTTGCTGGTTATGATATTTCTTCGTAAAAACATTTAATTAATTTGAGCGGCATCTGATTTGGCCGCGGACTGTATTTCTCGGAGCCGTTTTGAATAAATACCCCCATCCCCTGATCGCCCGTGAAGGCTGGCCTTTCCTAGGTATCGCCTTGGTGGCGGCGCTGGTGGCATCCTCCGTTCTTGGTGGCTGGTCTTGGCCTTTCTGGGTCATCGCCGTGTTTGTGTTGCAATTCTTTCGCGATCCGCCCCGTTCTATCCCCCTGGACCCGAAGGCAGTCCTGTCACCGGCTGATGGTCGTATCGTTGTGGTCGAGAAAGCCCATGATCCCTACGCCGACCGGGAAGCCCTGAAAATCAGCGTGTTCATGAACGTGTTCAACGTCCACTCCAACCGATCGCCTGTGGATGGCAAAATCGAGAAAATCGAATATTTTCCGGGCAAATTCGTCAACGCTGACTTGGACAAGGCCTCGACCGAAAATGAGCGCAATGCGGTGGTCATGACGGCGGCCAATGGCCAGACAATCACATTTGTTCAGGTGGCCGGCCTGATTGCCCGGCGGATTCTTTGCTACGTGAACGTCGGCGATACCCTCGCCAGAGGCCAGCGGTACGGCTTTATTCGCTTTGGCTCCCGGGTCGACGTTTATTTGCCGCTGAGCGCCCGGCCATTGGTCGTGGTGGGTGACAAAGTCTCGGCGACCGAGACGGTACTTGCAGAGTTCTGAGGCACGAACGGCGCGCTGTCGGTTACCATTCTGTTATGTCTTTATTTAACAACCGCAAAAACAAATCCAAAGCCGGGTCGCCGCGATCCTTTCGTCTGCAAAAGCTACCGTTGCGACGTGTAGCTCCGCAGGATGGAGAGCCGGCAGCCGTGCCATTGCGCAACCGTAGTATTTATTTGCTGCCTAATGCCTTTACGACCGCCGCGCTGTTCTGCGGTTTCTACGCGATCGTGATGGCGATGAATGGGCAGTTTTCTAATGCTGCAGTGGCGATTTTCGCTGCGATGGTGCTGGATGCGACTGATGGTCGTGTGGCAAGGTTAACGAACACCCAGAGCGAGTTTGGTGCGCAGTACGACAGCCTGTCCGACATGGTGTCCTTCGGCGCGGCGCCCGCGCTTATCGTCTACGAATGGTCATTGCGGGGCATGGGCAAGCTGGGCTGGCTGGCGGCTTTTGTTTACTGCGCTGGCGCGGCGCTCCGACTGGCGCGCTTCAATACCAACATTGCTGTGGTGGACAAGCGCTTCTTCCAAGGCTTGCCGAGCCCGGCTGCTGCGGCGCTGGTCGCAGGCTTCATCTGGCTCATGGATGATCTGCGCATCGCTGGCGCCGATTTCAACTGGTTGTCCTGGGCGATTACGGTCTATGCCGGTCTGACGATGGTGACCAATGTGCCGTTTTACAGCTTCAAGGACATCAACTTCAGGAAGTCCGTCCCTTTTATTACGATCTTCCTGATCGTGCTGATTTTTGTGGCGGTGTCCAGTGATCCACCGAAGGTGCTGTTCGGACTCTTCGTGATCTACGGCTTGTCGGGTTACGGGGTGTTCTTTTGGCAGTGGTTCAAGGGCAGGCCGGTCAGTATCGTCCAGACTAGCGACGAGCCGGGTGAGGGCCAATAGCGTTTTTGGTGGAGCTGAGCAGTCGCTATCGGTTCGATAGACAAAGCTTGGTTGCGCTTTTTGGCAATCCCCCTTATTCTTTCCCTCATGACAAGCTTATTTGCTCTCACCAAAATCACCTCGTGCAGCTGCCGTTCTGGCCTGCTGCTGTATCTACTGCGCTGACAGCGCAGACCTCCATTTCCCCACAATTCGTTTATCACCCGCTCAGGCAAAGTTGGCCCGGGCAGGCGAAAATATAGCTACCAGCAGCATTAACCTCAGGAGCCCGAAATGGCTGATTCGAACAAGCTGATCATTTTTGATACCACTTTGCGTGATGGTGAGCAGTCGCCCGGCGCCTCGATGACTAAGGAAGAAAAAATTCGGATTGCACGTCAGCTAGAGCGTCTGAAAGTTGACGTTATTGAGGCGGGGTTTGCAGCCTCCTCGCCGGGTGATTTCGAAGCCATCAAGGCGATCGCGGGCATCATCAAGGATTCGGTGGTCTGTTCGCTCTCCCGTGCCAATGACCGGGATATCTCCCGCGCTGCCGAAGCACTGGCGCCGGCGCCGCGGAAGCGTATTCACACTTTCATAGCAACCTCGCCGCTACACATGGAGAAAAAGCTGCGTATGTCGCCGGATCAGGTCTATGAGCAGGCACGACAGGCGGTCAGGTTCGCCCGGCAATTCACCGATGATGTGGAGTTCAGTCCCGAGGACGGCAGCCGTTCCGACATGGATTTCCTTTGCCGTGTGCTCGAGGCGGTGATCGACGAGGGTGCTACGACGATTAACTTTGCCGATACCGTCGGTTATGGCGTGCCCGAGCTCTACGGTCAGATGCTCAGAACCCTGCGCGAGCGCATACCGAATTCCGACAAGGCGGTGTGGTCCGTGCATTGTCATAACGACCTCGGCATGGCGGTGGCAAATTCGCTCGCGGGGGTCATGATTGGTGGTGCGCGTCAGGTGGAGTGCACGATCAACGGTCTGGGCGAGCGCGCTGGCAATACGGCGCTGGAAGAGATCATCATGGCGGTGCGTACCCGCAAGGATCACTTTGGTCTTGAGGTGGGTATCGACACTACGCAGATCGTGCCGACCTCCAAGCTCGTCTCGCAGATCACAGGTTTTGCGGTGCAGCCCAATAAGGCGGTGGTTGGGGCGAATGCCTTCGCTCACGCCTCCGGCATCCACCAAGATGGCATTCTCAAAGCCCGCGATACCTATGAAATCATGCGGGCCGAAGATGTGGGCTGGAGCGCCAACAAGATCGTGTTGGGCAAGCTCTCCGGTCGGAATGCATTCAAGCAGCGTCTCGATGAATTGGGCATTACCCTCGACTCCGAGGCTGAGGTAAACGCGGCGTTTGCGCGTTTCAAGGAACTAGCGGACCGCAAGTCCGAGATTTTTGACGAAGACATCATGGCGCTGGTGTCGGATGAGCAGCAATCGCATGAGAAAGAGCATTACCAGTTCGTATCGCTCTCGCAGCGCTCGGAGACGGGCGAGAAACCTCATGCCCGCGTCGTTTTTTCTATGGGTGGCAGAGAGGTGAGTTGTGAGGGTGATGGCAATGGTCCCGTCGACGCTATCGTCAATGCCATTGAAACGCAGACCCAAAGCGGCGCCGAGTTGCTGTTGTTTTCGGTGAATGCCATCACCACCGGGACACAATCGCAAGGCGAGGTAACGATGCGTCTTTCCAAAAGCGGTCGGATTGTCAATGGTGTGGGTGCGGACCTTGACATTGTCGTGGCCTCCGCCAAGGCCTACCTGTCAGCCTTAAACAAGC
Source organism: Oxalobacteraceae bacterium (assembly GCA_027490255.1). Lineage (GTDB taxonomy): Bacteria > Pseudomonadota > Gammaproteobacteria > Burkholderiales > Burkholderiaceae_D > Pernthalerella. The sequence continues at coordinate 49,513 of JAIXYM010000038.1, read as the reverse complement.
TGCATTCCAAGACCGAAAAGCTCAATCCGCAGATGTAAACGTCCCGATGCTTGCCGGGGAATAGCTTTTTGAAAATAAATTGCCTAATTCCCGGCCATTTGCCTCTCCGCGCTGTGCCGGGGCGGGCATTTCCGCTATACTCCCGCCTTGGCCTAATCCGGGTCAGATTTTTTGTTGTCACGGCACTAAGGGTTTCGACTCTGGACGCCGCATGTGAAAGGTAAAAACCATGTCAGTAACGAAAGAAAGCAAAGCCGCCGTCATCGCGGCCAATGCACGTGCGCAAAACGACACGGGCTCGCCAGAAGTTCAGGTGGCTCTGTTGACCGCACGTATCAACGAACTCAACGGTCACTTCAAGGCCCACGCCAAGGATCATCACTCCCGCCGCGGCCTGATCATGATGGTCAATCGTCGTAAAAGCCTTCTGGCTTACCTGAAGCGCAAAGACGTTGACCGTTACCGCGCACTGATCGAAAAACTGGGTCTGCGTAAATAATTTTTGCCAGTCGCCCAACCACAGATGCCTGTATCAGTTCTCTGATGCGGGCATTTCTTTTTTTAAAGCAATGCGTGTACTAAAAGATTGAGTCTGTAGAAGCAAGGCGGCCCTAGGGATCGCCCGTGGTGAGGTGAACGACAGCGCCTGAAAATCTGTCGGCAAAAATAGAAAGGAATTACTCAATGTTCAATAAAGTTACGAAAACCTTCCAGTACGGCCAACATACCGTGACACTGGAAACCGGCGAGATCGCACGTCAGGCCTCCGGCGCCGTGATGGTCTCGGTCGAAGATACCGTTGTGCTTGCCACGGTGGTTGCACGCAAGGATGCCAAGCCAGGTCAGGATTTCTTTCCGCTGACCGTGGATTATGTGGAAAAAACTTATGCTGCTGGTCGTATTCCCGGTGGCTTCTTCAAGCGTGAAGGCCGTCCGTCAGAAAAAGAGACGCTGACATCGCGTCTGATTGACCGTCCGATTCGTCCGCTATTCCCAGAAGGCTATCTGAACGAAGTTCAGGTCATCATTCACGTATTGTCGGTCAACCCAGATATCGATCCGGATATCCCCGCGATGATTGGTGCCTCTGCTGCTTTGTGCGTGGCCGGTATCCCATTCAATGGCCCGATTGGTGCAGCCCGCGTTGGTTATATCGATGGTCAGTATGTGCTCAATCCTACCTTGTCACAGTTGCCGAACTCCCAGATGGATCTGGTCGTGGCGGGTACTGAAACGGCTGTGCTGATGGTGGAATCCGAAGCCAAAGAACTGTCTGAAGAAATCATGTTGGGCGCGGTTGTGTTTGGTCACGATCATATGAAAGCTGTGATCGATGCGATCCATGATCTGGTGCGAGACGGCGGCAAACCCGAAGTGTCATGGAGCCCCGCACCTAAAAACGAAGCGCTGATCACACGCGTAACCGAACTGGCCGAAGGCAAACTGCGTGAAGCCTTCGCGACCAAGGAAAAGCAGGCGCGTACTGACAAACTGCGTCAAATCAGCAGCGAAGTCAGCGCTGCACTGGCCGCAGATGCTGCAGCGGCAGGCACCTCGGCACCGGATTCGGCGGATGTGGGTAATGTGATGTTTGATCTCGAGTCAAAAATCGTTCGCTCGCAGATTCTCGATGGCGAGCCGCGTATCGATGGTCGTGACACACGTACCGTGCGTCCGATTTCCATTCGCACCAGTGTGCTGCCACGTACGCACGGCTCCGCACTGTTTACACGCGGTGAAACTCAGGCACTGGTCGTTGCGACCTTGGGCACGGCACGTGACGAACAAAAAATCGATTCACTGACGGGTGAGTACAGCGATCGCTTTATGCTTCACTACAACATGCCTCCTTTCGCCACCGGCGAAACGGGTCGCGTGGGCTCGCCTAAACGCCGCGAGATTGGGCACGGTCGTTTGGCCAAGCGCGCGCTGATCGCTGCCTTGCCTGCTGCTGATGAATTCAGCTACTCGGTACGTCTGGTATCTGAAATCACCGAGTCGAATGGTTCTTCATCGATGGCATCGGTCTGTGGCGGCAGTTTGGCGCTGATGGATGCTGGCATGCCTCTCAAAGCGCACGTCGCGGGTATCGCGATGGGTCTGATTAAGGAAGGCAGCAAATTTGCGGTCCTCTCCGACATCCTAGGCGATGAAGATCATCTGGGCGACATGGACTTCAAAGTGGCTGGTACTGCCAATGGCATTACTGCGCTGCAGATGGACATCAAGATTCAGGGCATCACCAAAGAAATCATGCAAGTCGCGCTGGCACAGGCAAAAGAAGGTCGCGTACACATTCTTGGCAAGATGCAGGAAGCCATGCCGCATGGCCGTACTGAGCTGTCGAATTTTGCGCCACGCCTGATCACGATTCGCATCAATCCAGAGAAGATCCGTGATGTGATCGGCAAAGGCGGTGCGGTGATTCGTGCACTGACTGAAGAAACCGGTACCCAGATCGACATTACCGATGAAGGTGTGGTGACGATTGCGTCGGTGGATGCGGCGGCGGGTCAGGAAGCCAAACGGCGTGTCGAAGAACTCACAGCCTCCGTTGAAGTTGGCAAGATTTATGACGGCGTTGTGCTTAAGCTGCTGGACTTCGGTGCGATCGTTCAGGTCATGCCCGGCAAGGACGGTCTGCTTCACATCAGCCAGATTGCTAACGAGCGTGTGAATGCCGTCGCTGACTACCTGAAAGAAGGTCAGCAAGTGCGTGTCAAAGTTCTGGAAACCGATGACCGTGGTCGCCTCAAGTTGTCGATGAAGGCAGCGATGGCAGAAGACGGTGGCGAGGTCGCGCAGCAGTAAGTAAACGGGTCGCTGTACTGCGACCATGAAAGCCGTCCGCTCTGCGGACGGCTTTTTGCTCTTTATGGCCAACCGTCAGAGCGCTGAAAAAACATAGGAGACACTCATGCAAGCGATAGAAATCGTCCAACCCGGTGGTCCCGAGGTGCTAAAACCTGCCGAACGCCCGATGCCTGTGCTCAAGGCTGGCGAGGTAATGATCAAGGTGCATGCTGCTGGCGTGAATCGGCCTGACGTGCTTCAGCGTACCGGCAACTATCCGGTACCGGCGGGCGCCTCTGATATTCCAGGCCTTGAAGTAGCGGGCGAGATTGTTGATGGTGATCTTGCTGGTAGCACACTGAAAAAAGGCGATATGGTTTGTGCGCTGGTGCAGGGCGGTGGTTATGCCGAGTACTGTGCAGCGCCTGTCGCGCAGTGCCTGCCCGTACCCAAGGGTCTGTCCTTGTTGGAAGCAGCCTCGCTACCTGAAACATTTTTCACGGTGTACAGCAATTTGTTTATGCGAGCTAAGCTCTCTGGTGACGAAACGCTGCTGGTGCAGGGTGGTAGCTCCGGTATCGGTGTGACGGCAATCCAGATGGCGCGCGCCATGGGTCACCGTGTTTTCGCGACAGCCGGTACGGATGACAAATGCCGTGCTTGTGAAGGTTTTGGAGCAGAGCGGGGCATTAACTATCGCACCGAAGATTTTGTGGAAGTCATCAAATCCGCGACCGGTGGTGCTGGCGTGAATGTGATCCTCGATATGGTGGCGGGTGATTACGTCAACCGTGAAATCAATTGTCTGGCCGATGATGGCCGGCTGGTGATCATTGCCTTGCTCGGTGGTGTCAAAGGTGAGGTGAATTTCGGTGAGATCTTGCGGCGACGGCTGACGGTCACCGGGTCGACTCTGCGTCCGCGCCCGATCGCCTTCAAACAGGAAGTTGCGCAGCATCTGCACCAGAAAGTCTGGCCCCTGCTCGAAACTGGCGTGATCAAACCCGTGATTTACCAGACCTTCCCGTTGGCACGGGCGGCCGATGCCCATGCACTGATGGAAACCAGCACGCATGTGGGCAAAATCATGCTGACGGTCGTCTGATGCTGGTTTGACCGGTTTTCAGCCCACAGGATAAAATCACGGGTTATTCATGAATCAGACAACAATGCGACGCACACTCATTGCCGGTAACTGGAAAATGAATGGTAGCGTCGCCGCCAACGCAGTGCTGCTCGAGGGCATACGCTCCGGCGCCGGCGGGCTTGCCGCGGATCTGACTGTCTGTGTGCCGTCACCGTACTTAGCGCAGGCCCAATCGGCGCTTTCTGGCTCGGTAGTGGCCTGGGGTGGGCAGGACCTGTCGCTGCATGCGTCAGGTGCCTATACCGGTGAAGTGTCAGGTGCGATGTTGCGTGATTTTGGTTGTCAGTTCGTGATCGTCGGACACTCTGAGCGTCGTAGTCTTCATGGCGAGACCGATGCCATTGTGGCCGGCAAGGCATTGCAAGCCCTGGCGTGTGGACTCACACCCATTGTCTGTGTTGGCGAAACCCTCGAAGAGCGTGAAGCCGGTCATACCGACAGTGTTGTGTCCCGCCAGCTCAAGGCTGTATTGGATGTGCTCGGCCAGCAGTTGGGAAAGATCGTTGTTGCCTATGAGCCCGTGTGGGCTATTGGTACGGGTAAAACCGCCACGCCAGAGATGGCTCAGCAAGTTCACGCGCAGCTGCGGAGATTGCTGGTCGGTGCTGACGCTGTCGCCGGTAGCGGAGTTCGCCTGCTTTACGGTGGCAGCATGAAGCCGGACAACGCGCGTGATCTGTTGGCGATGGCCGATATTGATGGCGGACTGATAGGTGGGGCCTCGCTCAAGGCGGAGGATTTCCTCGCCATTGCGAGATCGGCCTGAGTAATACGCTTTTTGCGCTCTCGAATGCGCTGAGATTTAAAAAATGAAACAAAATATTATTAAAATGGAAAAAATTTCAATATGAACAACTTACACGCAATCATCATTGTCATTCAGGTCGTTACGGCACTAATGATCATTGGCTTGGTGCTTTTACAGCACGGTAAAGGCGCCGATATGGGGGCTGCCTTTGGTTCGGGCGCATCCGGGAGTCTGTTTGGCGCAAGCGGATCTTCAAACTTTCTCTCCAGATCTACCGGTGTTGCCGCAGCCGTGTTTTTTGCGGCGACGCTCGCGCTGAGCTTCATCGGCAGCAGACCGGCCAGCACGTCCGGTGCGGGTGTGATGGATCAGGTAACAACGCCAGCTAAACCAGCAACGACTGCGCCCGGTATGCCGGATGCTTCGAAACCACAGAATAAATCGAACGAAATCCCTAAATAATCTCTTGTTAATGAATGCTGTCAAATCTGCATTGAGATCAGGGGTCAAAGCGGGTTAAAATGCGGGGGTTTTTGCCGACGTGGTGAAATTGGTAGACACGCTATCTTGAGGGGGTAGTGGCGAAAGCTGTGCGAGTTCGAGTCTCGCCGTCGGCACCAGTCAAAACAGGAACAGGAATCCCGGCGATTCCGAGCAGGCCAGCAGGGGATCCCCCGAGCTGGCTTTTTGCTGAAATGGCCGGCCTGGCTGTATGGCTGAAAATTGATTTGTTGCAGGGAGATGCTGAAAAATCGGCGTTTCATAGCGAGCCAGCGTAGCTGTATAGCGCGGTCGTCAGGAAGAGAAATTCTCGGCGCCGGTTTTGCAGCCACAAAAGTTTCCGGGTGTAGTTTTTACCAGTGCTTCCACAAACATAATCATCGTTTTGAACTGAGGATATCGTGAACCTCGAGAATTACCTTCCAATACTGCTCTTCATCGGTGTCGGTATTGCTGTCGGCGTAGCACCGCAGATACTGGGTCGTCTGCTTGGACCGCATCATCCTGATGCAGAAAAAACGTCCGCTTACGAATGCGGCTTCGAAGCTTTTGAAGACGCGCGCATGAAATTCGACGTGCGCTATTACCTTGTTGCGATTCTTTTCATTCTCTTTGACCTTGAAGTCGCATTCCTTGTGCCCTGGGCGGTTGCCATGAGTGACATCGGGCTGCTTGGCTTCTGGGCGATGATGATTTTTCTGGGTGTGTTGGTCGTTGGCCTGATTTTTGAATGGAAAAAAGGCGCTCTGGATTGGGAATAAGCGATGGCGATTGACGGAATCATGAACGAAGGCTTTGTCACCACGACGGCCGATAAACTGATCAACTGGACGCGCACCGGCTCATTGTGGCCGATGACCTTCGGGCTGGCCTGCTGCGCTGTTGAAATGATGCATGCGGGCGCTTCGCGCTATGACCTCGACCGTTTTGGCGTCGTCTTTCGTCCATCGCCAAGACAATCGGATGTGATGATCGTCGCCGGTACGCTTTGCAACAAAATGGCGCCCGCGTTGCGCAAGGTGTACGACCAGATGGCCGAGCCACGATGGGTAATTTCCATGGGCTCTTGCGCGAATGGCGGTGGTTACTATCACTACTCGTATTCGGTTGTCCGAGGTTGTGATCGTATTGTGCCCGTCGATATTTATGTGCCTGGTTGCCCGCCTACCGCAGAGGCGCTGTTGTACGGAATCATGCAATTGCAAAACAAAATTCGGCGAACCAACACCATCGCACGCTGAAACGATAAGCCAGGATCATGACAACCAAACTTGTAACACTGGAATCGGCGCTTCAAGAAGTCTTGGGTGATCGCGTCCGTTCGGTATCAGTCGCGCTCGGCGAAATCACAGTCGTTGTGGCTGCGGCCGAATATTTGTCGGTGATGCAAAGCCTGCGTGACCATGCCTCGCTGCGTTTTGAGCAATTGCTCGATCTGTGCGGTGTCGATTACGAATCCTATGGTGATGGTGCATGGCATGGTGCGCGCTTCGCTGTCGTTTCGCACCTGATGTCCGTCACCCACAACTGGCGCCTTCGTGTGCGTACCTTTGCCCCCGATGATGATTTGCCTGTGGCTCCCTCGGTAAGTGATTTGTGGAACTCCGCTAATTGGTACGAGCGTGAAGCCTTCGATTTGTTTGGCATCTTGTTTGAAGGTCACGATGACCTGCGACGTATCCTCACCGATTATGGTTTTATTGGTCATCCGTTCCGCAAAGATTTTCCTGTCAGCGGTTATGTCGAGATGCGCTACGACCCTGAGCAAAAGCGTGTGATTTATCAGCCAGTCACTATCGAGCCGCGCGAAAACGTGCCGCGCGTGATTCGCGAAGAGAATTACGGGGTGAAATAATCATGGCTGAGATAAAAAACTACACCTTAAATTTTGGCTCCGGCCGCGCGCGATGCGCGCTTAACTTCGCTAGCGCGAAGTTAGCCTGCACCGAAATTGAGAGATACACCGGTCTGCGTAACAAAGTTGTGTTGCGGGAGATGCATCGTGGCTGAAATCAAGAACTACACGCTCAATTTTGGCTCCGGCCGCGCGCGATGTGCGCTTAACTTCGCTAGCGCGAAGTTAGCCTGCACCGAAATTGAGAGATACACCGGTCTGCGCAACAAAGTTTTGTTGCGGGAGATGCGTCGTGGCTGAAATCAAGAACTACACCCTCAATTTTGGCCCTCAGCATCCTGCTGCGCATGGGGTGTTGCGTCTAGTGCTGGAACTCGATGGCGAGGTAATTCAGCGCGCTGATCCGCATATCGGCTTGTTGCATCGCGCGACCGAGAAACTGGCTGAAACGCGTACCTATCTGCAGTCCGTGCCCTACATGGATCGTCTCGATTATGTATCGATGATGTGCAATGAGCATGCGTATGTGATGGCCATTGAGAAGCTACTTGGCTTGGAAGTACCGCTGCGCGCGCAATACATTCGCGTGATGTTTGATGAGATAACTCGTCTTCTGAATCATCTGCTGTGGTTGGGCGCGCACGCGCTTGACGTGGGTGCGATGGGCGTGTTCCTTTACGCCTTCCGCGAGCGTGAAGATCTAATGGATTGCTATGAAGCTGTGTCGGGTGCGCGCCTGCACGCTGCTTATTACCGTCCCGGTGGTGTCTATCGTGACCTGCCGGAGAGCATGCCACAGTACACCGCATCCTTGATTCGCAATGACAAGGCGATGGCTCGGTTGAATGAAAATCGCCAGGGTTCTTTGCTCGATTTCGTTGAGGACTTTACCAATCGTTTCCCGACTTATGTTGATGAATACGAGACACTGCTGACGGACAACCGTATCTGGAAACAGCGACTAGTAGGTATCGGTGTCGTATCACCTGAACGTGCGCTGGCGATGGGCTTTACCGGCCCCATGCTGCGTGGTTCGGGCATTGCCTGGGATTTGCGCAAGAAGCAGCCCTACGAAGTCTATGACCTGATGGATTTCGACATTCCCGTCGGCGTGAATGGTGATTGCTATGACCGCTATCTGGTTCGTATTGAAGAAATGCGTCAGTCCAATCGCATCATCAAGCAATGTATCGAATGGCTGCGCAATCATCCTGGTCCGGTGATGAGCGATAACCACAAGGTCGCACCGCCGTCACGCGTCGACATGAAGTCGAACATGGAAGAGCTGATTCACCACTTCAAGTTATTCACCGAAGGTTTTCATGTGCCTGAGGGTGAGGCCTATGCAGCGGTAGAGCATCCCAAAGGCGAGTTTGGTATCTATCTGGTATCCGACGGCGCGAACAAGCCTTACCGACTGAAGATACGTGCGCCTGGTTATGCGCACCTGCAGGGACTCAATGAAATGGCGAAAGGGCACATGATCGCTGACGCAGTAACGATTATTGGTACCCAGGACATCGTGTTCGGCGAGATTGATCGCTGAATCACGCATTCATCCACAAGGCAAAACAATGCTGTTAACAGAGCAAGCGTACAAAAAAATAGATCGCGAACTGGCAAAATTTCCAGCGGATCAGCGTCAGTCGGCAGTCATGGCTGCGCTCGCGATCGCGCAGGATGAAACAGGCTGGTTGGCGCCTGAGGTGATGCAAGACATCGCCGATTACATTGGCATGCCCGCGATTGCGGTGCAAGAGGTCGCCACGTTCTACAACATGTACAACCTTAAACCGTTGGGCAAGCAGAAAATCACGATTTGCACCAACCTGCCGTGTGCACTCTCGGGTGGCGAAAAAGCGGCGAACCATCTGAAGGAAAAACTCGGTATCGATTATCGCCAGACCACCGCAGATGGTAATTTCACTCTGGTAGAAGGCGAGTGCATGGGTGCTTGTGGTGATGCACCTGTGCTGTTGGTCAACAACAAGCGTATGTGCAGCCACATGTCGAACGATAAAATTGATGCCCTGCTGGAGGAGCTGAAAAAATGAGCAGCCTTCACGACCGTCATATCAAGCCACTGATACTCGCCGGCCTCGACGGCAGTAACTGGCATCTCGCTGATTATGTGAAGCGCGGTGGTTATTCTGCGCTGCGCCGGATCCTGACTGAGAACATCACCCCCGAGCAGGTCATTGCCGAATTGAAGGCATCTTCGCTGCGCGGTCGTGGTGGCGCAGGTTTCCCGACAGGGCTGAAGTGGAGCTTCATGCCGCGTCAGTTCCCCGGGCAGAAATATCTGGTTTGTAATTCCGATGAGGGCGAGCCAGGAACATTCAAGGACCGCGACATCCTTCGTTACAACCCGCATTCCGTCATCGAAGGCATGGCCATCGGTGCGTATGCGATGGGCATTTCTGTCGGCTACAACTATATTCACGGCGAAATCTGGGATGTCTACGATCGCTTTGAAGCAGCGCTGGATGAGGCACGCTCAGCAGGCTTCCTGGGCGACCGTATTCTTGGAACCGATTTTAGTTTTCAGTTGCATGCTTTCCATGGTTACGGTGCTTACATCTGCGGCGAAGAGACGGCTTTGCTGGAATCGATCGAAGGCAAAAAAGGTCAGCCACGTTTCAAGCCACCTTTCCCCGCGAGCTTTGGTTTATATGGCAAGCCGACCACGATCAACAATACCGAGACCTTTGCGGCAGTACCGTTCGTGATGAACCTCGGTGGTGAAGCGTATCTGGCGGCTGGCAAGCCCAATAACGGCGGCACCAAGATTTTTTCTGTCTCGGGTGACGTTGCACGTCCCGGCAACTATGAAGTCCCGCTCGGCACACCATTCGCGACGCTGCTTGAGTTGGCCGGTGGCATGCGTGATGGCACGAAGATCAAAGCCGTTATTCCCGGTGGATCATCGATGCCGGTTCTGACCGGTGATGTGATGATGCAAACGGACATGGACTATGACTCGATTGCGAAAGCCGGATCTATGTTGGGTTCCGGTGCTGTGATCGTGATGAACGAGACGCGTTGCATGGTGAAATCGCTGCTGCGCCTGTCGTATTTCTATTACGAAGAATCCTGCGGCCAGTGCACGCCTTGCCGCGAAGGCACAGGTTGGCTCTATCGCATGGTGCACCGTATTGAACATGGACAGGGCAGGGCAGATGATCTCGACATGCTCAATACGGTCGCCGATGGTATTCAGGGCCGCACCATTTGCGCACTGGGCGACGCTGCGGCGATGCCTGTTCGCGCGATGGTCAAGAATTTTACTGATGAATTTGCGTATCACATCGAGCACAAGCGTTGTCTTGTGCCCACGTACCTCTGACCGGACTCGCCATGGTTGAGATTGAAATAGACGGCAAAAAAGTCGAAGTGAAGGAAGGCAGCATGGTCATGGATGCTGCCAACCAGCTGGGTACCTATATCCCGCACTTTTGCTATCACAAGAAACTGTCGATTGCGGCGAACTGTCGCATGTGTTTGGTCGAAGTCGAAAAAGCACCCAAGCCACTGCCCGCCTGCGCAACGCCAGTCACGCCGGGCATGATCGTGCGTACCCACAGCGACAAGGCCGTGCGCGCGCAAAAAGATGTGATGCAGTTTTTGCTGCTGAATCATCCGCTGGATTGTCCGATCTGCGATCAAGGCGGCGAATGCCAATTGCAGGATTTGGCAGTCGGTTATGGCCCCTCCGCTTCGCGCTATCAAGAAGAAAAACGTGTTGTGCACGCCAAGGATGTTGGCCCACTGATCTCGATGAAGGAAATGAGCCGCTGCATTCACTGCACGCGCTGTGTTCGTTTTGGTCAGGAGATTGCAGGTGTGATGGAGTTCGGCATGCTGGGTCGTGGCGAGCACTCGGAAATCACCTCGTTTGTTGGCAAGACGGTCGATTCCGAATTGTCCGGCAACATGATCGATTTGTGCCCGGTCGGCGCACTGACTTCCAAACCTTTCCGTTACAGCGCCCGTACCTGGGAGCTGTCACGCCGCAAATCCGTCAGTCCACATGACAGCCTCGGTTCGAATCTCATCGTGCAAGTCAAAGGCGCGAAAGTCATGCGCGTACTGCCGCTGGAAAATGAAGCGATCAATGAATGTTGGCTGTCTGACCGCGATCGTTTTTCTTATGAAGGACTAAATAGCGAAGAGCGTCTGACTGCGCCCATGATCAAGCAGAATGGTCAGTGGCAGACTACCGATTGGCAGACCGCGCTGGAGTATGTGTCTCATGGCTTGCGTAATATCCGTCATGAGCATGGTGCTGATGCCATAGCGGCACTCGCGACGCCGTATTCGACACTGGAAGAGTTGTCGCTATTGCAGAAACTGGTGCGCGGGCTGGGATCAGACAACATCGATTTCCGTTTACGTCAGACCGACACCATCGCAGATCCGAAATTCACGCCGTGGCTGGGTATGTCGGTTGAGGCGTTCAGCGAGCTCAAGCGGGTATTCGTGATCGGCTCTTTCCTGCGCAAGGATCATCCGCTGCTGTCGGCAAAATTGCGCAGCGCCGTCCGTCGGGGTGCGAGTCTCTCTATCCTGCATGCTGCCGATGACGATTTGCTGATGCCAGTCGCAAACAAGTTGATTGCTGCGCCCGGCGACTGGGTTGCGCAACTAGGCGAGGTGGCTGTTGCCATCGCGCAGAGCAAAAATATCACCGCCCCAGCCGAGCTGGCCAACCTGCAGCCATCGCCAACGGCAAAGCAGATCGCAGCCAGCCTGCTCTCCGGTGAGCCGCGCGCCATTTTCCTCGGGAACGCCGCCGCCCAACATCCGCAGGCAAGCCAGTTGCACGCGCTGGCCCAATGGATCGCTGCGAACACGGATGCTAATTTTGGTTATCTGACAGAAGCTGCCAACACCGTCGGTGCGTATCTAGCGAATGCACGCCCATCAGGTACCGACAATGTTCAAAGTCTGGTCGCTAAAGCGCGCAAGGCTTATCTGCTGCTGCATACCGAACCCGAACTGGATTGCGCTGATCCGCGCACCGCGCACGCCGCGGTCAATCAGGCCGAGATGGTTGTGGTGATGTCGCCTTTCAAACACGCGATGGCATTTGCGGATGTGCTCTTGCCTGTCTCGCCGTTCACCGAAACCTCGGGTACTTTCGTCAGTGCCGAGGGACGTGCGCAAAGCTTCAACGGTAGCGTAAAGCCTTTGGGTGAAACGCGTCCTGCGTGGAAGGTGTTGCGCGTGTTGGGCAATCTGTTGTCGCTTGAAGGTTTTGCTTACGAGAGTTCCGAAGATATACGCAATGAAATTTTGGGTTCAAGCAGCCTGGATGGTCTGGATATCACTGGGCGCCTGAACAATCATGCTGACATCGCACTCAAGCCAGTGCAGCGATCGCAGGGTATCGAGCGTCTGGCCGATGTGCCTCTTTATTTCAGCGATGCGATCGTTCGTCGTTCGGAATCACTGCAGCAGACCACGGATGCGCATGTGCCGCGCGCCGTGCTTTCGGCTGCGCTGGCTGAAAAACTTGGCGTGACTCCAGGCGACAAAGTACGCGTCAGTCAGGGAACGACCACCATTGTGATCGAGTGCGCGGTTGATCGCGGGCTGCCAGACAATGTTGTTCGCGTCGCCTCTGCACACGCGTCCACAGCAGGTCTCGGTCCCATGTTCGGCACCATCTCGGTGGAGAAAGCCTGATGGATGCGCTTCTCTCAACATTGACCACGACGGGGGCAGGGCTCCTTGGTCCGGTCTGGCCTGTGGCGTGGACCTTGATCAAGATCGTCGCGGTCGTGCTGCCGTTGATGGGCTGTGTTGCCTATCTCACGCTGTGGGAGCGCAAGATGATTGGCTGGATGCATGTTCGTCTGGGCCCGAATCGCGTCGGTCCTGCCGGCCTGCTGCAGCCCATCGCTGATGCACTCAAGCTGCTGCTCAAGGAAATCATCGTTCCGGCAAAGGCAAACAAAGCTTTGTTCGTGCTCGCGCCCGTGATGACCATCATGCCGGCGCTGGCCGCTTGGTCTGTTATTCCATTTGGACCTGAAGTCGTTCTGGCGAATGTCAATGCCGGCCTCTTGTTCGTGATGGCGATCACCTCCTTGGAGGTGTATGGCGTCATCGTCGCTGGTTGGGCGTCGAATTCGAAGTACGCATTCCTGGGTGCGATGCGCGCATCGGCCCAGATGGTGTCCTACGAAATTGCGATGGGATTTGTGTTCGTGATTGTGCTGATGGTATCGGGCAGTCTGAACCTGTCGGAAATCGTGGCCGGGCAGACGCGCGGTGTATTCGCCGACATGGGCCTGAATTTCCTGTCATGGAACTGGCTGCCGCTCTTGCCCATGTTTGGTGTTTACATCATCTCGGGCATTGCTGAGACCTCGCGTCATCCTTTTGATGTGGTTGAGGGCGAATCGGAAATCGTTGCTGGGCACATGGTTGAGTATTCCGGTATGTCGTTTGCGATGTTCTTCCTCGCCGAATACGCGAACATGATTCTGGTCTCCATGCTGGCGACGTTGATGTTCCTGGGTGGTTGGAGCGCGCCGCTGGAGATTTTAAGTTTCATCCCTGGCTGGATTTGGCTGGGTATCAAGACTTTCCTGGTCGTTTCGATCTTCATTTGGGTACGCGCTTCTTTCCCGCGCTATCGCTATGATCAGATCATGCGTTTGGGCTGGAAGGTTTTCATACCGCTGACGGTCATTTACCTTGTCATCGTGGCGATCTGGATGCAGACCCCATGGAATATCTGGAAGTGAGATTTTCATTCGAGTTGAATGAGATTCAGGCAATCGAATATAAAGGCTGAATAATCATGGAAGCGATCAAGGATTTCTTTGGAAGCCTGATGCTGCGGGAGCTCTTTAAGGGGCTGGCGCTGACAGGCCGCTACATGTTCGCGCGCAAGATCACGGTGCAATTCCCCGAAGAAAAAACGCCGCAATCACCGCGTTTTCGTGGATTGCACGCCTTGCGTCGCTATCCCAATGGTGAAGAGCGCTGCATTGCCTGCAAACTGTGCGAAGCGGTTTGCCCAGCCATGGCTATCAGTATTGAATCCGAGCAGCGCGATGATGGTTCGCGCCGCACCACGCGCTACGACATCGATCTGACCAAATGCATTTTCTGCGGATTCTGTGAAGAATCCTGTCCGGTCGACTCGATTGTCGAGACGCACATCCTCGAATACCACGGTGAGAAGCGGGGTGACCTGTACTACACCAAAGACATGTTGCTGGCCATTGGCGACAAATATGAAGCCGAGATTGCGGCCAACCGGGCCGCTGATGCCCGCTATCGCTGAGATCATCCATGGAATTTACGACCGTACTCTTTTACGTTTTCTCTGCGGTGCTGATCTTTGCAGCGCTGCGGGTGATAACGGCCAGCAATCCGGTACATGCTGCGTTGTTTCTGATTCTTTCCTTCTTTTCGGCCGCTGCGATCTGGATGCTGCTCAAAGCCGAGTTTCTCGCGATCGTATTGGTACTGGTCTATGTCGGGGCGGTGATGGTGCTGTTCCTGTTTGTTGTGATGATGCTTGATATTGACATGGCCAAGCTGCGCGCAGGATTCTGGAGTCACTTGCCACTGGCATTAACGGTAGGCGCCATCATTGCAGCGGAAATGGTCACTGTATTGGTGCGCGGGTTTATCGCCCAGGGCGCACATCCCGAGGCCGCAATCAATATCGGGGATACACGCGAGCTGGGCAAACTGATTTATACGCAATATCTGTACGCTTTTGAAATCGCAGCCATCATTTTGCTGGCGGCGATGGTTGCAGCGGTAGCGCTGACGATGCGTCGGCGCAAGGATACGAAATACTTCAATCCAGGCGATGCCGTCAAAGTGAAAAGCGCTGATCGTATACGCATCATCAGCATGCCTGCTGAGGCGCGCGAATCGGCTGATCAAGCCGCCGACAAATCATAAGAGGCACAGAACGTGACACTCACCCTCGCCCATTTCCTAACGCTCGGCGCGATTCTCTTCGCGATTGCGGTAGTCGGTATCTTCATGAACCGCAAAAACCTCATTGTCATTTTGATGGCGATTGAACTCATGCTGCTGGCGGTGAATATGAACTTCGTCGCTTTCTCGCATTATCTCGGCGATGCAGCGGGCCAGATATTTGTGTTTTTTATTTTGACAGTCGCCGCCGCAGAGTCGGCGATCGGCCTGGCGATTCTCGTCGTGCTGTTCCGTAACCTCGATACGATCAACGTGGAAGAGCTTGATCGTCTCAAGGGCTAAAGCAAAACAAGGACAAGGTTTTTATGGCTGGGCAACTTAACCCAAACCTGCTGCTGTGTGTCCCGCTGGCGCCTCTGGCGGGCTCCCTGATCGCAGGCCTTTTTGGCACGCGCTTCTTTGGCAATCTGATTGGCCGCACGGCGTCGCACACGGTAACGATTCTGGGTGTGCTGATCGCATTCCTGATCTCTGCCCAGACGTTGCAGCAAGTCATTGATGGCGCGACCTACAGCGGCACTTTGTACACTTGGATGACGGTCGGTAGCATCAAACTAGAAATCGGTTTTCTGATTGACAGCCTCACCGCGATGATGATGTGTGTGGTGACCTTCGTTTCGCTGATGGTACACATCTACACCATTGGCTATATGAAGGACGATGAAGGCTACAACCGGTTTTTTGCCTACATCTCACTGTTTACCTTTGCGATGCTCATGCTGGTGATGAGCAATAACTTCCTGCAGCTGTTCTTTGGCTGGGAGGCTGTAGGTCTGGTGTCTTACCTGCTGATCGGTTTTTGGTTCAAACGACCTACCGCGATATTCGCCAATATGAAAGCCTTCCTCGTCAACCGGGTGGGTGATTTCGGTTTCATACTTGGCATTGGTCTTTTGTTGGCCTATGCCGGTTCAATGAATTACGCAGAAGTATTTGCTAAACGCGAGTCTCTCGCTACGTTGACTTTGCCCGGTACCGACTGGATGTTGATCACCGTGGCATGCATTTGCTTGTTCATTGGTGCGATGGGTAAGTCGGCGCAGTTTCCCTTGCACGTATGGTTGCCCGACTCGATGGAGGGTCCAACCCCGATCTCCGCGCTGATTCACGCAGCGACCATGGTGACCGCCGGTATTTTCATGGTGGCGCGCATGTCGCCACTGTTTGAATTGTCTGACACCGCCTTGTCCTTTGTGCTCGTTATTGGTTCGATCACGGCCTTGTTCATGGGCTTCCTCGGCATCATCCAAAACGATATCAAGCGTGTCGTTGCCTACTCAACGCTGTCACAGTTGGGCTACATGACTGTGGCGCTGGGTGCGTCTGCTTATTCTGTGGCCGTGTTTCACCTAATGACGCATGCGTTCTTCAAGGCGCTGCTCTTCCTTGCTGCAGGTGCTGTGATTATCGGCATGCATCACGATCAGGACATCCGTCACATGGGCGGGCTCCGCAAATACATGCCCATCACCTGGATTACCAGCTTGCTGGGCTCTCTTGCCTTGATCGGAACGCCTTTCTTCTCAGGGTTTTATTCCAAGGACAGCATCATCGAGGCAGTTCACGCGACGCATATCGCAGGCAGCGGCTTTGCGAATTTTGCGGTGCTGGCAGGCGTGTTTGTGACGGCCTTCTATTCCTTCCGCATGTACTTCCTCGTGTTCCATGGTGAAGAGCGTTTCGGCAAATCGCATCACGATCATCATGACGCTCATGGCGATGATCATCATGGCGATGACCATCACGGCCTGGCACCGGGCGAGAAGCCGCATGAGGCACCGTGGGTGGTGACCTTGCCGCTGGTCTTGTTGGCTATTCCATCGGTGGTGATTGGCTTCATGACCATCGCACCCATGCTGCATGGCGATTTCTTCAAGGGCGTGATTTTCGTTGCTGACCATCATCCTGCGATGGCCGAGCTGTCGCATGAATTCCATGATGCTGTGGCGATGGGTCTGCATGCATTGACGACCTTGCCGTTTGCACTGGCGCTGGCGGGTGTGGTGAGTGCCTGGTACTGCTACCTGATCAATCCGGCAGTACCCGCCTGGTTCTACCGCAACTTCAGCGCGGTGTACAAGCTGCTCGATAACAAGTACTACATGGACAAGATCAACGAGTTCGTCTTTGCCGGCGGTGCTCGCCGACTCGGCGGTGGTTTGTCCTCAGTGGGTGACCGCACGCTGATCGATGGCCTGATGGTCAACGGCAGTGCGAAGCTGGTGGCGTGGTTCTCCACGATCACACGCACCTTGCAGACCGGTTACATCTATCACTACGCATTCACGATGATCGTCGCGGTGGCCCTGTATCTGGGCTACCTGCTGATGAGCGCGTGACCGATCCGAATAAAATCAGCCGCCCGCGAAAAACACTATGCAGTCAACACTCCCTTATCTGAGCCTGGCCATCTGGGTGCCCATTGCCTTCGGTGCTTTGGTACTTGCCGTCGGCAGTGACAATCGGGCGAATCTGGTTCGTGTACTGTCGCTGATCGGTGCCGTCGTTAGCCTGTTGGTGACACTACCGGTGGTGAGCCATTTTGATCCGGCAGCTCATGGGATGCAGCTGGTTGAAAAGTCCGATTGGATAGCGCGCTTTCATGTGTCCTATTACTTAGGTATTGATGGCTTGTCATTATGGTTTTTACCGCTGACAGCGTTCATTACCGTTATCGTCGTGATCGCCGCTTGGGAAGTTATCGAGAACCGGGTTGCTCAGTACATGGGTGCTTTCCTGATCTTGTCGGGTGTGATGATTGGGGTGTTCTGCGCGCTTGATGGTGTGCTGTTCTACGTATTCTTCGAGGCGACACTGATACCAATGTTCATCATCATCGGTGTCTGGGGTGGACCTCGGCGAGTGTACGCTGCAATCAAGTTTTTTCTGTACACCTTCCTTGGTTCGCTGCTGATGCTGGTGGCGCTGATTTATTTGTATTTTCAATCGGGTAGCTTTGACATACTGGCATGGCATCAGCTTCCGCTGGCGCTAGATGTGCAGCAACTGATCTTCTTGGCGTTCCTCGCAGCCTTTGCGGTCAAGGTGCCGATGTGGCCAGTACATACGTGGTTGCCTGATGCGCACGTTGAAGCGCCCACCGGCGGATCGGTGGTTCTGGCGGCGATCATGCTCAAGCTGGGTGGCTATGGCTTTCTGCGCTTGTCATTACCGATTGCGCCGGACGCCAGCCATAGTCTGGCCGGTCTGATGATTGCGTTGTCACTGGTTGCGGTGATCTACATTGGTTTGGTCGCGCTGGTGCAGGCCGATATGAAAAAACTCGTTGCGTACTCATCGATTGCGCACATGGGTTTCGTGACGCTGGGCTTCTTCCTGTTTAGCGACATGGCCGTGCAGGGCGGTCTGATGCAAATGATTTCGCACGGTTTCGTTTCGGGTGCCATGTTCTTGTGTATCGGCGTTCTTTATGATCGTGTGCATTCCCGTGAAATCGCTTCCTACGGCGGTGTTATCAATACGATGCCGCGCTTCGCAGCCCTGTTCGTGCTGTTCTCACTGGCCAACGCCGGGTTGCCTGGAACATCAGGTTTCATTGGTGAGTTCATGGTGATTCTGGGTGCAGTCAAATATGATTTCTGGATAGGCGCACTGGCGGCAACGGCGCTGATTCTGGGCGCGGCTTATTCGCTGTGGCTGGTCAAACGCGTCGTTTTTGGTGAAGTGGCTAACAAGGAAGTCGCCGCACTACAAGACTTGAGCATGCGCGAATTTCTGATGCTGGGTGTGCTCGCGATTGCCGTGATCTGGATGGGTATCTATCCAGCCCCCTTTACTGACGCTATGCAGACTTCGGTGAGTGATTTGCTCAACCATGTCGCAAACAGCAAAATACCCCAATAATTTCAAGGCGAGAGCGGCCGACAATGAATGAACTGAACCTGATTCCGGCCATGGCTGAAATAGTCCTGGCGATAGCCATCATGGTAATTCTGGTGGCAGGCCTCTTTGTTCGTGAAGAAAAGCAGCCGCTTAGCCACTGGCTGTCGCTGCTGGCAATTGTGATCACCGCGTTCGTTGCCATGTCAGATTTCGGTTCGGGTGGCATCAATTACACGTTCAATCAGATGTTTGTCAGTGATCCCATGGCGAAGCTACTTAAGCTATTCGCCTGCATTGCGACTTTCGCCACCTTGATTTATGCACGTCAGTACACGATGGCGCGCGGCATGCTGGGTGGTACGCTCAGCGGCGAATTTTATGTGCTGGCGCTGATGACCCTGCTGGGTCAGATGATCATGATTTCTGGTAACAGCTTTCTGATCATTTATCTCGGTCTGGAACTGATGTCGCTTTCGCTTTATGCGCTGGTCGCGCTGCGTCGTGATCATCCTATCTCCACCGAAGCCGCGATGAAATACTTTGTACTCGGCGCAATGGCGTCGGGTTTCCTGTTGTATGGCATGTCGCTGCTGTATGGCGCGACTGGCTCGCTAGAGTTAACGCAGGTAGCGGCAGCGGTGTCTTCTGGCACGGTCAACAAAATGGTACTGGTGTTGGGTGTTGTCTTCCTGATGGCAGGTCTGGCATTCAAACTGGGTGCTGCGCCTTTCCATATGTGGGCACCCGATGTCTATCAGGGTGCGCCCACCTCGGTCACCTTGCTGTTGGGTGCAGCGCCCAAACTTGCTGCGTTCGCTATCTGCATGCGTTTGCTGGTGGGTGCATTGGGTGCAATGGCAGCCGACTGGCAGCAGATGCTGATCGTGATGGCAGTCGCATCCATGGCCGTGGGTAATATCACGGCGATCGCGCAGACCAATATCAAGCGCATGCTCGCTTATTCCACGATTTCACAGATGGGATTCATGCTTCTGGGTCTGCTCTCGGGTGTGTTTGAGGGCAGCACGACGGCGGCTGCGGCAAACGCCTACAGCGCGTCCATGTTTTATGCGGTCACTTATGTGCTCACAACGCTGGGCAGCTTTGCCGTCATCATGTTGCTCTCTCGCAGCGGGTTTGAGGCGGAGTCGTTGGATGATTTCAAAGGTCTGAATCAGCGCAGCCCGTGGTTCGCTGCCATCATGATGGTGCTGCTGCTGTCGCTTGCGGGCGTGCCTCCGATGGTCGGATTCTTTGCCAAGCTCACGGTGCTGGAAGCCGCTCTCGCTGCGGGGCATTTGTGGCTGGTGATTGTCGCCGTGCTGCTGTCGCTGGTCGGTGCCTACTACTACCTGCGTATCGTAAAGCTGATGTATTTTGATGCGCCGACAGACATGTCACCCATAGTTGCCGATCGTGGCATGCAGATCACCTTGTCCATCAACGGCATTGCGGTCGTCTTGCTGGGAATTTTGCCAGGGACACTCATGACCGCGTGCCTGCAGGCGATTTCACAGGCGCTTCCTAGCTAACCGGATCAATCCATTGAATAACTCTACAGCCGGTTGGATCATCATTTTTCTGATGGTGGTTGCGGCCAATTTTCCTTTCCTGACCGAGTCGCTACTCGGCGTATGGCGATTGAAACAAGCGGACAAACCGTTTTTTATCAGGCTGCTTGAGCTGATAGTGCTGTACTTCGTCGTGCTGGGTATTGCACGACTCCTTGAGTCGAATGCTGGCAATGCTTTTAGCCAGGGCTGGCAATTCTATGCGGTGACGGTCTGCCTGTTCCTGGTGTTGGCCTTCCCTGGTTTTATTTTTCGTTATTTGCGTCGCCGAACTGCCTGACGAGAAGCTTGTCAGACGTCGCACCTGCCGGACTATTGCGTATGGATGACAAACACCTGAGAGAAACGCCCGTCAGTAGCGAGATCGTGTATGACGGATCGTTTCTGCAAGTGCGTCGCGATCTGGTCAAGCTGCCCGATGACAGTGAAACGCATCGCGAGTACTTTCGACACCCGGGCGCCGTCGTGATACTGCCTCTGTTTGAAAACGGCGATGTTTTACTCGAGCGCCAGTTTCGTTATCCGAATGCACAAGTCTTCGTTGAGTTCCCGGCCGGTAAGCTCGAGCCGGGTGAAGATCCCTTATTGTGCGCTCAGCGAGAGCTGCGCGAAGAGACCGGTTATACCGCGAAGCACTGGGAGTTTCTCTGCACGATACACAATGCCATTGCCTACTCGGATGAGCATCTGGATATCTATCTTGCAGAGGGATTGACTGCTGGCGAGCGCCAGCTTGATGAAGGCGAGTTTCTGGATGTGTTTACACTTCCCCTTGATGAGCTGCTGGAATGGATCAGGGTCGGTAAGGTTACGGACGTTAAAACTTTGATTGCAGCATTTTGGTTAGACAAGCGGCGACGCGGAGATTGGCCGGGGTCGTCGCTTAACCCGTAACGGATTCATTCCCTTCACCATGAAAAAACCCGCTTGCATGCAAGCGGGTTTTTTTACGAGCATCTCTCCGAGAGAGAGGATCAAAGATCGTTTATCGAAAACCGAAACAAAACAGTTAAACGATCTTGAATCAGCGCTGCGTTTCCACCTGAACCAATGGCTCGTTAGATACCGGCGCCGCGGGTTTGCGCTCGCGTGGTACACGCGTCGTCGGCGTCACATTTTCGCTGGCGGCTTGCACCGCGCGCAGCTTTTCCGGATCAGTGACTGCCATCATCAATCCCGCTTCCCGAAGCAGCGTATCGATGTCGGTCGAGCTGGGTTGTTGAGCGGGCTTTGGTGTCGCTTGCATGACGCTTGCAGCTGCTGGCGCCTGAACCGGCGCGGTCTCAGGCTCAGGCTGGACAGCCGGCACTTCAACGTGATGGACAACAGTCTGATTCGTTGCAACTGGCTCTGACACGGGGCTTGCTTCCGGCGTGGTGTGCATGACAGATGCAGTGGCCGCCATCTCGGTTGCTGCGGGGATTGCGACAGGCGCAGCTGTTACAGGTGCCTCGGTATGAACCGATGTCGGTTGCGGTGCCGGCTGCTCTTGATATGTCGGTGAGGCGTGAACTACGTGCGAGCTCTCCGAAAACTGAGTCGTCTCGGTACCATCGGCACCATCGCCACCCTCAGCGAATTCGCCGTCCTGATCACCTGACATTGCTTCGCCATTCGTACGGTCGCGACGATTGCGGTTGCGACCACCACGACGACGGCGGCGACGTGGTGCATCTTCGCCATTCTCGACCGCGCCACCTTCGGTTTGTGGCGAGAGCAGATCAGTCTGAACCGCCTCGTGGTCAAGACCCGTGACCGATGTCGCCAAGACTACTTCATCAGCCTGTGCTGGCTTACGTTCCTCGCGAGGAGCGCGTGCCTGACGTTGACGTCCTTCACCGGCTTCGCGTGGTTCGCGTGGCTCGCGCGGTGGTTTAGGTTGGCGCTGGTTAGCTGCCTCTTTAGGTTCACGCGCTTCCTTGGCTACTTTCGGCTCGCGCTGCTCTTTGGGAGGCTTTGCCTCTGCGCTTGGACGCTCTTCTTGTTTGTCACGACCGCGACCGCCGCGACCACGGCCACGACCGGAACGGCCACCGCGATCATTGCGTTCACGTGAAGGTGATTTGGCAGTCGAGTCTGCTTCCGCCGGTGCGCCGGGTTTTTTACGGAACAAGCCGAAAAGACGCGAGAGGAAACCCTCGGCCGCTTCATCGGCAGCCGGGCTGGCAGTAGTTGCGCGCTCACGGCGTTCGACGATGGGTGCAGGCTGATCGGGCGTGATGGTCTTGACCACCGCTTCCTGTCGGGGCTTGCTTTCTTCCTGTTTGCGTTTGCTGTAACCCACATCCGTGTCGGGCTCTTCCGCCATCGCATAGCTGGTAGCCATGGCGTCCAGACGAGGGTCATCATGCTTGAGGCGCTCGAGTTTGTAGTGCGGTGTTTCGAGATGCTTGTTCGGGATCAGCACGACGTTGACGCGATGACGGGTTTCGATCTTCAGAATCTCACCGCGTTTCTCATTGAGCAGGAAGGCAGCAACGTCGACCGGCACCTGAACATGAATCGCGGCAGAGTTTTCCTTCATTGACTCTTCCTGAATGATGCGCAGGACTTGCAATGCCGAGGAGTCCGTATCACGGATGTGGCCGGTGCCGTTACAGCGCGGGCAAGTCACGTGACTGCCCTCGGACAATGACGGACGCAGACGCTGACGGGAGAGTTCCATCAAGCCGAAGCGGGAGATCTTGCCCATCTGAACGCGCGCGCGATCGTAATGGAGCGCATCTTTCAGACGGTTTTCGATCTCGCGCTGGTTTTTGGAGTTCTCCATATCAATGAAGTCGATCACGATCAGGCCACCCAGATCGCGCAAGCGCAACTGGCGGGCCACTTCATCGGCGGCTTCGAGATTGGTATTGAACGCTGTGGTTTCGATGTCACTGCCGCGTGTGGCACGGGCCGAGTTGACGTCCACAGACACGAGTGCTTCGGTGTGATCAATGACTATCGCGCCACCCGAGGGTAGGGCAACGGTGCGTGAATACGCACTTTCGATCTGGTGTTCGATCTGGAAACGCGAGAACAGCGGCACATCATCGCGATAGCGCTTCACACGCTGAACCATGTCGGGCATGACATGGCTCATGAACTGCTGCGCCTGTTCGTAGATGTCATCGGTATCGATCAGGATTTCACCGATATCTGGCTGGAAGTAATCCCGGATGGCGCGAATGACGAGTGATGATTCCTGATAAATCAGGAAAGCGCCCGAGGCGGATTTACTGGCGCCGTCGATGGCACTCCACAATTGCATCAGGTAGTTCAGGTCCCACTGCAGCTCATCGACATTACGGCCGATACCGGCGGTACGCGCGATGACGGACATGCCTTGAGGCAGATCCAGCTTGTCCATGGTTTCACGCAGTTCCTGACGGTCTTCGCCCTCGACGCGACGAGACACGCCGCCACCGCGCGGATTGTTAGGCATCAGCACGAGATAGCGGCCGGCGAGGGAAACGAACGAGGTCAGAGCGGCACCCTTGTTGCCGCGCTCCTCTTTCTCAACCTGCACCATGATTTCCTGGCCTTCGCGCAGTGCATCGCGGATGCTGGCGTTGCGTACATCAACACCCTCGCGGAAATAGCTGCGAGCGACTTCCTTAAATGGGAGGAATCCATGACGTTCTTCGCCGTAGTTGACGAAGCACGCTTCGAGCGAGGGCTCGATGCGTGTGATGACGCCTTTGTAGATATTGGATTTACGTTGTTCGCGACCGGTGGTCTCGATATCGATGTCGATGAGCTTTTGCCCATTGACGATGGCCACGCGCAATTCTTCTTGTTGCGTGGCATTAAACAGCATGCGTTTCATTTTATGGCTCCGCGGCCGGTGAGGGCCGATGTTTGCAGCGCGTGGCGGAAAACGCCTCATTGCGCTGCAAAGTCATGGGATGTATGCGGAGAACGGAAGCCTGGGGGAGGAGTATTGCCGTGACGTGAGTGGTGCGCACAACTAACAACGCACGCACCCACAGGGCGCGGATGAAACTGGCGGCTTGCTGCTTGCTTTAAACGATCGAATTCGCCGGGACCGAATCTGCACACACACGCAAGCCCGCCGCAGTGGGCTGCTTGCTGAGAGTGTGGGCGGTAAATTCAGTCATTGGGCGTTCAAATCTGTTTATGGGCAAGTCGGGCAAAAAAATCAGTCACATCTGCCAGCGAGCCTCTCAACCATGAGCGGCTTGCCAGACTAATCCTTACATTTCAGGCTTACTGTTCCATCATTCCAGCGCACTGTCCGATCACATCTCGGGTGCGACCCTGACGGCGCAGGAATAATGCATACACAGCTCTTCCATCGAATTTGCAAAACGGGCGAGGCCGATGGAGACGCCCCTGTGTAGAATGGCTTTTTTCGTTGAAGCACATTCAGCGAAACTATTTCGCCGAACTGATTATATATTCAAAATGAAGGACTTAGGGAAGGTTTGCATGAGGAAAAGTATGACCGGGGCCGGCTTGCGCTGCTCCCTGGCTTCTCTATGTCTGTCAGTCGGTTCGCCCGACTTTCAGCTGCGGGCTATGAGCAGAGGGTTGAATTGACGACCGCCGCGAATCCCGATCTCAGTCCCCCCCTGGCCACTGAGGGACCCAGCGTTCGCCTGCTCAGCATAGGGCCGGACGATGCCGGTCAGCGCATCGATAACTTTTTGCTAAGAATTTGCAAGGGTGTTCCGAAAAGCCATATCTATCAGGTGCTGCGTTCCGGGCAGGTTCGGGTCAACAAAGGACGCATAGCGCAGACTTATCGGCTGGTAGAGGGGGATACGGTCCGCGTCCCGCCCATGCGCCTTGCCGAGCGAAGCTCGGTGCATGTCCCTGGCGCTGAATTTGCCGTGCTTTTCGAAGACAGTCATCTGCTGGTCATCGACAAGCCAGCCGGCGTCGCTGTCCATGGCGGCTCAGGCGTCAGTTACGGGGTGATCGAGCAGCTGCGCGCCGCACGTCCGGACGCGCCTTTTCTGGAACTGGTTCATCGGCTGGATCGCGAAACCTCGGGCATCCTGATGCTGGCAAAAAAGCGCAGCGCCCTGACCTCATTGCATGAGCAGATTCGTGCCGGGCTGCTGGATAAACGCTACCTGGCCATGGTCAGCGGTGTCTGGCCCAATCGCCGCCAGCATGTGCGCCTGCCGCTGCACAAATACACCACCCCGGACGGAGAGCGGCGGGTGCGTGTTCAGTCGGACGGCATGCCATCGCATACCATCTTCAATCTGGTGCGCCAGTGTGCGGGTTATGCCTTGCTGGAGGCCGAGCTGAAAACAGGCCGAACACATCAGATCAGGGTGCATTTGGCCTCTTCGGGTTTTCCGATCGCTGGCGACGACAAATACGGTGATTTTGGTCTCAATCGGCAGTTGCAAAAAGCGGAACCCGGAAGGCCGGCATTGAAGCGCATGTTCTTGCACGCATTTCGGCTGAAATTCGAGCATCCTGCCACCGGTGCTGGCATCGCGCTGGAGTCGAGACTGCCGACAGAATGTCAACAATTTCTCAAGGGCATAGGAATTGATGGCGCAGCCGCAGCTGAACCGATAGGATGATGGCTGACGCCAACCTTATGACTCCTTACATCCAGATTGAAAGCAAGACCCTGGTAAGAGCTGCCTCCCATGCCCAGAAAAAAATTTGACCTGATCGTATTCGACTGGGACGGTACCCTCATGGATAGTACGGGGACCATTGTCGCCAGCATTCAGGCGGCTGCACGCGATCTCGGGCTGGCCGTGCCGGATCATCGCGCTGCGTCTTATGTGATTGGTCTGGGGTTGGAAGATGCAATGCGGGTCGTTTTGCCAGGTCTGGATCCCAAATCCTATCCGCGCGTGGTGGAACGCTATCGCTACCATTATCTTTCGCAGGACAAAAGCCTGACCCTCTTTGATGGCGCGCGCGAAATGCTGCAGGATTTGGCAGCGCAGGGATATTTTTTGGCCGTGGCTACGGGTAAAAGCCGGGTCGGACTGAATCGTGCGCTCAATACATCGGGGCTGATGTCGCTGTTTGATTCGACCCGCTGTGCCGATGAGACTTTCTCCAAGCCGCATCCCGCCATGCTCCAGGAAATTACGCGCGAGCTCGGGCAAGATATGAAACGCACCGTGATGATCGGCGATACCACGCATGATCTGCAAATGGCCACCAATGCGGGTGCGGCGGCTATCGGCGTTCACTACGGCGCACATCCTGCGCACGAGCTTGAGGCGCTTAGTCCGCTGTTCGGCGCAGATTCGGTGCCAACGCTTCATCAGTGGTTGACGGAGCATGCGTGAGCACGGAAATATTTATCTGCGCCGCTGATGCACTTTCGGACGGTGGCAAAGGTATACGCTTTCCGGTGACTGCTTATGGTGAAGATGCGATTGCATTCGTGGTGCGTTATGGTCAGCAGCCTTATGCTTATCTGAATCGTTGCGCGCATGTGCCGATGGAGTTGGACTGGACAGAGGGCGAGTTCTTCGAGTCCAGCGGTTTGTACCTGATGTGCGCAACCCATGGTGCGCTGTATGAACCGGATACGGGCCATTGTGCTGGTGGACCGTGCCGCGGGGGAAAGCTCCAGCCACTGCAGGTGATCGAACGAGATAATCAGATTTTCTGGTTGCCGGATGAGAGCATCAGTGCGACCCGCGCCTGAAGCGAGCCCTTTGAGCAAAAAATAGAGACGTTTTTTACGTTTCATTTCATTAAAATAGTTAACGATAAACACGCGCGATGAACGACCCAACCACTGACAGCGGTACTGAGCCCGCATCCCAGCCTCCCGTGCCACCCCAATATGTCGCGCTCGAGAAGCTCGCGCAGGAAATTTTGAAAGAGCAACGTATTGGTCGGCGCTGGCGGAATATTTTCCGTTTTGTGGGTGTCGGCGTTGCGCTGTTCGCTGTATGGGCTGCGTTTGATTTCAGGGGAGCCTCAAAGCAAGATAGCGCGCGACATACTGCGCTCGTCGAAATTGATGGCGAGATTGATTCCAGTAGTGCCAATGCATCCGTCAATTCGATACTGCCCGCGCTCAACGAGGCCTTCAATGATCCCGGATCGGTCGGTGTGATTCTGCGCATGAACAGTCCGGGCGGAAGTCCCGTGCAATCCGCGATCGTCAATGACGAGATCATGCGACTGAAAAAAATGTATCCCAAAAAACCGGTGTATGTCGTCGTTGAGGATATGTGTGCTTCTGGGTGTTATTACATTGCAGCGGCGGCCGACAAGATTTATGTTAGTGAGGCGAGTATCGTGGGATCGATCGGTGTGCTGATGAGCAGTTTCGGCTTCAAAGGATTGATGGATAAGCTCGGTATTGAACGCAGACTGATGACCGCTGGTGAAAACAAGGCACTGCTCGATCCGTTTTCTGCTGAAAATCCCAAACATAAAGAATTCACGCAGATGATGCTGAAGGAAATTCACCAGCAGTTCATTCGTGCAGTGCGCACAGGTCGAGGCGAGCGACTCAAAGAGTCACCCGAGATTTTCTCTGGGCTATTCTGGACGGGCAGTCATGCGATTACGATTGGACTGGCTGATGGCCTTGGTTCTGTCAACAGTGTCGCTCGTGATGTGCTCGAGGCAGAAGATATTATTGACTACACCGTTCGTGAAGGGCTGTCCGACCGGGTCTTGAAAAAATTCGGAGCTGCGGTGGGCGAGTCCGCAGCGAAAGTGCTGGCAGTCGAAGCCCTTAAGGTGCGCTGAAGCGCTGTAGATACTACCGATTTCAGGAAGCGAGTATCAGAAACACAGTGGGTTTTTTGCGGAAATCCGGCATACGGTTTTCCGCAAGCTCACGCTTCCATGATTGTGCCGACATGCGTTGGATGAACTCGTCCTCCAGCGTGAGATGCGTCGCAATGCAGATCTGCGTCCCTGGCTGACAATGAGTACTGAGCGCCTGCAGCAAAGCTTCATTGCGGTAGGGCGTTTCGATAAATATCTGTGTTTGCTGCTCCTGTTTGGAGCGCTGCTCCAGCTGGCGAATACGGGTGGCACGCTCGGTGGCATCTGTGGGCAGATAGCCATTGAATGCAAAATTCTGTCCACTCAGTCCACTGCTCATCAAAGCCAGCAGAATGGATGAGGGTCCTACCAACGGACGTATGCGGATGCCACGCTCATGGGCAATCCGAACCAGATCTGCTCCGGGGTCGGCGACGGCCGGCACGCCTGCCTCTGATACCAGTCCACCGTTACGTCCCGCCATCAATGGCGCCAGAAGATCGGGCAGTGCCGATGCAGGTGTTTTTACATTCAACTCGCGTATCTCGATATCCTGCAGACGCACACGCAGCGGGTGAGTTAGGGCAACCTGATTCAGAAAGGCGCGCGCCGTTTTTGCGTTTTCGGCGATGAAGTAATCCAGATCGGCCGTGATTGCTCGGACATCGGCAGTGATTACGTGATCCAGGGCGCCAGCACCTAGGCTATTAGGGATGAGAAAAAGCGTACCTGTCATCGTTTCAGCTACCAAAAAAAACGACGCCAGCCCGTCGCAGCATGTTCGTCAGTGCAATCAGTGGCAATCCCGTTAATGCCGTTGGATCGTTACTATCAATACTCTCTATAAGTGCAATGCCGAGGCCTTCGTTTTTTGCGCTGCCAGCACAGTCATAAGGCTGCTCAATTCTCAGGTAGGCATCGAGCTCGTTATCGGGCAAGTTGTGCAGGCGAACGATTGTCTGAATATTCGTCAGTTGCAAACTGTGTTCTGCGTCCGGCCGGCTGTCGAGCAAACAGAGTGCCGTGTGAAAAATCACATCTCGGCCACGCATTTTTTTGAGTTGCTCAAGAGCGCGCTCGTGGTTTCCTGGTTTGCCGATATGTTCGCCATCGAGGGTCGCGACTTGATCTGAACCGATCACTAGCGCCGGACCAATCTGATTGGCCACCGCTTCGGCTTTCGCTTGGGAGAGCCGCAGCGCAGTATCGGGCGGCGTCTCGCCGGCGATGGGCGTCTCGTCCAGGTCGGGTGGCAACACCTCAAAAGGCAGCCTCAAGCGGGTCAATAGCTCTCGCCGGTAGGCAGAGCCCGAGGCCAGAATCAGTCGGGGAGGGTGCTGGGGTGGCATTACGGACAAATGGGCGGGAGAGGGTAATAAATTGGCCAGTCCACTATGGGAATCTGGAATAAACCCTGTTATCATAGCTGGTTTTCCGAAGCATTCCGCTGCAATGAGCGCCAAGATCGTCGACAGCTTCGAGTTCTGCAAACAGCAGCAGCAGTCATCCGGACAAGTGCCGGTTGTTGAATTTGCAAGACTCTCGGCCGAGCTGGCCAGTTCGGCCGGCACGCTGGACTGGGTGATTGCCGGAGGTAGGCATGCAGCGGGTGTTCCGCAGCTACTGCTGAACGTCAGTGGACAGATTCAGTTGGTATGTCAGCGTTGTTTGTCTCCCATGGCGCACCAGATGGCATCCACATCGACGTTGTTGTTGGCAAAAGATGAGGCGGACGCTGACGAAATTGAAGCGCGTCTTGATGATGATAGTCTGGATGTTATTGTCGGATCGACATCTCAGGACCTGATGGTGCTGGTCGAGGATGAGGCATTACTGGCCTTGCCTCTGTCGCCGCGACATACGACATGTCCGGGCGATGTGCCGACATCCGGCGCGGAAAAGGCGGAATCGCCCTTTGCAGTACTGAAAAAACTCAAATAGTTGCAGTATTGTCGGTTTGGCTATATGGCAGTAACCGACTTACCCTATGTTAAAATTTTGAACTCATCGAATCAGGAGTAAGCCATGGCTGTCCAACAGAACAAAAAAACCCCGTCCAAGCGCGGCATGCATCGTTCGCATGACTTTTTGACATCGCCACCGCTGGCCGTCGAATCCACCACGGGCGAGACGCATCTGCGTCACCATATCAGCCCGAATGGGTTTTATCGCGGTCGCAAGGTCTTGAAGACCAAGAACGACGAGTAATTTGTCTACGCGGTAACCATAAAAACCAGCGCGACGCGACCAGAAGCACATTGATACACGCTCTGAATTTGCCTCGCGCAGTTTTTTCATGTGCAAGCCTATCGACAAGGTCAGGTCCTCGAATGAGTGACTCGCACCCGAATCCGGTCAGAAAATACTACTCCGGATCATGACAATCAGAATTTCCATTGACTGCATGGGCGGCGACCACGGCCCGAAGGTTACTGTTCCCGCTGCACTCGCATTTGCCAACAGCGTTCCCGACGTTGAAATGCTTCTTGTAGGCCGTGAGACTCTGGTGCGCGCCGAGCTCGAGAAGCTAGGCGCTGCCAACCATCCAAGACTGTCAGTAGTGCACGCCGAGGAAGTCGTGGAAATGGACGACTCGCTTGAAGTCGCATTGCGCCGAAAAAAAGATTCCTCGATGCGAGTTGCGATCACCATGGTGAAAGACGGTGCGGCGCAAGCCTGCGTATCCGCTGGTAACACCGGTGCGTTGATGGCGGTCTCCCGCTATGTATTAAAAACTATCGCCGGCGTCGACCGCCCCGCTATCTGCACGATACTGCCCAACCAGAAAGACGGTCCCACGTACGTCCTTGATCTGGGCGCCAACGTTGACTGCGAGCCTCTGCACCTTCATCAGTTTGCGTTGATGGGATCAGCACTGGTTTCCGCTGTCGAAGGTCACGCAAGGCCCACCGTCGGTCTTCTCAATGTCGGTGCAGAAGATATCAAAGGCAATGAACTGGTCAAGCAAACGGCGGAGTTACTGCGTGCTGATCACGCAAAAGGCTTAATTAATTTTTACGGTAATGTTGAAGGTAATGACATTTTCGAAGGCACCACTGATATCGTCGTCTGCGATGGATTCGTAGGCAATGTCACTCTGAAAGCCGCCGAGGGTCTGGGGCGCTTGATCAAAGGCGTGATGGTCAGCGAATTGCGCAAGGGGTGGATCAACATGCTGGGCGCACTCATTGCACAACGGGCACTCAAACGAATCTCACAACGTCTCAACCCCTCCCGCTACAATGGCGCAAGTTTGTTGGGCTTGCGTGGCTTGGTATTCAAAAGTCATGGCGGCGAAAGTGCGTATGGCTTCGAATGGGCGATACGACGTGCTTATGAGGCGGCCCGACATGATGTGCTGTCGCGTATCGAAACCTCGATTGCCGAGCTGATGCCTCAGCCAGACAGCTCTCTAGAGATCAATCAACAGAAAACGGCATGAGTAAATACACTCGCATTGTAGGTACGGGCAGCTGTTTGCCCCCAAGGCGCGTGAGCAATCACGACATGACAACGCTTTTGGCGGCCAGAGGTCTTGATACATCGGATGAATGGATTGTTTCTCGCAGCGGTATCTCCGCGCGACACTTCGCTGATGATGGTGTGCTCTCCAGTGATCTGGGTGCGACCGCCGCGCGTCACGCTATCGATATGGCCGGACTCAAGCCGGACGATATCGATCTCATTATCGTTGCAACTTCTACTCCCGATTTTCTTGGTGGCTTTCCCAGCACAGCGTGCGTCGTTCAGCGCAAGCTTGGCATCACCAATGATTGCGCTGCACTCGATGTGCAAGCAGTATGCAGCGGATTTGTTTATGCGATGTCGGTAGCTGACAATTTCATCCGCTGCGGTATGCATAAGCGCGTGCTCGTGATCGGGGCTGAAGTGTTCTCGCGCATTCTTGATTTCAATGATCGAACCACATGCGTCTTGTTTGGTGATGGTGCCGGTGCAGTTGTGCTCGCGGCTTCGGACGAGCCGGGTGTGCTGGCTACGCGTCTGCATGCTGATGGTCGTCACGCGGATATTTTATGTGTGCCCGGCGCTGTTCAGGGTGGTGCGATTGCTGGTAGTGCCTTTCTTTACATGGATGGTCAGGCAGTATTCAAGCTGGCGGTATCTGTCCTCGAGAAAGTGGCCAACGAAGTCCTGCAGATCGCTGGAATGGAAGCCTCGCAGATTGACTGGCTGATTCCGCACCAAGCCAATATTCGTATCATGCAGGGCACAGCCAAAAAGCTTGGATTGCCAATGGAAAAAATGGTGGTCACGGTAGACCAGCATGGCAATACTTCTGCTGCATCAATTCCGCTGGCACTGGATGTGGCCATGCGCGATGGCCGCATCAAGGCCGGACAGCACATCATGCTCGAAGCCGTCGGTGGCGGCTTTACCTGGGGCGCCGTTTTGGCACGTATCTGACATTTTTCTATCATGACTTCATTTGCTTTCGTATTTCCCGGTCAGGGCTCGCAAGCCATCGGCATGCTTAACGGTTTTGCCGATAACGCAGCAGTCCGAGACACCATCGCTGAAGCGTCTGATGCCTTGCAGTTTGATCTGGCAAAACTGATCGCTGAAGGCCCTAAAGAAGCGCTGGACCTCACCACCAATACGCAACCGGTCATGCTCGCCTGTGCGGTCGCTTTTTACCGTGCCTGGCTGGCAGCCGGCGGCAAGCTGCCCCAATTGGTGGCTGGCCATAGCCTCGGTGAGTATTCCGCGCTGGTGGCAGCCGGTGTTATTCAATTCAAGGATGTGGTGCCCATGGTTCGCTTCCGGGCACAGGCGATGCAGGAAGCTGTCCCGGTGGGTCAGGGCGGAATGGCAGCGATTCTTGGTCTGTCTGACGACGACGTGCGAGCCGCCTGCGCTGAAGCCGCCCAGGGCGAGGTTGTCGAGCCTGTCAATTTCAACGCGCCAGCCCAGGTCGTTATCGCCGGACACAAGGCCGCAGTTGAACGTGCTTGTGAAGCGGCCAAAGCCAAAGGTGCCAAGCGTGCTTTATCTTTGCCCGTTTCCGCACCTTTTCATTCGTCGCTACTCAAACCGGCATCGGATCGTCTGCGCGATTATCTGGCGGGTGTCGATTTTTCAGCACCGCAAATTCAACTGATCAATAACGTCGATGTCGCCATCGTTGACGATCCCTCGGCCATCCGTGATGCACTGGTGCGTCAAGCAGCCAGTCCCGTACGTTGGGTGGAAAGCGTGCAAAAAATGGCTGGGCTGGGTATCACGCAATTGATCGAATGTGGGCCGGGCAAAGTACTGACCGGCCTTGTAAAACGTATCGATGGCACATTGACAGCGGATGCCATCATCGATCAGGCATCCATGGATGCACTTCTGGAGGCGACTAAATGACGATGACCCAACCATCACTCGAGAAACAAGTGGCGCTGGTGACTGGCGCATCGCGCGGTATTGGTCGCGCGATTGCGATGGAGCTCGCTCAACGCGGTGCGACCGTGGTTGGTACCGCAACCTCGGCTTCGGGTGCGGCCGCTATTTCGGATTATCTGAAAGCCATTCGACCCGAGGCGGGTCATGGGGTGGTTCTTGACGTCAATGACGCCGAAGCCGCAATGCAGCTTGTTGATACCTTGGGCAAGGATCAGGGTGGCATCAGCATACTGGTCAATAATGCGGGGGTCACGCAGGACCAACTCGCCATGCGCATGAAAGATGCCGAGTGGGATACCGTGATTTCAACGAACCTGACAGCCGTCGGGCGTCTATCGCGCGCCGTCTTGCGTGGCATGATGAAAGCCAAGCACGGTCGCATCATTAACATCACCTCCGTCGTCGGTTCGGCCGGTAACCCAGGCCAAATGAATTATGCTGCCGCAAAAGCCGGCGTCGCTGGCATGAGTCGCGCTCTGGCGCGCGAAGTGGGTAGCCGCAATATCACCGTCAATTGCGTGGCGCCGGGCTTTATTGATACGGATATGACACGAACGTTAACTGAGCAGCAAGTAGCGGCTCTGCTCCAGCAAATACCGGCCGGGCGCTTCGGTTTGCCTGAGGATATTGCTGCTGCTGTGGCTTTTCTTGCATCAAATGAGGCAGCCTATATTACGGGCACTACCCTGCATGTAAACGGCGGTATGTACATGAGTGGCGGCTAAAACGGGTCGCAGCCTCATTTTTAATGACGAATAGTGTTAGTAAAAGCAAAATCTAAAACTTAATTTGTGACGCGCAAACCTGATAAAATGCGCGCACTTTGTGTAACCCACCCCCTGGAGGACCAAGATGTCTGACATCGATGCACGTGTAAAAAAAATAGTTGCTGAGCAACTTGGTGTTGCAGAAGCCGACATCAAAAATGAATCTTCGTTCGTTGACGATCTCGGTGCAGACTCGCTCGATACCGTAGAGCTTGTGATGGCACTCGAAGATGAGTTCGAGATGGAGATCCCTGATGAGCAAGCCGAGAAGATCACGACTGTTCAGCAGGCGATTGATTACGCGAAGGCCAACGTAAAAGCCTGATTGACCTGTTTCTGATTGTTTTCAGGAGTATTGTTTGACTCGTCCGAATCGTCGCCGGGTTGTTGTCACAGGTCTGGGTTGTATCTCACCTGTTGGTAACACGGTTGCTGCCTCATGGGACGCGCTTCTCGCCGGAAAGTCCGGCATCGCGACCATCACTAAGTTTGATGCCTCCGCCTTCTCCACGCATTTTGCGGGTGAGGTCAAGGGATTCAATATCGAGGATTACATCCCCGGTAAAGAAGCCCGTCACATGGATACCTTCATTCATTACGGCATGGCCGCCGGCATGCAGGCAATGCAGGATAGCGGCCTCGAGGTAACAGAGATCAATGCAGAGCGCATCGGTGTTCTCGTCGGTTCCGGTATTGGCGGCTTGCCAATGATCGAGCAAACCCACGCCGAGCTGACCGGCCGTGGTCCGCGCCGCATCAGTCCTTTCTTCGTTCCCGCCTCGATCATCAACATGATCTCTGGGCATCTGTCGATCAAATACGGCCTCAAAGGCCCGAATCTGGCGATCGTCACTGCCTGCACGACAGGTTTGCATTGCATAGGCGAAGCAGGGCGTCTCATTGAATACGGTGATGCCGACGTGATGATCGCCGGTGGTGCCGAATCCACGGTATCGCCGCTCGGGTTGGGTGGCTTTGCTGCTGCGCGCGCGCTATCTTCCCGCAATGATGACCCCGCAACCGCATCGCGCCCCTGGGATACTGAACGTGACGGTTTCGTACTCGGCGAAGGTGCTGGCGTGATGGTGCTTGAAGAGTATGAACACGCAAAAGCTCGCGGCGCAAAAATTTACGCCGAGTTGCTCGGTTTTGGCATGAGTGCCGATGCGCATCACATGACCGCGCCGCTGGACGATGGCGATGGTGCTCGTCGCTGCATGATTTCTGCCATGCGTAACGCCGGCGTCAATGCCGACCAAATCAACTACGTGAATGCGCACGGCACTTCAACACCACTCGGTGATGTCGCAGAGACCGTCGCGATCAAACGCGCACTGGGTGATGCTGCTTCCAAGGTCGTCGTCAATTCCACCAAATCCATGACCGGGCATTTGCTCGGTGGTGCTGGTGGTTTGGAGTCTGTGTTCACCGTATTGGCGGTGCATAACCAAATTTCCCCTCCAACGATCAACATCTTTAATCAAGATCCTGCTTGCGATCTCGATTACTGCGCGAATGCCGCGCGCGAAATGCCGATCAATGTCGCTTTGAAAAACTCATTCGGCTTTGGCGGTACCAATGGCAGTCTGATCTTCGCCAAAGCCTGATTCATCGCGCATCGCCTCATTGCTGATGACGGCGATGCGCTCCTTTCTCCAAGTTGATTTGTGATGTCGATCGGCACCTCGGCCGAGGTGAGGTCTTCACGCATCTTGTGTGCGCTCAAACTCGCGATGTCTTGCGTCTTATGGCTCACCGCATGGCAGTTCGCCATGATGGTACGCGTACAGACGCCGGATCCTCTCTATTGGCTGGCCATGCTTGTTTGTGCTTTTGCCGGTTGTTTGCTGGTCTTGTCCTGTCGCACACGTGTAAAACCCCTTCGCATTGATATAACTGCAACCGGGCAGATCCGATTGACCCACACTAGCGCTAACGCCTTCATGCGCGACAGAAGTCACAACGTCGTGAGTAGTGAAGAAGGCGAGGTTGTTCAATTGCTCAGGGATTCGACGCTGTGGTCGTGCATGCTAATACTTCGTCTTCGTAAAGCTTCAGGAAAAATCATTGTCTTGCCCATACTGCGCGACAGCATGACGCCTGCCGCTTTCCGTTCAGTATGCGTTGCATGTCAATGGATAGCGGCGCAGAATACGCGCCCCGCATCAGTATCCTCCTTTAGCGAATCTCGGTTCGATTGAACTTTTTTGATTTCGCTCAGTCAGCGCTCGGGTAGTCAAGACGCTGCGTTTCGCAGGAAGAGGAAAAAGCGTCTGCGGAGATAAGCATAGTCTGTGACGTTTGGACTATCTACGGCATTGAGCCGTATCTCATCAGTGCTGAGCGATGCGCGCCAGACGATGTTGTTGTATGCATGGAGTTTTCCAAGATTCCATAGCGTAGCGTCTCTGGCATCGGCAAGAGGAATGAGGCATTGACAACAGAACGCGACATTGATCAGCTTCTGGTTGATCGCGTCCAGCGTGGCGACAAAAAGGCGTTTGAGCTTCTGGTATCCAAGTATCAACGGAAGCTCATGCGTCTTGTCTCGCGGCTCGTGCGCGATCAGGCAGAAGCCGAGGATGTTGTCCAGGAAGCATTCATCAAAGCCTATCGTGCCCTTCCGCAGTTTCGGGGCGATTCGGCTTTCTATACCTGGCTTTATCGGATCGGGATCAATACTGCTAAAAATTATCTAGTCACCCAAGGTAGGCGTGCACCTACGTCAACCGAGGCGGATGCTGAAGAGGCGGAAACTTTTGATGACGGAGAGCATCTAAGAGATATCAATACTCCCGAATCCATGTTGGCGACCAAACAAATTGCTGAAACGGTCAACATTGCGATGGAAGCGTTGCCCGAAGAACTCAGAATAGCCATTACCTTGAGAGAAATCGAAGGTCTGAGCTACGATGAGATCGCTGTTGTCATGGGTTGTCCGATAGGCACGGTACGCAGTCGTATTTTCCGCGCGCGGGAATCAATTGCCGATAAACTCAGGCCATTGTTGGACACTGCCCTCGACAAGCGTTGGTGAGTCATCAAGAAGCAGCATTGAATAACTGGATTACTAAGGCAGGGAGCATCATGGGCAGGGGTGAATTAAGCAAGCAACAGATATCGGCATTCGCCGATGGCGAACTGCCCAAGGACGAGGTACCGGTGGTGATGGCTGCGCTTCGCGCCGCAGAGCACGCATCGGACTGGGACATCTATCACCAGATCGGTGATGTGCTTCGCTCGGAGACGATGGCTGCACCCATGAGCCCCCGATTTACCGAAAGTCTCGCAGCGCGCTTGGCAGCTGAGCCACCACTGCTGGCACCCAAGCCGCGTCTGATCGATCGCTTGCGTCCTGCGTGGCCCGTTGCGGCGGCAGCCATGGCTGCTGCATTGACCGGATTTGTAATCGCACCACAATTCATGCGCAACGATGCGACCGACAGCACAGTCATCACTGCAGCAGAGTCTGTCTCGCAAGGCTCGGTTATTGCGAAAACGGATTTCCCCGCATCTGTTGACGATACCTATGCGTTGAATGATTACATCCGCATTCACCACGGCTCGTATCCTTCGTTATACGGTGCGGCGCAACTGGCCCGACCGGTCAATCTGAAAACTGACTCTGATCACTGACGCCATGCGCGGACCAGCTACGCTGCGCAATGCGCTGTTGTTATTTGCGTGTGTCGCTTCCTTGGCTTTCAGCGCGAAGGCAGCCGAGTCGCCGATCTCAGACCCGCTGGATCGGCTCTACCATTCGCAGAGCGCGGTACAGAAGCTGGAGTATTCCGGGACCTTCGTTTATCAGCAGGGCTCACAGGTAAGAACTTCGCGCATCACCCGCATGCGCACCACGAAATCCGTCATCGAAAAGCTGGAAGTCCTTGATGGTCAGTCGCAGGAATACGTTCGCAATGGTGAAGAAATCATTCACTATTTTCCCGCGGAGCGACGTATCGTTGTTGAGCATCGCGGTAGTGAGCGGAGTTTTCCCGACATCAGTTTTACCAATCCGCGCGAAATTCTCAGGTACTACACAGCGCGTCAGCTTGGGATGGATCGTGTTGCAGGGCGCGATGTACTGGGTTTTGCCCTCGAGCCGCGCGATGGATTGCGTTACGGCTATCGTTTTTGGTCCGACCGCGCATCAGGTTTGCTTTTGCGCGCGCAGACCCTGAGTGAGAAGGGCGAGATTATCGAGCAGATTGCATTTACTCAACTTTCCATTGGCAAGGTTCGGCCGTCGCAGGTCAAAACCAGTCATGCCAATACCCGCGGCTGGCGTACTGAAAATTCATCGGCCGCCGAAAAGGAGCCGTCCGGCTGGAAAGCGGGCTGGTTGCCCGGAGGCTTCAAGCCCGTCCGAGCGGTCAAGCGCGTAATGGGACGCCCGGAAAACGCCGGTGAGCCTCGCGAGGTCGTTCAGCTGGTGTTTTCCGATGGTTTGGCCGGCATTTCCGTCTTTATCGAAGCCTGGTCGCCACGGCACGAGAGCCTTCCGGTACAGCAAGGCTCGCTAAATATGCTGGGCAAGCGGCACGGTAAATTTTGGCTTACCATTGTCGGCGAAGTTCCATTGGTGACCATCCGGCAAGTTGCCGAATCGCTTGAATTTGCCGCCTCCGGCCCTAACTAAGTTCCCATGAAAATCATGATCAAGGTAAATCGCAGTTTTTCAGCCGCCATTTTTGCCGCGGCCGCCGCTTTGTTCGTGCCAGCTAGTCTTGGCTTGCTGGCACCAGGCATTGCCGCAGCCGCTGTATTGCCTGACTTTACGGATCTGGTCGATAAAGTTGGACCCGCGGTTGTGAACATCCGCACCACTGAAAAATCCAAATCCATGCAGCCCGGCGTCCAGGGCACTCCCGAGGAAGAGGAGATGCAGGAATTTTTCCGTCGCTTCTTCGGTCAGCCCGTGCCGCCACGGCAGGGCCCTGCGCCTCGTGGTCGCCGCCCTTCGCCACAGCAAGAAGAGCAGCAGGTCCCACGGGGTGTTGGATCTGGTTTCATCATTTCCGCTGATGGTTTCGTGCTGACCAACGCCCATGTAGTCGAAGGCGCTGATGAGGTTTTCGTGACGCTCACAGACAAACGTGAGTTCAAGGCCAAGATCATCGGCTCAGATCGCCGCACGGATGTGGCCTTGGTCAAAATCGAAGGCAGCAACTTGCCTCGACTCACCATCGGTGATTCCAGCAAGCTGCGCGTAGGCGAGTGGGTGATTGCCATCGGTTCGCCGTTTGGCCTCGAAAACACAGTCACCGCCGGAATCATCTCGGCTAATTCGCGTGATACAGGTGACTACCTGCCGCTGATTCAGACGGACGTGGCCGTCAACCCCGGTAACTCCGGTGGTCCGCTCATCAACATGCGTGGCGAAGTCATCGGTATCAACTCACAGATCTACAGCCGCTCCGGCGGTTACATGGGTATTTCCTTCGCTGTGCCTATTGATGAAGCCATGCGCGTTTCGCAGCAGCTCAAATCATTAGGGCGCGTCGTTCGTGGTCGTATCGGTGTGCAAATTGGTGAAGTGACCAAGGAAGTGGCTGAATCGCTCGGCCTGCCGCGTGCGCAGGGCGCTCTCGTCGCCCGTGTCGAGCCGGGTAGTCCCGCTGAAAAGGCGGGTGTGGAAGCCGGTGACATCATCACCCACTTTAACGGTGCCACTATCGATAAGTCAGGCGATTTGCCGCGACTGGTCGGCAATACCAAACCCGGTGCCAACTCCACAGTGACCGTGCTTCGCAAGGGCACCAAACGGGATCTGCCAGTGACTGTCGCTGAAATGGAGGCAGACCAGACCGCGAAGAAGGAAGAGAAAAAGCCCAAGCAGGAGCAGGCGCTCAATGCGCTCGGTCTTGCCGTGGCTGACCTGACCGAAGCACAAAAACGTGAAATGCGCATGGATAGCGGCGTTGTTGTCGAACTCGCCGATGGCGTGGCGGGTCGTGCCGGATTGCAACCCGGTGATGTCATCGTTCGTCTTAACAACACCGACATCAAGGATGCCCGCCAGTTCAATGCACTGGTTGCCAAGCTGGATCCAAAGAAAAATGCCTTGTTGCTCGTTCGTCGGGGCGAGTCATCGCAGTTTGTACCGTTGCGACCCACACCCCAGCCTTGATGTTGCAGCTATCGGGGCCACGATGAAGATCGTGGCCTTTTTTTATTTATTTCCGGTTTGCGGTTGATGACTCACAAGCGTTTTATTCTTTATTCCCGCAGCTACTGCCATCTCTGCGACGATATGATCACGGCGCTGCGTGCCTTGTGCGGCGATGCGCTGCCCATCGAGGTCATCGACGTCGACCTGCATGCCGAGTTGGTCGAGCGTTATGACGAGTTGGTGCCGGTCCTCATGGGGGTGGAGGAGGGCCATGCGCCGCGGCAATTGTGTAATTATTTCCTGAATGAAAACAACGTCCGGGCTTTCGTTGCCGCTCAAGCTAGCTAAGACAGGCTGACGGGGCGCAAATCCGGTAAAATGCGCGGTCTGGAAAGCTTTCAAAACAAAGCGCTCACTGGGGAATCCGCCCCGTTCAGAGCGCTTTTTTTGTACCTGCGGCAAGCATGCAAAACATTAGAAATTTTTCAATTATTGCCCATATCGATCACGGCAAATCTACGCTCGCTGACCGGATCATCCAACTCTGCGGTGGTTTGTCTGATCGCGAGATGGAAGCCCAAGTGCTCGATTCCATGGATCTCGAGCGCGAGCGTGGCATCACGATCAAGGCGCAAACGGCGGCCCTGACCTACAAGGCGCTGGATGGTCAGGTGTACAACCTCAACCTGATCGATACCCCTGGGCATGTGGACTTCAGTTACGAAGTCAGTCGTTCACTCTCTGCGTGCGAAGGCGCATTGTTAGTGGTTGATGCTTCTCAAGGCGTTGAGGCACAAACCGTAGCGAACTGCTACACCGCGCTGGATCTCGGTGTGGAAGTAGTACCGGTACTGAACAAAATTGATTTGCCCTCGGCAGATCCTGATAACGCAATTTCAGAGATTGAAGAAGTCATTGGTATTGAAGCCAGCGATGCGGTGCACTGCTCTGCAAAAACCGGTCTGGGTGTTCAGGATGTATTGGAATCGTTGATCAAGCGCGTGCCGCCACCCAAGGGTGACCCCGATGCGCCCTTGCAAGCGCTGATCGTTGATTCTTGGTTCGACAATTATGTGGGTGTGGTCATGCTGGTACGTGTGATCAATGGCACCTTGCGTCCGAAAGAAAAAATACTGCTCATGGCCACGGGTGCGCAGCATCTGGTGGAGAGCGTGGGCGTGTTCACACCCAAGTCCCTATCGCGTGACAGCCTGTCAGCAGGGCAGGTGGGTTTCATCATTGCTGGTATCAAAGAACTCAAATCAGCCAAGGTGGGTGACACGATTTCGCTGGTGTCGCGGCCAGCAACTGAGCCGCTGCCCGGTTTTAAAGAGATTCAGCCGCAAGTGTTTGCTGGCTTGTTTCCAGTAGAGTCGAATCAGTACGATGC
The DNA here is from genome assembly GCA_027490255.1 of Oxalobacteraceae bacterium. Taxonomy (GTDB): domain Bacteria; phylum Pseudomonadota; class Gammaproteobacteria; order Burkholderiales; family Burkholderiaceae_D; genus Pernthalerella. The sequence continues at coordinate 7,681 of JAIXYM010000038.1, read as the reverse complement.
TCTGCGTGACTCGCTCGAAAAACTCAAACTCAACGATGCTGCATTGATGTACGAGCCTGAGGTATCGCAGGCCTTAGGTTTTGGTTTTCGTTGTGGATTTCTGGGTCTGTTGCACATGGAGATCGTGCAGGAACGTCTCGAGCGCGAATTCAATATGGACCTGATCACCACAGCGCCGACGGTGATCTATGAAGTGGTCATGCGTGATGGTTCCACCATCATGGTCGACAATCCATCAAAGATGCCGGATCCGTCGAAGATTGAAGAAGTCCGCGAGCCCATTGTGACCGTCAATCTCTACATGCCCCAGGAATATGTGGGCGCGGTGATTACGCTTTGCACGCAAAAACGTGGCATTCAGATCAACATGACCTACCACGGTAAGCAAGTGCAGCTCACCTATGAGATTCCGATGGCTGAGGTCGTGCTTGATTTCTTTGATCGACTGAAATCGATTTCGCGCGGTTATGCATCGATGGATTATGAATTCAAGGAATACCGATCTTCCGATGTCGTCAAAGTCGACATGCTGATCAACGCCGAAAAAGTCGATGCGCTGGCCATCATTGTGCATCGCTCCAACAGTCAGTACCGAGGCAGGGCAGTAGCAGCAAAAATGCGTGAACTGATTCCACGCCAAATGTTTGATGTGGCGATTCAGGCGGCCATCGGATCCAACATCATTTCGCGAGAAAACGTCAAAGCGCTGAGAAAAAATGTGCTTGCCAAGTGCTACGGCGGTGACATTTCGCGTAAGCGAAAACTGCTGGAAAAACAAAAAGCTGGCAAAAAGCGGATGAAGCAGGTCGGTTCGGTAGAGATACCGCAAGAAGCTTTCCTTGCAATCCTTCAGGTGGATGAAAAATAAATGACATTGCAATCGATACTGGGCAACTTTGCACTGATTCTCTTCCTGCTGACCATCCTGACCGGTGTGATCTGGGCGCTGGATCGCTTCCGCCTTGCGCCCGCCCGCCAGAAGGCAGCGCAAGCGGCATTGGCTGAATTCGACGCTCGCCAAGCGCGATTGGCCGAGACAGGTGTCAAACCTGACACCGCAGCGCGTGCCGAGTTGGTGGCTCAGCTGGAACGTCAGCCGGGCTGGGTTGCCTATACCGGAAGTTTCTTCCCGGTGATTGCGGCAGTATTCCTGTTTCGCTCATTTCTGTTTGAGCCCTTCAAGATTCCATCCAGCTCTATGGTGCCGACCCTGGTCATCGGCGATCTGATTCTGGTAAACAAGTTCACCTATGGCATTCGTTTACCAGTTATTAACAAAAAGATTATTGATATCAATACGCCGTCGCGCGGCGATGTGATGGTGTTCAAATTCCCCAAGGATGTGTCCCTCGACTACATCAAGCGGGTGGTCGGCGTGCCGGATGACAAAATTATCTATAAAAACAAGCGCTTGACGGTGAATGGACAAGAGGTTGCCTACGAAACCCTGCCCGACTATCTGGATGAAGACCGCTTGGCCTACTACAGTCATTTCCGTGAAAACCTGACCGGGGTGCCGCACGGAATACTCAATGACAATCGGATTCCTGCCTATGTTCCCAGCCCAGATGCTTTCCCAAAGCATGAGCTGTGCAGCTACAACCTCGAAGGTTTTGAGTGCACGGTTCCGGCTGGACATTACTTCGTGATGGGTGATAATCGGGACAATAGTCTGGATTCTCGCTACTGGGGCTTCGTACCGGACAAAAATATTGTCGGAAAGGCATTTTTTGTCTGGATGAACCTCGGTGATATCAAGCGGATTGGCAGCTTTCAATGACCACGAAGGGCGGGATCCAACCGCGTATGCCGCGGTCAGATAAGCAGCAAGGCGGATTTTCACTGATCGGGTTTCTTTGTACCCTGACGGTGTTCGGTACGATTGGTGTGTTGCTCGTGCGTGCCGGGCCGAGTGTGGTGGAATACTGGGCTATCGATAAAGCGGTAGCTGCGGCATCGCTGGCTGCCCAGTCGCCGGATGAACTGAGAAATACATTCGATAAGCTGGCAGCCGCAGGCTATATCGATTCGATCGAAGGCAAGGACTTGAAGATCACCGGAACGGGTAAAGCAATGGAAATCAGTTTTTCGTACGAAAAGAAGATTCCGCTTTTTGGTCCAGCGAATTTGCTGATCGATTATCGGGGAGGTAGCGCCCAAGCTGTCCCGGAGAAAGCCTCGAACTAATCGCCAACGATGCCGATGGATATCGCCACTCTGCAAAGCCGTCTAGGTCACACGTTCAGCAATGCTGCCTTGCTGCAGCAGGCGCTCACGCATCGCAGCCACAGCAGCCTGCATAACGAACGCCTGGAATTCCTCGGAGACTCCATCCTCAATTGCGTTGTCGCTTCATTGCTCTTTGATCGCTTCGACAAGATCGATGAAGGTGATCTGTCGCGCTTGCGTGCCAATCTCGTCAAACAGCAATCACTCTATGAAATTGCGCAGCGGCTTGAGTTATCTCAATGCTTGAGGTTAGGTGAGGGCGAGCTCAAATCAGGTGGGTTTCGTCGTCCGTCCATTCTGGCAGATACGCTGGAAGCCTTGTTCGGTGCGATTTTTCTTGATGCCGGTTTTGATGCAGCCAGTCGTGTCATCGGCGCGTTGTATGCGCCTGTGCTTGAAACCGTCGATCCAAAAACGCTTGGCAAGGATGCAAAAACGCTGTTGCAGGAATTTTTGCAGGGTAAAAAAATACAGCTGCCACAATACAATGTCGTCGCCACTCATGGCGCGGCACACAATCAGGAATTCGAAATCGAATGTCTGGTACCCAAGCTCGATATTCATGTCTTCGGTACGGGCGGTAGTCGCCGCGCTGGCGAGCAGGCCGCCGCCAAGCTTGCGCTTGAATCAGTGCAGCAGGCGCTGGCGAAAGCGCCTGTCGTGCCCAAGAAGACCCGGCAGCGCACCACTCAGCTCAAACTTGCAGGTATCGCCACCTTCCAGCCAGATGCTCCTGCAGAGTCCGAAAAAATCACTGAGCCCAAAAAGTCCAATCGTTCCGAGGCCGCCGCAGGCAGCAACAAGCCAGCAAAAATATCCTCCACGCGCGAGCAGGATTCCCTGGAGCTTGATGCTGACGACAGCAAGCCCGTATCGTCTAATCAAAGTAAATCCGCATGACCGCCACTTCTGCTGCAGCTGATTTCCGGTGCGGCTACATTGCGATCGTTGGACGTCCCAACGTTGGCAAATCCACGCTCATGAACAAACTGATCGGTGCCAAGGTCAGTATCACCTCGCGCAAGGCGCAAACAACCCGCCACCGAATCACTGGCATACAGACCAAAGACGATACCCAGTTCGTCTACATTGACACACCCGGTTTTCAGACGCGCCACAAAAATGCGCTGAATAAAAATCTCAATCGCACCGTCAGCGGCACACTCACTGCAGCGGATGTGGTGTTGTTCGTGGTTGAGGCAGGTCATTTCGATAACGCCGATCAGCTAGTGCTGGACTTGTTACCCAACAAAGTGCCGGCTATTTTGGTGATCAATAAATCCGACCGGCTCAAGGACAAAGCACCCCTCATGGCCTTTGCGCAGCAAGTCGCAGCTCGCCATGATTTCGCTGCCATCGTGCCAGTCTCGGCCAAACAGGGATTTCAGCTTGATCGTCTGGAAGCCGAAATCCGCAGCTATCTGCCCGCCAGTGATCCTATCTTCGGCGAGGATGACATTACCGATCGCAGTGAAAAATTTCTCGCCGCCGAAATCGTGCGGGAAAAAGTATTTCGCTTTGTGGGTGACGAATTGCCCTACACCAGTACGGTCGTTATTGAAAAATTCGAAGAAGAAGGCGCGCTGCGTCGTGTCTTTGCCGCGATTCTGGTCGGGCGTGATGCACACAAAGCCATGCTGATCGGACAGAAGGGCGCTCGTCTGAAAGAAATCTCCACCCAGGCGCGACTAGATATGGAAAAACTTTTCGGTGGCCCCGTCTATCTGGAAATCTGGGTCAAGGTGAAATCCGGCTGGGCAGACAACGAAGCCGGATTGCGCGCCTACGGTTACGAGTGAGCGTGGCATGAGCACTCTGGCTAATGCAACCGAAATGCCGACAACAGAAGCGCCAGCAACTGTAACGCGGCCAAGCGAAACGCCCGCCATCAAGACATCGACAACGCCAGTGCGCGCACCGCGTGCACGCGCTTCCGAGCGTGATCATCGCATCGTGAATCAACCTGGTTTTGTACTGCACAGTTATCCGTACAAAGAAACCAGTCTCATTATTGATCTGTTTTCGCGCGATCATGGACGAGTGGCTCTCGTCGCCAAAGGCGCCAAGCGTCCTCACTCCAAACTGCGTGGCGTATTGCAAACCTTTCAGCCATTGCAGCTGGCGTGGGTAGGTAAATCCGAAGTACGCACACTAGTGTCGGCTGAATGGGTCGGTGGCTTGCTGCCGCTCGAGGGCGCTGCATTGCTATGTGGTTTTTATTTGAATGAATTGCTGGTCAAACTGCTCGCGCGCGATGATCCGCATGCCCCATTGTTTGATCACTACATGTCAGCGCTCAACCAGCTTGCGCATGATGAACCACCAGCGATCGTCCTCAGAAAATTTGAACTATCACTGCTGAAAGAAACTGGTGTTGCAGGTAATCTGGCCATGTGCATACAAACCGGCCAGCCTGTCGATCCCCAAAAAACTTATGTCGTCGATCCTGAGCGGGGTGCGCGTGCTTCAATGGCCAGTGATACCTCGCCATCAGTCACCGGCAAGACACTGCTCGATATGGAAGCAGGCGATTACAGCGACAGCACAACCCAGTTGCAGAGTAAATTTTTGATGCGTCATCTACTCTCGCATCATCTTGGTGGCATGCCGCTCAATACCCGGCAAATCCTGATCGATCTACTGCAACTCTGAATTAACAAAAAAGACGGACATCCCATGAGTTATCTTCATCCTCAGACCGGTGGTATTGATCTAGGCGTCAATATTGATCACGTAGCTACCTTGCGCAATGCGCGTGGCACACACTATCCCGATCCGCTGCAGGCAGCAATACTGGCCGAGCAGGCAGGTGCGGATGCGATCACGCTACATTTGCGCGAGGACCGGCGGCACATCAAAGACGCCGATCTGGAAGCCATACGGCCGCGCCTGACCACGCGCATGAATCTTGAATCTGCGATTACCGAAGAAATGCTGGACATCGCCTGCCGTATCAAACCCGAAGACGTTTGTCTGGTGCCCGAGCGGCGCAATGAGGTCACGACCGAAGGCGGCCTTGATGTCATTCGCTACTTCGACGAAGTTCGCAAGGCTTGTACGCGGCTCGCCGCTCAGGGTGTCCGCGTATCGCTTTTCATTGATGCCGATGCAGAGCAAATCAAGGCATCCGCCGAAGCCGGTGCGCCCGTCATCGAACTGCATACCGGTCGCTATGCCGATCTCGAGGGTGATGCTCAGCTTAATGAACTTGAACGTATCAAGCGTGGCGTGAATGTGGGTATCACCCAAGGCCTGAAAGTCAACGCGGGTCACGGACTGCATTACACCAATGTGCAGGCCATCGCCGCAATACCCGAGATCACCGAGCTCAATATCGGTCATGCCATCGTCGCGCATGCCATCTTTGTGGGTTGGGAAAATGCAGTGCGCGAAATGAAAGCCGCGATGATCAAGGCACGTCTGGCATCGGTGCGTTCATGATCTTTGGCATCGGCACCGATATTCTGAAAATATCGCGCGTCCAAGCCGCACTCGGTCGGCATGGCGATCGCTTTGCATCGCGCATTCTTGGCCCTGAAGAAATGGAAAAATACCTGCGCCGCAAACAAAAGGTCGAGGCGCGGGGCTTGCGTTTTTTGGCCACCCGCTTCGCTGCAAAAGAGGCTTTTTCCAAAGCTATTGGTCTGGGCATGCGCATGCCTATGACTTGGCGTGCGGTCCAGTTTTTGAATGCGCCCAGTGGCCGACCTATGGTTGTCACTAGCGGTACCCTCAATGAATTCATGCAAACGCATGGTCTCAGTGCCCAGGTCTCATTGACCGATGAGGCAGAATACGCAGTTGCGTTCGTCGTCGTGGAGAAATTATGAAAATGCAAGACCAGATTCAATTACCCGGCCCCGTCATGCTGGACGTGGTCGGCACAACGCTTGATGCACAAGACCGCCGTCGTATACGCGATCCACTGACGGGCGGGGTGATTCTGTTTGCCCGCAACTACACCGACCGCGCACAATTGACAGCGCTGTGCGAAGCGATACATGCCGAACGTCCCGGCTTATTGATTGCTGTCGACCATGAAGGCGGGCGAGTGCAGCGTTTCCGCAGTGATGGTTTCACGCGCTTGCCTGCGATGCGCCGCTTGGGTGAGCTCTGGGATCGCGATGTGCTTGCCTCCTGCAAGCTGGCCACCGCGCTCGGTTATGTGTTGGCTGCCGAGCTGCGTGCCTGTGGTGTGGATTTGTCGTTCACACCGGTGCTGGATCTGGATTACGGTGCTTCCGAAGTCATCGGCGATCGCGCGTTTCATCATGATCCGCGCGTGGTCACGCTGCTGGCAAAGAGCCTTAATCATGGGCTGGCACTGGCTGGCATGGCCAATTGCGGCAAACATTTTCCTGGTCATGGATTTGTTGCAGCGGATTCGCACATTGCCATTCCCGTTGACGAGCGCGATCCGAAAGACATTCTCAAGGACGACGCAGCGCCGTATGGTTGGCTCGGTATGAGCCTCTCAGCCGTTATGCCGGCGCACGTGATCTATCCAAAGTTTGATAAACATCCGGCGGGCTTCTCGCGCAAATGGCTGTCATTGCTGCGCAATGACCTAGGTTTCGATGGCGTGATTTTCAGTGACGATTTATCGATGGAAGGCGCCAGCGTTGCCGGCACCGTCGTCGACGGTGCGCACGCCGCGCTGGCTGCGGGTTGTGACATGGTCTTGGTGTGCAATTCGCCTGACAAAGCAGATCAGCTGCTGCAGGGCCTGGACCCGTCGGTCAGCATCGATGCGCAGGTATCAGCGCAGCGTATTGCAGCGCTGGCACCGACCTCCAGCGCGAAAGATTGGGACGCTTTGCAAGAAGACGGCCACTACCGTGCCGCAAAGCAGCTGCTGGTAGATTTCGCACAAGCTGCGTAAGCTGCCTAAGTCCTGACGCGACATCATGTCGGAAACTGCGCCAACCGAGCAGCCTGATCCGCGCATTGCGCTGCTAGAGGAAGTCGCGGCATTGCCGCATCTGCCGGGTGTGTATCGTTACTTCGATGTGCAAGACAAGCTGCTGTATGTCGGCAAGGCGCGCGACCTTAAAAAACGCGTCTCCAGTTATTTTCAAAAAACGCTAGCTAGTCCGCGCACCGCGATGATGGTCGAACGCATCGTGCGGCTGGAAACAACCGTCACCCGCAGTGAGGCTGAAGCACTGCTGCTAGAAAACAATCTCATCAAGACCCAGCAGCCGCGATTCAATATTCTTTTTCGAGATGACAAGTCGTACCCGTATCTTAAATTATCGGGCGGTGATTTTCCGCGCATGGCCTACTATCGTGGTGCAGTCGATAAAAAAAGTCAGTACTTTGGTCCTTTCCCGAGTGCGTGGGCAGTCAAAGAGTCCATGCAGATTCTGCAAAAAATCTTCTTGTTGCGTACCTGCGAGGACTCGGTTTTTTCCAATCGCACCCGGCCATGCCTATTGCATCAGATCAATCG
>JAIXYM010000164.1 GCA_027490255.1 Oxalobacteraceae bacterium | reverse complement strand
CCCAAACTGCTCAATTCGATTCCTTTGGTGAAGTCGGCCAATCAGCGGCATATGAATTTCGGAAAAATTCATCTCGCGCATTGGGCAATTACACAGCTGCGCCGCGCGGGTGCGCTGGATGTGCAGGATAACTATCTGGTGGACGTTGAGGCCAAGGCGGGTTGAGTGGGCGACGGTAGTTTTATGACATTCGCTGAATTCTGATTTGAGATCACTTCTATCCGGAAGATTTTTATGGCAAGTGCATTAAACTAGCGTGGTGCTGAAACTCGTTATTCAAGCCCACTCGTAATAGTATTTTTAAGTTACACAACGAACGACACTGGATCCCGGCTTTCGCCGGGAGCGAGTGGGGAATTCGGATCGCATGCGATATGCTCACGCAGCAGTCATCACATGCAGGTGATGACGGTAGTTATTTAGGCGAACGTACGAGCGAAAACTCAGGCGCCTTCTACGATAAACAAGCGACCTTGCGACGCTGCTTGCCGCAGGGCTTTCGCTTCCGCATAAGCCGGAGAGTCGTACCATTCACGCGCTTTGGATAGAGATGGAAATTCCAGAATAACGGTGCGCATCTGGTCATGATGTGCATCGTCCAGGCCTTCGCATTGGATGCGTGTGCCGCCACGCACCAGAAACTGGCCGCCAAAAGCTAACACGGTCGGCATTACCAGCTTCCGATACTCCTCATAGGCCAGAGGATCAGTCACGGTAATTTCAGCGACGACATAAGCTTTGGCCATGGGATTACCTCGGGAAATGAGTCGCAGCGACCCGTGCGCGTGCTGCGACATATTCTTGTTTCAGACGTGCGACCACTTCGGCGACCGTGGGAACATCATGCATCATGCCGACACCCTGACCTGCACCCCAGATATCGCGCCAGGCTTTGGCGCCACGATCGCTCGCGAAATTCATCGCTGTTTTGTCAGCGACTGGCAGATTATCGGGATCGAGTCCGGCTTTCACGATGGATTTTTTCAGGTAGTTACCGTGCACGCCCGTGAATAAGTTTGTGTACACGATATCTGCCGCATTGGATTCGACGATCGCATTGCGATAGTCTTCACTGGTGTTTGCTTCCTGCGTCGCCAGCCAGCGCGACCCGATATAGGCGAAATCTGCCCCCATGGCTTGGGAGGCGAAAATTGCATCGCCAGTTGCGATCGAGCCGGACAAAGCAATCGGGCCATCGAAGAATTTGCGGATCTCACCAACCAAAGCAAAAGGTGACAGACCACCGGCGTGGCCTCCGGCACCCGCTGCGACCAAAATCAAGCCATCCACACCGGCCTCAAGTGCCTTCTGTGCATGCCGTATTGAAACGATGTCGTGCAAAACAATCCCGCCATAACTGTGAATGGCTTCCAGCATTTCGGCGGGCGGTGCGCGCAGCGAAGAAATGATGACCGGAATTTTGTGGCGTACGCAGACCTCGACATCATGCGCAAGGCGGTCATTGGACTGGTGCACGATCTGATTCACGGCAATCGGCCCGATGATCGCGTCCGGGTGGGCTGCCTTGTGCGCGGCCAGCGCCTCTTTGATTTGAGTCAGCCATGTATCGAGCATTTCTGCGGGTCGGGCATTCAGCGCGGGGAAGGAGCCCACAATACCTGCTTTGCATTGCTCGATTACCAATTGCGGACCGCTGGCAATAAAGAGTGGCGAACCGATGACAGGCAGGCTGAGATTTTGCAGAACAGATGGCAAGGACATGTAAGTCTCCGAAGGCTTTTTTTGTATGCGGGCAATTATAGGCGAAGCCCTGATGCCTCGCGGCAGGCTCCGCCGTAGGGCGTGTTATTCCGCTGCCAGCCTTTCTATCCATCGCATCAGTCCGTCAAGGCGCTGCCACAATTCCGTAGGGGACTGTGGTTCGGGCAGCCCGCTGTTGTAGTGCTCGAACAGGGTCAGCGCATCGTCTGTCATGCCGCGTTGAACCGCTTCCCAGACAGTCACGCGACAACCCGTGGCTCGCATATCCGGCGTGGTACCGATGAATCGATACGGCAAACCCTGTGACTCCCACTCGTGCCTGACTTCCTGCGCGGCTGCCTGAAGGCGTCTCCCATCGACCGGAACCCGCAGGGACCATGCGTGTTGGCCGGGATACGTTTCCTCGCTTTCTTTTGCGGTCATGAAGTGCGCTGGCCATTCACGGATCTGGGAATCGCCAGGGTCAAGGCGAAAGCCTGAATGCATAAAACGATGACCAAGATCGACATGAGTTTTTCGCATATCCGGCACCAGGGACAAGCAGGGCGCTATCCATGCATGACCCAGTGCTACCCCGGTGGTCGGCTGAATCTGTACCTCGCCGAAATGAGGCGCATCTTTCATAAGTTCACGCGCCTGCGTCTTCAAATTCGGCGTGCTGCTCGTTGGAATCTTGGCATAAATCTGCGCCATCGCAGCCGACACTTGCTGGCGCTGCCTGCGCATGAGTTTGTCGGGAGGTGCAGCAATGCCAAGCAGCTTTTGCGTGAGCAGAAGCTCAAGGACATCACGCAATAATTCGGGGAAAAGCCTAGCTTTCGTATCGGCCAACACTGCTTCGACCATCCGGCTATCAATGACGATAGAATTTTGGGTGGCTGTTACTGTCGTCGACTTTATCTCTAGTGTGCCCGTGATGATTTCATTGGATGCTATCGGCAAATCCAGTGCCTTTGCGAGTAGACAGACACTATGATGCAAGTCATCAATCGTTTTATTCGAATGGCTCCACTCGGCGCAGCTCGTATGGAGGGCATCGCGGATGGCTTCTGGCAAATCGGATTGCAAAGGCATGCATCGGGCTTGCGGAACACTCTCTTTTAGATCTTCAAGAAGATTGAAAAAATCTTCTGTTTGCATCAACGTGCGATTGAATGAATGTGGTGGGCCATTGGAAAAGCCATAATCGCGATATACCTCATCATCAATAATCGTTTCGACGACGTTGCAGGAAAACTGTGCGGCTTTGAGTGCCTCACGAAGTTGCCCAATCTCATCGTCTGTCAGGTGTGACAAATGCATGTGCAGCAGCGCGGTGAAATACTGTTTACTTTGCTCATCATCATCGATGCCCGGGCGAATCGATGCCAGCAGATTATCCATACTCAGGCACAAAAAGTCGCGAGTACGCCGGTGCTGTGAGGTCGCCTTTTGCTCTTTAAGTTGTGACAGCAAAAGCCGGAAAGACAATGAAGTATGCCGGCTAGCATCAAAGTAATAAGACGCCTTGGGCTGACGATGAAACAGCTGCGGTGCTCGGGTGGGGTTTGCTGGGGCTTGTTGAGTAATCCGGAGGGTGCGGATTGTTGGGTATGAACGTGAACGGGTAAGCAGGGCGTGCATGGAATTCCTTTACATTCAATGGCCAGCAAAACTTGCTGGACCCTGCATGAGTGGAAATTGACCGTGTTCAGTTTGCTACCCCCGAGGAAATTGGCTTGAGACGCCGCAACTGTATTGCGGGTCTGGTGCGATGAACAGCTCGGAATATTCCTTTTTTGATAAATTCCCTCAAATAAATAGCCATTTTCGAGAACTCCGGGCGCTGTTTTGTGACCGACCTTGACCCTTCCTGCTTGTTGCGGGGTAGTGAGGCAGGATAATTACCCCAATGCCGCTTACATTAATTTCTACTTTTGACACCTGATGAACACAACCAAGATCACGCTGAAACCCGCGATCCCGATGGCACAGGCTCCCAGCGCACCCATGATCGATAAGCGCACAGCAAACGATAAGAGCTTATCGGCGTCTTTAAACAAACCCACGATGTCATCAAGACAAAAAGTGCAGATACCAACTACCGGAATCACCGCTGAGCCCGGGGCAAAGTGCAAGGTCTCATCATTGACGTCTTACGGAGAAAAACTCGATGCGCTGGCCGCTCGCGCTTTACCGGAGCTATTGGGCGTGAGCGAGGTCACGGCGAATGGCTCCGGATCCATCACTCGAGACCTGCTGGACCAAGCCATTGCTACCCCGTTTAGCGCCAAAAATATTCGCGCGCTGCCATCAACCTGGCCGACGGAATTGATCAGTGACGCAATGGTGATGGCATGGACGAGCCGGCTGGTTGCGGCCTGCGATCATGTCTACAGCGAGCGGGGCATGCAAGCCTACATTGATGCCATGACGGATTTGATTTTCGATGAAGGAAATCTTGAAGGTGGGCTGCCCAGCAGCATCAGAGATTTTTGCGCAATGCTCACTAAAAATGCCCTCGAGGTCGGCGTCGCGCACGGTTTGGATCGTCGCGCACTGCAGGGGCTGCGCAACACCGTGATCATTCGATTTCTGATGGGCAGCGTGTTTGTTCCTCATCTGCGGCCAACGGTCATGCGCGAATCAACGAATGACGCAACGCTCTACGCATTCGATCGTCAGCTGTTCAAAGGTTTTTGCCACAAAACAACCGAGATTATTGACATCGACGCAGAAGCGATTGCGCTACTGGCAGCAGCACGACAGGCTAAGCAGCAGTCAATCGCATAGGCAAGTAGTCGTTTAAACAGCGGCCTACTGATAACTGCGCGCATCCTCAATGACCTTGCCGTCATTGGGTAGTGTGCCTGCGGCGACCAGCCTGACCTCGCCACGTAACTTGGTAATGTCGCGTATGGTGGCCGCGATCGCCTCAATGTCTCCCGAGAGTGCGGCGGGATCCGAGACTTCGCAATGCAAAGTCATCTGGTCATTGGCCATTTCACCGGTGATGATCAGGCGAGCTTTGAGAATTGCGGTGTGACGACGCGCAATCTCGGCGACTTGCGAGGGATGTACAAACATCGCGCGCACCTTGGTGGTCTGATCGGCGCGACCCATCCAGCCCTTGATGCGCGTGTTGGTTCTTCCGCACGGTGAAGTCTCTGGCAAGACCGCAGACATATCACCGGTCGCGAAGCGGATCAGCGGATAGTCCGGGTTGAATGAGGTAATCACGATTTCTCCGACCTCACCCACCGGCACCGGATCTCCCGTGCCCGGCCGTACAATTTCCAGCAACAGCGCTTCATCCAGCACCATGCCGGCGTTCACCTGTCCATCGCTCATAGTTTCGTAGGCGATATTGCCGATGTCGGCCGATCCGTAGGTTTGCAGTACATTCGGTACGCCATGCGCGTTGAGCCATTGACGCAGAGAGGGTGGTAATGCCTCTGCGCTCACTAGTGCATATTCAACACTGCTGATGTCTTCACCCATCTCCTGCGCTTTTTCGATGATGATCTTCAGGAACGATGGCGTGCCTGTGTAGACGCGCGGCCGCAGCAAGTTCATTGCCTGAACCTGCATTTCCGTTTGCCCGGTACCGGCGGGTATCACCGGGCAGCCAAGCTTGATCGCGCCACCTTCGACCATCAGCCCTGCGGGTGTGAAATGGTAGGCAAAACAATTTTGTATCAAATCACCACGCCTGACGCCCAAGGCATGGAGAGGGCGCGCAAAGCGCCACCAGTCGACGCCACGTCCCTCGGGATCGAAGATGGGGCCGGGCGACATGAAGATGCGCGACAAATCACGGGTAGATGTATTGATGAGACCACCGAAGGGCAGTGACATGCCTTGCAGTGTTTTCAGCTCAGATTTGCGCGTTACTGGCAATTGCGCCAAAGCCTCGCGCGAGCTGATATCGGAAGCATTCACGCCCGCAAGGATGGATGACCAGCCCGGCGTTGTTTGCGCACGTTGTATCAGCGCAGGTAACGCGGCCAAGAGTTCTTTTTCGCGTGCATGGGGATCGCGCGATTCGAGCGCGTCATGGAAATCAGTCATGGCAAATACCAGAGAGGGGAATCAGGCCAGCCAGCGTTTGCGGCGGCGATAAAATTTCATGTCACGGAAACTCTTGCGATCACCGCCGGACACGCCGAGATAAAACTCTTTTACGTCTTCATTCGAAGCCAGATCGACTGCAGCACCTTCCATTACCACGCGACCATTTTCAAGAATGTAGCCAAAATCCGCATAGCGCAGCGCGATGGTGGTGTTCTGCTCAGCCAGCAGGAAGGAAACCTGCTCTGTTTTATTGAGATCCTGCACGATGCCAAAAATTTCTTCAACGATTTGCGGCGCGAGTCCCATCGACGGCTCATCCAGCAAAATCATCGAGGGCTTGGCCATCAGTGCACGGCCAATCGCGCACATCTGCTGTTCACCGCCAGAGGTATATCCAGCCATCGAGCTGCGGCGCTGCTTTAGTCGTGGAAAGTAGTGATAGACCTTCTCAAGTGCATTTTTTAATTCGTTACGCGAAATCTTTCGCGTATAAGCCCCGGTCAGCAGATTTTCTTCTATCGTCAGGTGACCAAAACAATGCCGGCCTTCCATCACCTGCGACAGACCACGCTTGACCAGTTCATTGGGCGTCAGCTGATCGATACGCTCACCGTTGAATTCGATACTCCCCTTGGTCACGTCGCCACGTTCACCGCGTAGCAAGGTCGAGATGGACTTCAGTGTCGTTGATTTACCCGCGCCATTTGCGCCCATCAGTGCCACGATTTTCCCGCGTGGTACTGACAAAGATACGCCTTTGAGCACAAGGATCACATGGTCATAAATGACTTCAATGTTATTGATAGTCAGGATGGACGGATTCTGATTCATGTTGGCCATTCCGTTGAACTGTAAAACGCAGGACCTCGAACACCTACCTATGCCGAAGTCCTGCGATGCGCAACGTAGAGTCTTAATTAAATAGCGGCTGCTGCCTCAGTTATTTCAGGCAGGCTGCCTTGATATTTTTTTCCTTGGCGTAGGCTGCTGATGTTTCTTCGAGCAGCTTGCGCACCAGAGCCTTGTCGCCGGTGATCCAGGTCTTGGATAAGGCCACCCACTTGCTGCCATCCCATTGCTGCACCTTGGTTGCACCCGAGCCTTCGTGATCATCACAGGATGTTTTCACTGGCGGGAATAGATCAGCCACACCGAGCGCTTTCTGACGTGCAGCATCCACATTCAGATTCTCGAAGCCCCAGCGGACCTGCTCACCAGTCAGCACTTTGCCCTTGCCAAATTTGGCCTGCGCATTGCGCATCGCCTCTACCATCAGCACACCCGCCACAACGCCGCGCAGATACATCGTGTGACCGATGCGATCTTTTTCGGCCAAGTTACCTTTGCCAGCGCCATATACCGTGCTGCGAATCTCATCGAGCAGTGGATAGTTGCCCGGTGTGGTGAAGCTCATGGTTGTGAAGCCTTTGGCCGCATCACCCGCTGGTATCGCATCTTCTTCAGCACCTGCCCACCAGACACCCAGCATCTTTTCGCGCGAGAAGCCATTACGTTGCGCTGTCTTCAGCGCTACGGCGCTACTCACACCATAGGTCCAGACGATCACGAAGTCCGGTTGTGCCTGACGAATCTGCAGCCACTGCGACTGCTGATCATTGCCCGGTGGCTGGACTGGAATCTTGATCAGTTCAAAGCCGTATTTCGCCGCTTCTGCTTCCAGCACCGGCAATGGCTCTTTGCCATAGGCGGAGTCGAGATACAGGTGAACGATTTTCTTGCCTTTAAGTTTGTCCATACCTCCCATTTTGTCGCCGAGGTAATGCACCATGGCGGCAGCTTGATTCCAGTAGCTGGTGATCAGTGGGAAGACATAAGGGAAGACCTTGCCATTTGCCGCATCAGAGCGACCATAGCCTAGCGTTGTCATCGGGATCTTATCGGTACCGACGCGATCAAGGATGCCGTAGGCAATGCCGGTTGAGAGTGGCTCCACCAGCGAGGCGCCGCCGTTCTTGCTCTTGAGGCGCTCGTAACACTCCACACCACGTGACGCGTTGTATTCGGTCTCGCACTCTTCCCAGATTAGCTTGACGCCATTGATTCCATTGTCGCGCATATTGATCAGGGTCATGTAGTCGATGATGCCCCCGTAGAAACCGCTACCGCCAGAGGCATAAGGGCCTACGCGGTAAGACAGCATCGGTATAAATTGCTGCGCCATCGCACTGCTGGCAGCAGCGAGCAGCACAACGCTCGCCATGAGTGATTTTAGTAATTTCATAGTCCCCTCCACAAAAATTAATCGCTACGACGAAGCTCCCTAGTGAGGGAAAGGCCAGAGCCGCAGTTTTTCTTTGGCGATTTGCCACAGTCGGGCTAGGCCATGAGGCTCGACGATCAAAAAGAAAATGATCAGAGCACCAAAAACCATCAGTTCCAGATTCGATGCCACCGCAGTGGAAATACCAAGCGCATGCGCCAGTACATTCAGTACGGTGGGCAGCAAGACGATAAAAGCAGCACCCAAGAATGAACCCATGACCGAACCGAGTCCGCCAATGATCACCATGAACAGGATGCGGAACGAGAGATCGAGGCTATATGCTTCCGGCTCCACTGTGCCCAAATAAGCATAAGCATAGAGAGCACCCGCCACGCCGCAGTAAAACGAGCTGACCGCAAATGCCAGCAGCTTGGTGTGCATCAAACGTATGCCGATCACTTCTGCGGCAACATCCATATCCCGCACTGCCATCCAGCAACGGCCAATATTAGAGCGAACGAGATTTTTCGCCAGTAATGCGAGTAGAGCCACAATCGCCAGCACCAGCAAGTACTTTGTCATTGGCGTATCAAAGACGAAGCCGAGTATCTCAAGCTTTTGTGCCGTGATCACACCAGATGAACTGTAGTTGGTAAACCATGGCACCTTCGTTAGCGCCCACACCACGAAGAACTGTGTGGCCAGTGTCGACGCCGCCAGATAAAAACCGCGCACACGCAAGGACGGCAAGCCGAAAACAATGCCCAGTGCAGCGGCGCACAAGCCACCCAAAGCGAACGCCAGCAGCAAAGGGATATCCGGCACGCGCAGCATGAAATTATAGGAAGCGAATGCACCAACCGCCATGAACGCCGCTGATCCTAGCGACAGTTGTCCTGCATAGCCGGTCAGTATGTTCAGGCCCAGTGCCGCCAGCGAAAAAATAAGAAAAGGAATCAGGATTGCTGAAAACAAATAGGGTGTCGCAACCAAAGGCACCACGAAGAAGGCGAGCGCAAGCAACAGCAGGATACCGATGCGGTCCTGACGAATGGGAAAAATCTGCCCATCAGCCTCGTAGGTGGTTTTGAATTGTCCTGCTTCACGGTACAGCATAAAAACTCCCTGAATCTTTCAAGCGCAAGTCTCAACATACCAACGCTGTTGCGCAGGCGTATAGCATGTTGAACGAACCACCTGCTTCAGCCTTACCATCAGCCTTAGCAGATACGGTCTAAGCAGCACGCATTTTTCAACGCGTTAAATTCTTCGGATAATTTTTTCACCAAACAAGCCTTCGGGTCGCACCAGCAAGAAGCCCAGCGCCAACACGTAAGGGAACCAGCCCTCGATACCGCCACCTACAAACGGCCCGATATACACCTCAGCGAGTTTTTCAGATGCGCCGATGATGAGTCCGCCGATAATTGCGCCAGGCACGGAGGTAAAGCCACCAAGAATAAGTACAGGCAGTGCTTTAAGCGCGACGAAACTCAGGGAAAACTGCACGCCATTACGAGATCCCCACAGCAAGCCCGCGACCAGCGCGACAAATCCTGCCACCCCCCAAACAATGCCCCAGATCTGCTGCAAAGGAATCCCGACGGCGAGCGCTGCCTGATGATCATCTGCCACGGCGCGTAATGCGCGACCGACCTTGGTGCGCGAGAAAAACAGGGCCAGTCCGGTCACCAGCAGTGCGCAGATCGCAGCCGCAGTGACGTCGAAGCGAGAGATCACGATATTGAACGTGTTCATCATGCTTTCCATGGGCACGTCTTCAATACCCAGATCCAGGCGCTTCACATCCGAGCCCCACATCAGCTGCGCCATGCCTTCGATGAAAAATGTCAGGCCTATCGTCGCCATAAAGAGCGAGATCTCCGGCTGGTTGACCAAGGGCCGCAACACAATGCGTTCAATTGCCAGTCCCAGCAAGGCCATCACACCGATGCTCACCAGAATGGCAGCCCATAGCGGCAGACCCAGCTCGGTCAGCGACACGCAAGTAAGTGCCGCGAAAAATACCATGGAGCCCTGCGCAAAATTGAACACGCCCGAGGCTTTATAAATCAGCACAAACCCCAGCGCTACGAGCGCGTACATAATTCCTGAGAGCAGGCCTCCGATCAGGACTTCAAAGAAAAAATTCAGATTCAATGTGCGACTCCCAGATAAGCATTGATCACATCCTGATTGTTGCGAACTTCATCCGGTGTCCCATCGCCAATCTTTTTACCGTAATCGAGTACCACCACGCGATCCGAGATGTCCATCACCACGCCCATATCGTGCTCGATCAGCACGATGGTTGTGCCGAATTGTTCATTCACGTCGAGAATGAAGCGGCACATATCCTGCTTTTCTTCCACGTTCATGCCGGCCATGGGTTCATCCAGCAAAAGAATTTTTGGCTCGGCGGCGAGTGCGCGGCCGAGCTCCACGCGTTTTTGCAGACCATAGGGCAGGCGACCGACGGGTGTCTTGCGGATATGCTGAATCTCGAGGAAATCGATCACTTCCTCGACTTTCTTGCGATGTTCGATTTCTTCACGGCGGGCCGGGCCAATGTACAGCGCCTGCAGCAGAAAATTCGACTGCATTTTCAAATTGCGGCCAGTCATGATGTTGTCCAAAACCGTCATGCCCTTGAACAGCGCGATGTTCTGAAATGTGCGCGCAATGCCGCTCTTGGCTGCAGCATGCGTGTCCATGTCACGACGATGCTCGCCGCGATAGATGATTTCACCCTGCTGAGGTCGATACACGCCATTGATCACATTGAGCATGGAGCTTTTGCCAGCGCCATTGGGCCCGATGATGGCGCGTATCTCATGCTCACGCACATCGAAAGAGATATCGGTCAGTGCGCGCACGCCACCAAACGCGAGCGATATATTGTGCAAATCCAGAATGACTTCGCCTATCCGACGGCTGTTGGTAGAATTCTCGCTCATCATGCCGCCTTGCGCGCTGGCGCAAAAATTTTGACATCGCGAATTTCCAGATCGGCGCTGATCATACCCTGACGGCCGTCCTCAAATTTCACTTGCGTCTCGATATATTGACGTGCATTGCCGGCATAAAGCGCATCAATCAGCACTGCATACTTTTCAGCGATAAAGCGGCGGCGCACTTTGCGCGTGCGGGTCAGCTCGTCATCATCGGGATCGAGTTCTTTATGCAGTATCAGGAAGCGATGAATCTGCGACCCTGCCAGTAGCGTATCGTCAGCGAGATCGGCATTGACCTTCTCCACGCATTCCGCAATCAATGTATACACCGCCGGTTGTGCGGCGAGATCGGTATAGCCGGTATAGGGAAGGTTGCGGCGCTCAGCCCAGTTACCGACAGCTTCCATGTCAATGTTGATGAAGGTGTTGCAGGCATTGCGGCCATCGCCGAACGCTACGGCTTCTTTGATGAAAGGGAAGAACTTCAACTTGTTTTCGATGTACTTCGGCGCGAACAATGTGCCATCGGCCATCTTGCCCACATCCTTGGCGCGGTCGATGATTTTCAGGTGACCGTCGCTATCGAAAAATCCGGCATCACCGGTATGAAAATACCCGTCGCTATCGATCGCTTCGGCGGTATCTTCCGGTTTTTTGTAATACGCAATCATCAGGCCGGGCGAGCGCACCAGAACCTCTCCGCTCTCGGCAATCTTGACCTCGACGCCCTGCATGGGACGTCCGACCGTATCGAGTTTGACATCGCCAGATCGCTGCATACACACAGTCACGCAGGTTTCGGTCATGCCATAAAGCTGTTTGAGATTGATGCCGATGGAGCGATAGAAATCGAATAGATCCGGGCCAATCGCCTCGCCGCCTGTATACGCGACGCGTACGCGCGACATACCAAGCACATTTTTCAGTGGGCCATACACCAGCGATTCACCGAGCGCATACAGCAACCTGTCGCTGAGAGAAACGTCGGATTTGCCGTCGAGAAGTTTGAGACCTACACGACGCGCAACACGCATGAAGTAGTGGAAGATACCGCGCTTGATCGCACTTGCATCTTCGATACGAATCATCACTTGCGTAAGAATGTTTTCGTAAATGCGTGGTGGTCCGAAATAATAAGTCGGGCCAATCTCACGTAAATCACTGGTGACCGTTGCGGGTGATTCCGGGCAGTTTAGACAAAATCCACTGAGGTGCGACATCGCAAAGGAATACAGAAAATCGCCCACCCAAGCTAAAGGCAAATAGCACAATACTTCGTCGTCGGGCGTGAGTCCGTCAAATGCAATCAGGGTCTTGCTGGTGGTAATCATCGCCGCATGCGAATGGCAGACACCCTTCGGTTTGCCAGTGGTACCTGATGTGTAAAGAATGACGGCGATGTCATCAGGCCGTCCTGCGAGAACCTCATTCATGAAAAATGAAGAATGATTCTCGGCGTAGGTACGTCCCAGCGCCTGCACCTGCTCAAGCGAGTGAAGACCGGCCTGCGCATAGTTGCGCAATCCGCGTCCGTCGTCATAAATGATGTGCGACAGACCGGGAACCGTTTCCCGGATTTCGAGCAGCTTGTCGACCTGCTCTTGATCTTCAACGATCGCGAAATCAATGCTGGCATTTTCCAGCACATAGGCCATATCGGCGGCAGGGGCGTCCTGATACAAGGGAACAGCAACACCCCCCAGGCATTGGGCAGCCGACATTCCCCAGTACAGCCGTGGACGGTTGTCGCCAATAACAGCGAGATTCATGCCGCGTTTGAATCCCAGCGCAGCGAGTCCGCAGGCGAGCTGTCGTATATGTTCGGCGGCTTCTGACCAGCTGGTGGTTTGCCAGATACCCAGATCTTTTTCCCGAAACGCCGGTTTGTCTGCGCGCACTTGCGCGTGCTCAAGCAATAAGCGCGGAAAAGTATCCGCTACGGAAGTTTGCCTCTCCATGGGCTGTCATTCATTCTTTGTGGGGTTGGACGGCGCTGATGATTTGCTGCGCCGAAATCACCCGCAATCATAACCAGCTTGTGACTTACCGGTAGCCATTTAGATGAATTTCTCACAAGTTTTAATGTTGCGACGCAGCATCCAGCGCGTTAATCCTACTCAAGTTCTGGAACCGCACAGGCTAATGAGAGTCAATCATCGAGAAAGCGCGGATCAAATAAACCTGCAAGCTTTTTTGTTCTGACAAAGTGGTTCTATGGTTCTGATTTTCAGGTTCCCAATCGCACCACTTTCTTGGCTTGCCATAAAACAGGAATTTATTCAGCGTCCTTAAGTTCTGAGTGTCTATTTGAAGCGCCGGAGATTTCCCTTTTCGTCAGGTAGTACTTAATGCCAATTCGACCGCTCCAGCTCTCGTTGCGTTTTATCCTGCCGCTGGCACTGGTCATTGGGATATCCGCATTGATATTGCTGCCCATGATCGATGATTTGACACAGCGCTGGTTTTTGCGTGACCTCGATACACGCGGGCAGATGGTGGCGGCGTCGATTCGAGAACCATTGATTGATTATGTAATGCTGCAAGACGTGGACGCGATGCAAGATTTGCTTGAGCGTGCTGCTATCGATGGCCATTTGCTGGCGCTAGGTTTTTGCGATGCTGCAGGCAATCTGCGTTATCGCAGCCGCGCATTACCACACCAAGTTAATTGTCTAGGCGCTGCACCATCAGCAATGCGCGTTAGTGAAGTTTCATTGGAACAGGATGAAAATTCGCTGGGCAAGCTTTTGCTTGTGCAAGACACGGGCTTTATCCAGCGCCGTAGTGATGAGTTTCGTTTTTATCTTACGGCTGTTTTCTTGCTGATGTTCCTTGTGATTTCTGCATTGGTCGTCTGGATCGCGCACTGGAGTTGGCTCGGTTGGGTGAGTGCACTAAAAAATTTATTACGACTCGAAACCACTTCGCCAACCGGCCGCGCGACACCGTCTGAGTTCCGCCCACTGGTCGGCGATCTGCGTGCCATGCTTCATCAGATGCAAATTGAGCGTCGAGTACAACAGCATTCACCGCAGTCATGGACGCCGCAAAAACTACGCTCGCTGCTGCATGACGAACTGGCGGGTGATGAAGTTTTGGTGGTCTCCAACCGCGAACCTTATATTCATGAACAGGGTGAGCACGGCATCGTTGTTCGTCGTCCAGCAAGTGGTCTTGTGACGGCAGTTGAGCCTGTGATGCGAGCTTGCTCGGGCACTTGGATTGCGCATGGCAGTGGCAGCGCTGACCGCGCCACCGTTGATGCGCATGACAGGGTACAAGTGCCGCCTGCCCGTCCTGCCTACACGCTGCGGCGCGTATGGCTGTCAAGTGAAGAGGAACAAGGTTATTACTACGGCTTTTCCAATGAAGGTCTGTGGCCACTCTGCCATATCGCTCATGTGCGACCCGTGTTTCGTACCGCAGACTGGGAACAATATGTCGCCGTCAATCAGCGTTTTGCGGATGCGGTGATTGCTGAAGCGAATACCGATGATCCGGTTGTGCTGGTGCAGGATTATCACTTTGCATTGTTACCGCGGATGGTGAGGGAAAAGCTGCCGAAAGCCACGATCATCATGTTCTGGCATATTCCTTGGCCCAATCCGGAATCTTTTGGCATCTGTCCTTGGCGGGAAGAGTTACTTGAAGGCCTACTCGGCAATACGCTGCTGGGCTTTCACACACCATTTCATTGCAAAAATTTTCTTGAAACCGTCGATCGATATCTTGAAACGCGCATTGAGCATGAGGCTTCAACGATCTCTTATGGCGGTGAGCTAACGCAGGTTGAGCCTTATCCAATTTCAATTGCCTGGCCTGAATCCGAAACTGGACTCGATGTTTCTCAGTGTCGTAAAGAATTACGCGAGAGCTTAAACCTGCCTGAAGATCATCGCGTCGCCTTGGGAGTGGACAGGCTGGATTACACCAAGGGTATCGTCGAACGTTTTCAGGCAGTCGATCGTTTGCTTGAGTTACGTCCGGAGCTGATAGGGCGATTCTCTCTTTTGCAGATCGCGGCGCCTAGTCGCTCCTCTTTAGATGAATACCAGAATCTGGAAGCGCGCGTAAGAAAGCTGTCTCAAGAAATCAATCAGCGCTATGCGAATCCAGTCGCACCCCCCATCATTTTACGAATCGAATACTACGACGCCGACCAACTGGCGACGTGTTATCGCGCGGCCGATATCTGTCTGGTCACCAGTCTGCACGATGGTATGAATCTGGTCGCCAAAGAATTCATCGCTGCCCGCGATGATGAGCTTGGTGTATTAATTCTGTCCCAGTTTACTGGCGCTGCCAGGGAGTTGCATGAAGCACTCATCATCAACCCGTATCACATCGAGCAAGGTGCACAGGCCCTCTATCGCGCATTGACCATGCCGGCGGCTGAACAGCGTGAGCGGATGCGTAGCATGCGTACGCTGGTCAGAGACTTTAATGTTTATCGATGGGCAGGCTTGATGCTGCTAGACGCCGCAAGGCTACGCCGACGCCACCGGGTGACGGAGAAAATTCATTTGCATAGCCGGCATCCCTTGCGCCGCGCCGTATGAGGCCCTTGTTCTCCGAAGCAGGCAATGCGGCACTGCGCAATTTCCTGATGAAGCCTGCGTTATGTCTGTTTGATTTTGATGGAACGCTCACACCACTGATTAACAATCCTGCATTAGTCAGTCTGCCGCCTGATATACAGGTCCAGTTACAGGCGCTTCAGTTGCGTGCGCCAGTTGGCATTATCACCGGGCGTTCGCTGGCGGATATGGACCAGCGCATGGGGTTTGAGCCGGACTACGTGATCGGGAATCACGGTCTTGAAGGATTGCCCGGCTGGGAGCAGCACGCAAAGATAAACTTTGAACTCTGCCGTAGCTGGTTGTTGTCGCTCCAGCCTATGCTTTATCCCTTGGGTGAAGCGGTCTGGATCGAGGACAAATCTTATTCGCTGACAGTGCACTACCGCCGAGCACAAGATCAGGTTTTGGTTGAACAGACGCTGTCAGCCTACGTGGCAAACTTGCTTCCAGCGCCGCGCGTCATCATGGGTAAATTCAATGTCAGTCTGTTACCTGCCGACGCAGGCGACAAAGGCACCGCAGTGGCGCAATTGCTTCATCTGTCGAAAAAATATCGAGCACTGTATGTTGGTGACGACCGTACCGATGAAGATGTCTTCTCGTTACATCACCCCGGCCTCTTTACTGTGCGTGTAGGCAATGACATTTCGACAGCAGCCGATTATGTAATCAAAGATCACGAAGCCATTAAGTTTTTATTGGATTTGCTGCTGGCGCTATTACCGGAGTCATCACAAACCGAGCTGTTACAACGTAGCGTCCGAAGGCGATGAGCCAGCTGGACCTTGGTTTGATAGGAAATTCGCGCACCAGCGCGTTGATCGACAGGAATGCCCGTATTGTCTGGTGGTGTTATCCAAATTTTGACAGTAACCCGCTTTGCTGCAGTTTGCTCCGCTCTGACGAGTTTAATGCCAGAGCAGAATCCCACGGGTTCATCGATCTTCAGTTTGATAATGGACGCACGGTACGTCAGATCTATCTTCGTAATTCCGCCATTCTGCAGACGCGCATGCAGGATGATCAGGGCAACGTGATCGACATCACCGATTTTTCGCCCCGTTTCTATTTGCACGGCCGCATGTTTGCACCGGCCATGGTGGTGCGCATGATCAGGCGCGTCGCAGGTCGGCCTCGTATCGCGCTGAGGTTACGGCCTGCCCTCAATTACGGTCAGTCTCTTGCGCAGGTGCGTTCCGGTGCGCACCATGTGACCTATTTCGGGGGCTCGCAGGCTATGCGGGTGACGACCGATGCATCCGTGACCTCGTTGACCGAAGAAAAAAAATTCTTCCTTCATGACAGTATCACCTTGCTCATGGGGCCGGATGAAACTGTCGACGGTTCGCCGCGTGATTTAGGACGGACATTTTTTGAATCGACTTTATCCTATTGGTATCGGTGGGTTCGTAATCTCGCGATACCTTTCGAGTGGCAAGACGTAGTGATTCGTGCCGCGATCACTCTAAAGCTGAATGCCTTCGACGATACGGGAGCCATCATTGCGGCGGTAACGACGTCCATCCCTGAATCACCGCACAGTGGACGCAACTGGGACTATCGCTATTGCTGGTTGCGCGACGCCTATTTTGTCGTCAATGCCTTGAATCAGCTCGGTGTGACGGCGACGATGCAGCACTATCTGGAATACATCCTCAACATCATTGCCGATTCGCGTGATACGCCATTGCAGCCGGTGTATGGCATACGGCGCGAGACGTCATTGGACGAATGGACTGCGCCCTCGCTGGAAGGCTATCGCGGCATGGGTCCGGTGCGTGTCGGTAATCTCGCCTGGAGACAAGTCCAAAATGATGTCTTCGGTGCTGCAGTGCTAGCGAGTACCCACGCTTTTTTTGATACGCGACTGGAACGGCCCGCCGGTCGTCAGATGTTTGCTGATCTCGAGCGTCTGGGTGAGCAGGCGATACGCTGCCATTTGCAACCGGATGCCGGCATCTGGGAGCTGCGTGGTGTGCGACGCGTACACACTTTCTCAGTTTTGATGTGCTGGGCCGCCTGTGATCGCTTGCGTGCGATCGCGTTGCGGCTCAAGTTGCCGTCACGCGCGCAAAGGTGGGCACGAGAAGCTGCTGCGATTCATAAAACACTGACCGATAACGCATGGAACGCCAAGCTGGGTAGTTTCGTGTCGACGTTTGGTGGTGAGCATCTTGATGCCAGCCTCTTGCTGATGAGCGAGTTTCAGTTTCTTGCGCCGGATGATCCGCGTTTTATCGGGACGTTACGGGCTGTTGAGCGTCATTTGCAGCGAGGCGATTTTTTACTGCGCTATGACGAAGAAGATGACTTCGGCCGACCCGAGGCCGCTTTTCTAGTGTGTACGCTTTGGTGGATTTTGGCATTGGCGCGTACCGGCGAAA
This sequence comes from Oxalobacteraceae bacterium, assembly GCA_027490255.1. GTDB lineage: Bacteria > Pseudomonadota > Gammaproteobacteria > Burkholderiales > Burkholderiaceae_D > Pernthalerella. The sequence continues at coordinate 19,456 of JAIXYM010000164.1, read as the reverse complement.
AAGCACGCGCACGTGTGCTGTTTGAGAAAGTGCTGGCCTGTCGCAATCATCTTGGCTTGCTATCTGAAGATGTGTCGCTTGACGGAAGTGAGTTATGGGGAAACTTCCCTCAGACCTACAGTATGGTGGGTTTGATCCAATGCGCATCACGTCTTTCCCTGTCTTGGGAAGAGGCCTACTAAAGACGGCGCATCGAAAACCAACAAAGTCTTAGTGCGTAGTTACTGCATTTTCCAGTGCCTACGGTGCAGCATAACCACAGCTTTTTAATCCATGTTTTTCTACAATTATTGACATCCTTGTGGAGATTTGATGCCAGCAGTTACCCGAAATAAGGGCATTGAAAAGATTTTCTGCAGGGACGGTATTGACGTATGTCGAGTGTGAGAAATTTCGAATGACGGAGTGACGCTCTGAGTTTCAGGCCGACACTTAATGCAGACATTTACGTTGAAATTTCAATTTCTTAAAACTTGCAAATGGAACATATGATTACTTAGTGAGAGATAAGTTTTTCGGCGTGCAAATTGTTTATGTATAAAACCGTCATTTTTTTGCAACTCACTGATCATTAATCGGTCAGTAGTTTCATAGAATCCGGACTGTCCCTCAAGGACCGGCAAGACGAAGTATCAGCTGACCTTAAATTTATAGAATAGGAAATCAAAATGCATAAAAACTTTTTCGCCGTGTTTCTGGGCGCAGCGATGGTGATGCCTTTGGCAGCTCATGCGGAGGGAAGTTACTTCAAGGCAGGCGTCGGTCCCTCAGAATACAAAGCCGAAGGCACTACAGAGAATGAAACGGCGTTAACTGCCGCCTATGGCTTTGCGGTGGACAAAAATTTTGACGTTGAGCTGGGTTATGCCCATTTGGGAAAATTTAAAGATGCTGATGGTTCAATGGAAACGCAGAGTTTTTATATTGCAGGTGTTGGCAATCTGCCTCTGACGGATGCATTTTCAGCATTTGCCAAATTGGGAGTTGCAGTAAATCACTTTACTACTAAAACCACCGGATTAGGCAGCGACACGGAAACAAAAGCCCGAGCTTTGATGGGTCTGGGTCTCGCATACAACTTCACCAAAGAAATCGCTGGAACGCTGGAGTATCAGTATTTCGGGAAAGTGGAGCAAGTAAAAATCAGTGCATTGACTGTAGGTGTTAAATACGGTTTCTGACAATTTGTCTCGTGAGGGAAGGTACTCAAAGCACCGTCCCTTACGTTGCTTATGTAGGCATGTTTCTGATTTCCACCGAAATCCATGCCGAATTCATTGAAGAATCTCGCTGCTAGGTGAGAAGTACTCAGTGAGGTATGACGTCAGATTGACTTGGCAGTCTTCTAATCCCATCTTTCCTGTTCGCCTTCGCCGAATGCCTGCGCCCGTAGCTTTGTATATTTGCCGTACAACTAGTTGCTAAAAAACAGGTTTGTCTGCGAGCAAAGTAGCTGCGTATAAATACGTCTTTTTTTTGCAACTTATCAATATGCCTTGATATTTCTCTTTCGTAGAATCCGCATCGTCCATTTGGACCGGCAAGAAAAATTCTCAGCTGATCTTTTTTACGAATAGGAATTCAACATGCAAAAAAAATTAGGGTTCATGCTGCTTTACGCGGCGCTCGTGATGCCTCTGGCAACCCATGCGGAAGGAAGTTATTTCAAGGCAGGTGTTGGTTCTTCGGAATACAAATTTGAGGAGTCATCAGAGAATAAAACAGCTGTAAATCTCGCCTACGGGTTTTCACTGGATAAAAATTTCGGCGTTGAATTGGGCTATGCTAATTTGGGAAAATTAAAAACTACCGATGGCGATTATTCGGTGCAAACGCAGAGCATTTACATCGCAGGTGTTGGTAATCTGCCTCTAACAGATGCATTTTCGGTATTTGGCAAAGTGGGAGTTGCAGTAAATCACTTTACTGCCAAAGAGACCGGATTCGCCGATACCAAAGAAACAAAAGCCCGAGCGTTGCTGGGTTTGGGTCTCGCTTACAACTTCACCAAGGAAATCGCCGGAACGCTGGAGTATCAGCATTTCGGGACAGTGGATCAAGTAAAAATCAGCGCATTGACTGTTGGCGTCAAATACGGATTCTGATAAAAAACAAAAAAGGCTGCGAGTATTGCAGCCTTTTTATTGAGTAAATTTCATTTTTTCCAGTGTCTTGGCACTACGTTCAGGACCTCGGTGATATCCAAGTACTTATCGTTCAGCGTTTTCGTGCCTGATCGATCGGACTGCAACCCATACGGTAACAACTCAACGGACGCTGAGTGTGAATTGACTTGTGGATCCGAATATTTTTGGGTGACCACCTCAATCATCACCACACAATTCGTTAGAGGACTAAGCGCCACTCACCGCTTGAGGAAAACCTGGCGAGCGATGCATAGCGCCTGATTTCGTGATGCACAACACATCCACATCCAGCAATGATGCGGCCAGAGCCAGTGATTTTTTTGTCCCCAGCACCATGCAGGCGGTTGATAAACCGTCTGCCAGCAAGCCCGATGGCGCCAACACGCTGACCGCAGCCAGCTCAGTCGGTGATGTCCCCGTATGGGGATCCACGATATGGTGCTGAGAAAAATCATCACTAAAACGCGTCGCATAATCACCCGAGCTGGCAAGACAGCGACCATCAGCCGCCAGCACTTGTGCGAACCGGTTTTCACTTCGCGGATCACGTATCGCGATCGACCATGGATCGCCCGCTTCGTTGGCGCCGAGGCTGGCGAGTTCACCTGTATCTAGCAGTGCATGACGAATGCCGTGACGCTTGAGCGCGGCGAGCGCTTGATCTGCGCCATAACCCTGAGCGATACCATTAAGCGTCATGGCCATGCCGCCCTCGCGGAATCGAAGTTCGCGAGCGCTGATATCTAGTTTCTGCCAGCCCACCCGTGACAAAGTCTGCTTGATCGGTTGCGGTTGCGGCTGCCGGGCATTAGCTGCCTGCCATAGCGGCTGCACGGTCACATCAAAAGCGCCGTCAGTTTGCTGTGCCAAATATTGGGCAGTTTCGAGAACTTGTACCAAGCGAGGATCAGGCTGACTCAGCCATCCAACTTGATTGAGGCGTCCCACTTGACTGTCACTGCGATACACGCTCATCAGCGCATCCACCTCGCGCAAAGCGGTAAATGCAGAGGAGAGCGCAGCGCGCGCGGTTGTTTCGTTTTCATGCAGCACCGTCATCGATACGGTCGTGCCAAATACGATGCCAGCATCCGTATACGCGCGCAGTTGTGGTTCACGCAACCAGAGGCCGGCTGCGCCCAGCAGCGGCAAACCCAGCATGGCGGTCAGCATCGTGCGACGTTTCATTGGGCCCCCAGCGAAGCTTGAACCGGACGAATGGGTATAGTCATGCCGCGCTTTGCTTGCAGGATGCGCGGCGCGCACTGTGTGTCGCTGTGATAAATCACCACGCAATCCATGCATTGAAAGCATTCAGCGTAGTCAATCTTGCCGTCGGGGCGAATGGCTTGATAGTCGCAGCTATGCTTACAAGTCTGGCAGGGCGTGCCGCATTCGGCGCGACGTGGCAGCCACTTGAGCAACTGGAGTTTGCCCAATATGGCGAGTCCCGCACCGAACGGGCACAGATAGCGACAGAAAAATTTATAGACCAGTGCGCTGGCGAGCACCGTGGCGATCGCATAGGCGACAAAGGGCCAGGCGCGCACAAAATACAAGGTGATACCGGTTTTAAAGGGCTCAATTTCCACCAGACTGTCAGAGACTTCCGGCGCAAACCAAGCCGATAACAGTATCGCTGCCAGCACGCCGTATTTGATTTTTTTTAGTTTCGCATCCGTTGATCGCCGCACTTTAATTTGCGGAATCCGCAGCAATCGCGCCACTCGCGAGACCAGCTCCTGCAAGGCGCCGAAAGGACATAGCCAGCCACAAAAAGTCGCGCGGCCCCATAGGAAAAATGTGATGGCTACGAAAGCCCACAAGCATACGGTCATTGGGTCATACAGGAAGAAAGCCAGACCGCGGCTTGCTTTCAGCGAGTGCACGACGCCAGTCAGATTGACGATTGAGAGCTGACCTTGTGCATACCAGCCAATAAAGCCCAGCGTAAATGTCAGAAAGCTGATGCGTATGACAGTAAAGCGTCGTGCATTGGCGGTCAGCCAACGCTGTTGAAGCAGGAGGATGCTAAGTATCAGCAAAGCGCCGGCAAGCACGCCGAGTTCAGTTGCGCGTTGCTGCCAAATGCTGACCCAGGTTTTATTGTCGCCAGCGGGCACATCATAAAAACGTTCCGGCACTTCGATGCGATAAGGGAATGACGCCCGGATGATCTCTGGGTACACCATGCCCTTTTCACGTTTAACGTCGAGGCTCAGCTCCAAGGGTTTGGATAGATCCAACCCGGTTTGTGCAATCACCCGAAACACTTTCATATTTTCGGGTGAGAGCGGTGTCCCATCGGCCAGTTTCAGTTCAAGATCCAGATCGCGCATTTCAATCGGCAGGCCACTTTGTTTGAGCGAGAGCCGTTCCGGTGATGTACCCGGCTTGAAATCTTCGGGTGTAATCGAATAGCGACCGCCCCACATCACTAGAATCGCATGGTCGCCTTTTTCCAGTCGTTCGGACAATCGCTGCCAACTGGCGGCATCCAGCAGATTTTTGCCTATGCTGGGCACAGACACGAGTGCACTGTACAGATCGATGAACATACCATCAGGATCAGCACTACCCTCGGTATCGAGTCCTTCGCCCAAGCTGCCAGCGTAGGCTTTTTCTACCTCGAGATTGGCCAGTGCGAGATGTGCTATCAGATTCTTCCCGAATAATTGGGCGCCTGTCAGTGTCTCAAAATAATTCGTTTTGACACGCGCAATCTGATCGGGATCGTGGCTGCCGGAGAAGCCGAGTTTTTTGCGAGCTACTGCCAGTGATGACGTCAGCAAAGTCTGATTAATGATGCGCACCGATGCCGTCGCTTTCGATACGCCGTCGATGCGCACATTGTTGCCATCCATGCGCGACTTCTGTCGCGTGCCGGTTTCAATGGTGATGTTCTGTGTGAGTGACAGGCCCTTATACTGACTCACGAAATTGATCAGGGGCTGTGGACCATAGCCTTCCAAAAAAACAGGCTCATGATGCGAGACCACTTGCACATCCATGAAATTGCCTTTGGCATCGAGTGCCACCAGCAAATTGATGGGCGCACCGGCAAAGCCGGGCAGAGAGACGAAATCAATCGATTCGTAGACATAGCCGATCAATTCGATCGACGTCATCTCTTGCTTGAAGATGGGCCAGACAGGAAGTTCGGTGTCTTTGTCGCCCACAATATAAGGCGAGGGAAATTTCTGCGACAGAGTCGCTTTCGTCATTACGCCAGCCTGCCCACTTTGCAGGACCGCTAACAGCAACAGGACTGCGGCGAACAGCTGACGCATGTGCTACACGAGGGATGGGTGTTCAGGGTTTGACAGAGCGCACGCCATGTTTTGCAAACACTGCGGCCATTTCTCCGGATTCGAACATTTCATTGATTGCTGCTTGCAGCAGACTGGCGAGTTCGGTGTTTTCTTTGTTGACCGCCATGCCAGTCACCCAGCCTTTGCGGGGCAGGCGTTCAAATGGTGCTTCGGTCACTTCGATTTGTTTGTCGTCGCGAATCACCGATTCGATTTCTGAACGTGCAGCTACGACGGCATCCAATTCACCCGCTTTAAGTTTTTGCAATGCATCGGCAGGGCTCGGAAAAATCTGCACGTTGTCGCGCAGGCTCGCATCGCCCAGCAACACCATCGCAGAAATGGATACTTTTTCAGCGCCTAGTCGTTTGCCTGTCAGTGATTCAGCGCCGTTCAGATCGGGAATGCTTTTAAGACTGCGCGCTAGGCGAATAGTGTCACGATAGTAGGGTGCAAAAATTTCGACCTTGTCATTCTTTTGCATCACTGCACGGTCAACCGGCACATGCATCATCACATCAGCCGGGCCAAAGCCAAGGTAATGACCTTTCCAGACCATGTTGCGCAAATCATCGTCGATGTTTTCGCCGGCGGGGAAGGGGATGAAACTCGCTTTCAGGCCCAGTTTTTTCGCCAGTGCCTCGGCCAGATCAACGTCGATGCCGCCCGATTTGCCTGAGAAGGGTGCGAAGTCCTCATAAACAGCAAACGAGAGTTTGCCCCTTGCACGGATTTTTTCCATGTCGGCCAAGGCGGCGCCATGGAACGCAATCGACAGGCTGGCGAGTAGCCAGATGATGAGGCTGCGCATGGTAAAGCGATACATTCTTGTCCCCTGGCATGCGCGTGGTGAATGGCGCTTTTTTTAATTGAACGAATCATACACGGCGACGCTCAGCACGAGCGCCGCCTTTGCGGCACGTTTCAGGGTTTGACGCGCTTTGTTTCCAGATACGCCTTGATTGCCCATACCGCTTCCTGCTGGAGGATGCCGTCGAAGGGCGGCATATAAACGGCACCATTACGTACGCGACCCTTACGCACGGTCGTTGCATAGTAGTCGTCATTTTCTTTGAAGCAGGCGGCCTTGCGATCGGCTGCCTGGGTCATGCAATCACGATCCAGCATGCGCAGATCCGGGGCGATGCCACCGGAAATTGCGTCAATGCCATGGCAGCGTGCGCAGTTTTGCGTGTAGGCCGATGTACCCACCTTGATCGCTGCGGCATTGCCGCGGTATGGGTTTTCGGCAGACCATTTGTCGCCGAGCGTGGGAAGACCCTTGGTATCTACCGCCTGGGGCGTAACATCGCCGTGCGCGAGCGCGGACAGGGAAAAAACAAGGGCGGCAGCGCCGCTGAGGCCGCAAATGGCGAGGCGTGTGAACAGCTTCATGAGGCAAACTCCGGAGTCGGTTAATTAAACGGTACTTAGGATCGCAATAGCCGTGCCATGTGGCAAGTAGGGCCAATGCAGACCGATTATCAGACTTTTGCTTCAGAACGGAACAAGTGCTACATTCCACAAAACAAGAACGATAAAAAAAGAAACAATCGGGTAGACGGGGTGAGACATGGGTCAGGTATCGGGTCCCCAATCCGGGGGCGGGGGGTCTTCTGTAGCGCCATCACGATCGATATTGCCGGATAAGCAACTTGCTCCGGCGGGCATAGTTCATGCCTCGGATCAGTCCGTTATGATTGAAGAATCCCACCGCCGTTCGGCCTTGTTTGGTCTGGCGCCCGAATCCCGGCCGGACTACTCGCCCATCCAGAGAGCCGATCTTGTCTGCCGAGTCGATGAGAATCGCGGGCTGTACAGCCATGCGCTGCCGGTGATGGAAACTCTCTACGAGCAGATCATCAACACCCACAGCATGGTCATTCTGACCGATGCGCAGGGCACCATCCTGCACACCATGGGCGACGATGATTTTCTGGAAAAGGCCGACCGTGTGGCCTTGTGCGCCGGAGTCGCGTGGTCAGAACAGAGCAAGGGTACCAACGCCATTGGCACCGCTATCGCGGAGCAGGCGCCCACCCTAGTCCATGCGGACCAGCATTACCTGGCGGTGAATCATTTTCTTACCTGCTCGGCGGCGCCGATCATTGATCATCAGGGGCGCTTGATCGGTGTACTCGATGTCACCGGCGACCAGCGCAGTTTTCACAAGCACACGATGGCGCTGGTACGTATGTCGGCCCAGATGATAGAGAACCAATTGTTCTCGGCCGCTTTCGATGACGCTATCACCCTGCATTTCCATAGTCGTCCTGAATTCATTGGCACGTTGATGGAAGGTATCGCCTCATTTTCGATGTCCGGCCGCTTCCTGTCGGCCAATCGCAGTGGTCTGTTTCAGCTGGGGCTGCCGTTGTCGGCGCTGCAAACGCACACCTTCAGTTCGCTGTTTGGCATGCCGGTCTCGGCACTGTTTGATCATTACCGCGCGAGTACGCCCACGCTGTTAGATCTTTGCTTGCATACGGGTGTGCGGGTTTCCGCTCGCGCTGAATTGAGGCCGGCGAGTCTGTTTTTTCAGTCAGAAAGCAAGCTTCAGGATAACGCGCCCAGCCGTGCCGAGCGATCCGCTGCACGCCGTGAGGATGGACGTAAAGAGACCACGCGTCAGCAACGACTCTCGAGTTTGCATTATCTTGATACCGGCGATGAAAAAGTCGCTGCAATCATTCACAAAGTTAATCTCGTCATGGGCCGCGATATCCCCATTCTCATTACGGGCGAGACTGGCACGGGCAAGGAACTGCTCGCGCAGGCCATACACAATGATTCTCCGCGTGCCGATGGTCCTTTTATTGCCGTTAACTGTGCGTCGATTCCTGAAAGTCTGATTGAATCGGAATTATTTGGTTACGAGGACGGCGCATTTACCGGCGCTCGCAAAAAAGGCAGCACCGGCAAGATCCTTCAGGCGAATGGTGGATCGCTTTTCCTTGATGAAATCGGTGACATGCCTCTCGCATTGCAAGCGCGGTTGCTGCGCGTGCTGCAGGAGCGGCTGGTCATGCCATTAGGGAGTAACAAATCCATTCCGGTGAATGTGGCCCTGATCTGTGCGACCAACCGCAACTTGCGCGACATGATTGCAAAAGCGCAGTTCCGCGAAGATTTGTATTACCGTCTGAATGGCCTGGTCGTCCGTCTGCCACCTCTGCGCGAGCGCGGCGACCTCGAGGTGGTCATTCATCGCTTGCTGGCCGCAGAAGCCAATGGCGAGCCACCCACGGTATCGCCCGAAGTGATGGCCTTGTTCAAGCGCCACAATTGGCCGGGCAACTTCCGACAGCTGACCAATTTGCTGCGTACGGCCATAGTCATGGCGGGAACCGCGCGCGAAGTGAAAATCGAGCATCTACCCGAAGATTTTCTCGACGATGTTGGTCAGCTTCCAGCCAGCAGCGACATCGTGTTGCCAGGTTCGGCCAAGGCTGACCCGGGTCAGGGTAACGTCCGGCTGGAAGATGTGGAATTGTTGACGATACAAAAATCTTTAGATGAGCATCGCGGGAACGTCTCGGCAGCTGCTCGTGCTTTAGGCGTGTCTCGCAACACCATTTATCGAAAGCTGCAGAAATAACAGCAGCATCAAACTGAAGCCGGCACGAGTCATCGCTCGTTGCCGGTTTTTTTATTTCAAGATGATGGATGTAGTTCCAGCACGGCTTCGCGCAGTGCAGCCGCAATCAAAGGATCGGCCGGCGTGTGTCCGCCGCGCGGTACCCAATGCAGGCGCGCATGAGGCATGAGTTTGGCCAGACGCGCTGCGTTTTCTGGCGGGCAGACCAAGTCATGGCTGCCATGCACGATCACTGTTGGCGTGTTGGCCAGTGCGTTTGCAGCGCCGAGCAAGTCGGCTTCACGCGTGAAGCAGGCATTCAAAAGGTAATGCGCTTGAAGTCGGTACTTGCCTATCGTGCGTGCCGTGGCTATTGATAGCGTAGTGGGCAGCGCTAGTTTGCCCGACATTGCTTGCATGACGGCCTCTTCATAAGCACCCCAGCGCGTGGCAGCGTCTTCAGCTTCTTGTTCTGATCCGTGCAGTAATTGTTTGCCGAGTGTAGCGAGCACTTGCTGCTTTTGTTCTTCCTGCCAACCCAGCGTCATTTCTTCCCACGCATGCGGCACCATTGCGCGCAGCGACTGAAAAAACCAGTTCAGTTCGCGCTGACTGGCAAGAAAGCTGCCCCGCAATACCATGGCGCTTATGCGACGTGCATGTTGAGCAGCATAGAGTAGCGCCAGTGTCGCGCCCCATGAGCCGCCGACCACCATCCACCGTTCAATGCCCAACTGTTCGCGAATCATCTCGATATCGGCGACCAGTTTTGTACTGTCATTGTTGATGATTTCGCCGTGCGGTTGAGATTTTCCGGCGCCACGTTGATCAAACAGCACCACGCGCTGTCGCGTCAGGTCAAACCACTCCAGCACCGAGGGCTGCGTGCCGCTGCCGGGGCCGCCGTGCAGGACCACCGCCGCGGGTGCGTCGGGCTGGCCGTACTGGGCAACAAACAAGGTGTGGCCATCGCTGGTGGGTAGGTTTTGCTGGTCGAAGGGAGTCGCAGACATGGATTTTTCCGGGCGTGCTTTGGGCTAGAATGACCCCAATAAATAACACAAGAGACCAGTTTCGCCCCAACGCATTTTTCTGAAAAACCTTGCGCGATGCGCGTAAAGCGCTGTTTTCAAAGGGGCGAGAGGAGATGACAATGCCTACCCGCTTTTCCGGCCTGATGGTTTCGGTCGATTTTCTATCCCGCTTTCCTGCGCAGGCAATGAGCGGTCTTTGCATCAATCGCTTCGATTGCGTTAAAAATTACGCATTCCCGGCTACGCACAACACTTAACATCACCTCCTGAAAATCATGAAAATTCTTGTTTTAGGTTCTGCTGCGGGCGGTGGTTTCCCGCAATGGAATTGCAATTGCACCAACTGCGCCGGCGTGCGCAAAGGCAGCATCAATGCCAAAGCGCGCACGCAATCATCGATTGCAGTCTCTGCTAATGGCACCGACTGGGTGTTGATCAATGCATCGCCCGACATTCTTTTTCAGTTGCGCTCCAATCCCGTGATGCAGCCTGCGCGCGCCATACGTGATTCAGGCATTGTTGCCGTGATGGTGATGGATGCACAAATCGATCACATCACCGGACTGCTGATGCTGCGCGAAGGGAAAAAGAAACTCAATCTGTATTGCACGGATTCGGTTTGGGATGATCTCAATCACGGACTGCCATTGGCCAAAGTGTTGTCGCACTATTGCGGTGTCGAGCATCATGAAATCAAGGGTCTATCCGCAGACAAGACGCGCTTCGCACCGATTGAAGTGCCGGGTATTGCGGGTATTCGTTTTCATCCGCTTCCATTGAAGAGCAAGGCGCCACCCTACTCGCCGCATCGTGCTAATCCACAGCCCGGTGACAATAATGGGCTGCTGATCGAAAATACAGTGACCGGCAAGACCTTGTTCTATGCGCCGGGCCTTGGCGAAATCGAGCCGCATGTACTGGAAGCGATGCAAAAAGCCGATTGCGTGCTGGTTGATGGCACCGTTTGGACTAGTGACGAAATGATCACGCTGGGTCTGACGCAAAAGACCGCAGCGGACATGGGTCATCTGCAGCTATCAGGCCCCGGCGGCATGATTGAGGTGCTCGATAGTGTGGGTCAGCGCCGCAAGGTACTCATTCACATCAACAACACCAACCCGATTTTGAACGAAGACTCAGCCGAGCACGCAGCGCTTGCGAAGCACGGTATCGAAGTCGCATTTGATGGCATGGAGATTAACGTATGAACGCACCCACCAAGATGACGGAACAAATGCCCTGGAGTCGCGAAGAGTTTGAAGAAAATTTGCGTGCAAGAGGCAAGAGCTATCACATCAATCATCCGTTCAATATTCGGATGAACAACGGTGAACTCACGCCTGATCAGATTCGTGGCTGGGTGATTAACCGTTTTTATTATCAGGTCATGATTCCCGTGAAAGACGCAGCCATCATATCCAACTGTCCCGACCGTGAAACGCGTCGCAAGTGGATTGATCGTATTCATGATCATGATGGTTACGGTGACAAGCCCGGTGGTATCGAAGCATGGACACGTTTGGGTGAGGCCACCGGCATCTCCCGCGAAGATTTGTGGTCACTGAAAAAAGTCGAGCCCGGTGTGCGTTTTGCAGTGGATGCCTACGTCAACTTTGCACGTAGCCGCCCGTGGCAAGAGGCGGTTTGTTCATCACTGACCGAAATGTTTGCACCCAAGATTCACAAAGACCGTCTGGCCAATTGGCCGACGCATTATCCGTGGGTCAAAGAAGAAGGCCTCGCTTATTTTCGCACCCGTGTCACGCTCGCCGAGCGTGATGTCGAGCATGGTTTGGCCGTCACGCTCGAACACTTCACCACGCGTGCGCAGCAGGAACGCGCGCTGGAAATCCTTCAATTCAAGCTGGATGTCTTGTGGGCGATTTCGGATGCCATCGAAAAAGCCTATCCCTGAAAGCGCATGATGAGCGAACTTACCGCAAAACCAAAACTCGCCCGCCTGTTCCGCATGCAATGGGAAGAAGCGCAGGGCGCGTATGTACTGTTGTACCCCGAGGGCATGGTCAAGCTGAATCAAAGCGCTGGTGAAATTCTAAAGCGCTGCGATGGCGAGCGCGACGTGCAGGCCATCATCGACGACATTGAGCAAACGTTCAATGCGACAGGCCTGGAAAGAGATGTACTTGGGTTTATTGAAATTGCAACCGAGCGAGGCTGGATTGTCTGAGATCACACCCACCACAACAACGACACAGGTGCCGCCACCGCTGTGGCTGCTCGCAGAGATCACTTACAAGTGTCCGCTGCATTGCGTGTTTTGCTACAACCCGTTGAATTATGCGGAGAATCGCAAGGAACTGACGACGGAAGAATGGAAAGACGTACTGCGTCAGGCGCGCAAACTCGGTGCTGCGCAGCTAGGCTTTTCCGGCGGCGAACCGCTGGTGCGTGATGATCTTGAAGAGCTCATCGGCGAAGCGCATCAGCTGGGGTTTTATACCAACCTGATCACCTCCGGTATTGGTCTGACCGAAGAGCGCATCTCTCGCATGAAAGATCTGGGGCTTGATCATATCCAGCTCTCGTTCCAAGATTCGACCAAGGAGATGAATGATTTCCTCTCCAGCACCAAGACCTTCGATCTGAAGAATCGTGTCGCTAAGCTGATCAAGAAATACGATTACCCGATGGTGCTCAACGTCGTTCTGCATCGCTACAACCTGGACCATATCGGCCGCATCATCGAGATGGCCGTGGAGATGGAGGTTGAATATCTTGAGCTAGCCAACACCCAGTATTACGGCTGGGGCATGGTCAACCGCGATCAGCTGATGCCCACGCGCGAGCAGCTGGTGCGTGCTGAAGCGACAGTCAATGAATATCGCGAGAAGCTCGGTAACAAAATCAAGCTGCTGTTCGTCGTGCCGGATTATTTCGAAGAACGTCCGAAGGCTTGCATGAACGGCTGGGGCTCGGTATTTCTTGCGGTCGCTGCGGATGGTTCGGCCTTGCCTTGTCACGCAGCGAAAAGCTTGCCGGGTCTGCAATTCCCTAATGTCACAGAGACAACTTTAAAAGATATCTGGTATAACAGCGATGCTTTCAATCGATATCGCGGTTATGGCTGGATGAAGGAACCCTGCCGTACCTGTCCTGACAAGGAAAAAGATTTCGGTGGCTGTCGTTGTCAGGCTTATGCGCTCACTGGTGATGCCGAAAATGCAGATCCCGTCTGTAGCAAGTCGGCGCAGCATGGCGATGTAAAGAAAATCGTATTGCAGGCACAAGCACCGCGGACAGAAGAAAAGCCGCTGGTCTATCGTAACGATGCCAACTCCATGCGTTACGCTGCGATACCTATAAAAGAAGAACGAGACAAGGTTTCCTGACATGACTGACGTGGCGCGCCGGCTTTTTTCGCTTTCCCGACTTTTCAAGCCCCGCGCCACGATCTCCCCAACCTCTGGGGCAGACCGACTCTTTCTGCAGTGGTTGTGTTTCGTCGGCCTGCTGCTGTTTGCTTCCTTTTTGATGTGGCGCGCCAATATCTGGGGCGTGCTGGTCGCAGCCGATCCCACTGGCATTACGCTGATGATCATCGCGGTGTTTGCAGGTTCCACTCTCTGGGTGGGCATGCGCGCCTGGAGTCTGATGCATGAGCGTCAGGCACTGGATGCGTGGAAGCTCGCTGCAATCTCTTACGCGCCCTCGACGCCGCCCGAAAACAGCGAAACCGCAGTCCACGCATATTTTTCTGCACTGCTCGGCAAAAGTCGTCGCCACGATTACGACAATGTACAACTCACCGACGTGCTGGCCGAGCGCTTGCATGGCCCGAGCGAATCCGCATGGTGGGTGAATGGCATACAGATCAAGCTTGGCCTGTTGGGTAAAGTGATCGGTTTTTCCATTCTCGCGATTGAAATTTCGCAGATACAAAACTTTGATGCCTCGCAGTCGCAGACCCTGCTAAAGACTCTGACAGGCGGTCTGGGTATTGCGCTACTGACGACAGCCGTTGGTCTGGTGGCGAACATGCTGCTCGGTGTGCAGTTAGTCAGGTTGGATCGTTGCGGTGACGGCATACTTGCGGACTCGCTCGAACTGGCAGAGACGCAGCTGGTCACGCTGACGCATCGGGATCAATAGTGAGCTTGCGCAAGAAGCGTCGCGAAGGGGAGGTCGATCCCTTCTATGACATGCTGTTCAACATCCTGATTGCCTTTGTTTTTTGTTTCATCATCGCGCTACTGGCGATGAATCCGAAAGCAAAAAAGGAAGGCGACATCCCAGCCAAGGCAGAATTCATCATTACGGTCTCATGGCCAGACATGAATCCCAATGATCTGGATACCTATGTGCAAGATCCCGCTGGCGCAGTGGTGTGGTTTCGTTCTCGTGAGGCGGGCCTCATGCATCTGGATCGCGACGATCGTGGTCTGGCGGGTGATTCGATCAAGGTCAATGGCCGCGACGTCGTTAACCCGCTCAATCAGGAAGTCGTGACTATTCGAGGCTTTTCTGCAGGCGAGTACACCGTGAACGTCCAGTACTACGAAAGCAAAAACACCGAGGCCGTCGAGACCACTATTTCCGTCGTCAAAGTCAATCCGCGCGCAGAGATCGTGTACTACGGCACTCTCAGGTTGGACCGCAAGGGCGATGAGGCCACAGCAGTCCGATTCACCGTTGACCCCGACGGTACCGTCAGAGACATCAATACCTTACCTAAACAGATCGTTCCGCAGACATGACCCATATCTCAATTCTTCTGACCTTTTTGTACCTCACTGTTGCGATACTGCTGCTGGTGCTGTGTCTAGCCACCGCATGGAAACGCTGGATCAAGCTGGTAATGATTCTTGTAGTGACAGCGAGTTATTTTGTAGCGAACTACACCTTTGAAGACATGCTGGGTTGGCCAACACCGCGCATGCTGCCGGAAAAATTTATCATCGTTTCTGCCGTAATTGAAGAACCGAATCCTTCAAAAGGAGTGGATGGCGCGATCTACTTGTGGATATCGCCGCTGGATACGCAGCGTCCTGGTACCGTACCTCGCGGTTACAAGCTGCCCTACCTGAAAGATAATCACTCTGAGATATCCGAATCACTGCGTCGTAGCCGTCAGGGCATACGTCAGGTGGCTGTGATCGAAGGCGGTGGTGGCGGCAGCGGCGGTTCATGGCTGAAGATGAACACCGAGAAGAAAGTCAAACTCAAGATCAGCGATGCGCCTGCAGCACGCATGCCGGAGAAGTGATGATGAAGCGCTTGTCTTTCATTTCGGCCATGCTGGTATTGGCCGGATGCTCGCAGTCACTGCCGGTGGGTGATTCGTATTTTCCATTGCCGGTAGGTGCAACCTGGGAATACGACGTCACCTCCGATATCAACAACATCATCACGCATGACACCTATGTCCTGAGCGTCGATCGTACGATCGATACAGATGCAGGCGAAGTCATCGTGCGCCGTGTCGAGGTGCCCGGATCGATTGGTATCGAATACTGGTTGCGCAAAGAAAAAGACCGCATCGTCCGTATTGCCCAACGTATCGATGCGGATGAACAGGCCAAGCTCGATCGCAATCCGCAGGTGATACTGAAGCTACCCGTCACGGTCGGCGCAAGTTGGATGGTGCCAACGGAGTTATTCGTGATTGCGCCCAAACTCGAAATGGGTATGGGTACGACAAAAATGCCCAAGGTGCTGTTGACCTACACCGTTGAGGCTATTGATGAAACGCT
Source organism: Oxalobacteraceae bacterium (assembly GCA_027490255.1). Taxonomy (GTDB): domain Bacteria; phylum Pseudomonadota; class Gammaproteobacteria; order Burkholderiales; family Burkholderiaceae_D; genus Pernthalerella. The sequence goes on along the minus strand of JAIXYM010000164.1, from coordinate 3,676 downwards.
TACTGTACAGGCGGGTACGTTTAAGTCATGTGCACGCGTGGCCGGCATCGGTAATTTCGCGTTATATGTGGACGCAGTACAGGGCTTTCGTGACATACCCGTTGTCAATCGTGAGTGGTACTGCAAGGGTGTAGGGCTGGTCAAAGTAGATCGCACCGAGCTCCTGCAGTCTGCCTACTACTCGTCTGGCAAGATCACGATGGAACTGACCGACTTCAAACTGCCGTAACAGCGGGCATAAAAAAGCCGACGGCATAAGCCGTCGGCCAAGACTGCACGGGATGACCTACCGAATTCCGTATCCCAGTGCAGGCGGGAGTAAAACTTTTTACTTCACAAGCTTGAAGACCCAGACAGATCCACCCTGCTCGAGCATGCTGACCTTCTTGGCCACTTCGCCGCCCCACAGAGGCACCGCGCCACCCCAGCCAGAGACCACAGCGATGTACTGCTCGCCGCCTTCTTCCCAGCTGATTGGAGGTGCGACAACGCCGGAACCAGTTTGGAACTTCCACAGTTCCTTGCCGTTCTTAGCATCGACTGCCTTCAGGAAGCCTTCCGGTGTGCCATAGAACACCAGATCGCTGGCGGTCGTCATCACGCCGCCCCACAGAGGTGCGGCGTTCTTGTTTTCCCAAACGATCTTGCCGGTCTTCGGATCAATCGCGCGCATCGCGCCGATGTAGTCCTCATGCAGTGGCTTGATGGTGAAGCCCGCGCCCAGATAAGCGGCACCCTTCTTATAGGTCACAGGCTCATTCCAGATTTCCATGCCCCACTCGTTGGCTGGCACATAGAACAGGCCAGTCTTCGGGCTGTAGGCCATAGGCTGCTGGTTTTTGCCGCCCAAGAAAGAAGGTGCCGAGAACACGACATTGCCCTTCTTGCCATCTGGACCTTTGGTGGGGTCGCCAGGACGGTTCGCAGGATCGTAGTTCGGACGACCAGTCTTCAGATCAATGCCGGTTGCCCAGGTGATCTTTGAGACGAACGGGAATGCGCCGTTGAGCTTGCCGTTCTTTGCATCGATCACGTAGAAGAAACCGTTACGGTCAGCTGAAGCACCCATACGCTTGCCGTCCATGTCGAACGTGATGAATTCGTTCACGCCGTCATAGTCCCAGCCATCGTTCGGGGTTTTCTGGTAGTGCCATACGATTTTGCCGGTAGAGACATCAACAGCAACGGTTGCAGTCGAGAACAGGTTGTCGCCAGGGCGCAGGTGGCTGTTCCATGGTGCAGGGTTGCCGGTACCGAAATAAGCCAGGCCGGTAGTTGGATCATAGGTGCCGCCGAGCCAAGTCGTTGCGCCGCCCGATTTCCACAGATCGCCAGGCCAGGTCTTGTTGGTTGTGCCGGAGATACCGTTTTCGATGGCCTTGCCGCCTTCGTATTTGTAGCCCATGTGGCCTTCGACCACAGGACGTGTCCAGACCATCTTGCCGGTCTTGGGATCGCGCGCTTCAACGCGGCCGATCACACCGAACTCACCACCAGACACGCCGGTCAGCAGCAGACCTTTGGCGATCAGCGGAGCAGCAGAGGCGGAATAGCCCGCCGCGTAGTCATCGATTTTTTCTTTCCAGACCACGTTACCGGTGTTCTGATCCAGTGCGACCAGCTGTGCATCCAGCGTCGCGAAGATGACCAGATTGTCAAACAGCGCTGCGCCACGGTTGATCACGTCGCAGCAAGGCATGATGCCTTCAGGCAGACGATGCTCGTACTTCCAGAGTTTCTTGCCTGTCTTTGTATCCAACGCGTAAATACGCGAGTAGGAACCCGTCACGAACATTTTGCCGTTGTGTATCAGTGGTTGCGATTCCTGACCGCGCTGCTTCTCACCACCGAACGAAAACGACCATGCCGGAACCAGCTTAGAGATATTGCCCGCATTGATTTTATCTAGCGGTGTGTAACGCTGACCTTGCTGACCCATACCCCAGGACAGGACGTCACCGACGCTCTGTGCGTCTTTCTCAATCATTGCGTCCGTGACGCCGGCAGCAAATGCCGACGATCCGGTGATCAGCGCCATGCCGACCAGAGACGCTAGTAGTTTTCTTTTCATTAACTTCTCCCCCTTGGTTATGCCAATTTGGCTATTCGGTTGCAAGCGTTGTGTGTGGCACGCGGCCACAGACGTGAAGCAACTGTTTTGTAAAGGCAAAGGCCATGCCATGAAAATTTCTCACGCAAGTGGTCAAGAAGCCGCAAAAACGCTCAAGTTTGGCGCTCTGTTCTGGTACATAAAAGCCGGAGTGTCACAAAATTCAACAGAAGCAGGTTGTGACACTCCGGCTCACATCATGCAGAGTCAGCCTAATCGAGGTGGCATGAATCCTTCATGTGGAGAAGTTCGCTACAAAAATACTGATTTGACCAAGGTTATTCAATGACGCTCACCGCAGAATTATTGGCACGTTTCCTGGCAGCGGCCGTGCGCTTTTCCGGGCTGCCGGCGGTCGATCCGGCTGACCTGCCCGCCATCGAGCAGGTCAGCGCGCAAGCCTTGGCACAAAAGGTGTGTCCGGACGCCCCCGGGACTTGCAACAGCGTAGCCGCCTTGTTTGATACCGAGAGTTACCGAATTTATTTGCGCGACACACTGAATCCGACTGACCCGATGGACAACTCATTCATCGTCCATGAGCTCGTGCACGTGCTGCAGTTCAAAAAATTTGGGCACGATCACTTCAACACCTGCCGCAAGGTGCTCGATAGCGAGCAGCAGGCTTACTACGTGCAGAATAATTATTTGGGCGAAGAAGGGATCGACTGGCGCGAGGGGTTTTTGCTGAGATTTATGAAATGCCCGCCGGAAGAGGCGGTGAAGGATGAGTTGGGGCGGGATGTTGACTGAAAGCGCGGTCGTGATTTTGTTCGAAAAATCCAGATGGTGCCGCTTAGACTTCTCAGATGGACTTGCCAAAGACTGAAAGTGAAAACGTAGCATTATAGATAGCAAGGTAACTCTCGCCGAACCCCAGCTTCATTTCCTCGTTATCGTATGGTATTTTTAAAAAGCGGTTTGCGAAGTTAATGGCGTCTCTATTTTCATGCGTCACAGATTTTCCCTGACCTTGTGCTTCCGCGAACTCTAAAAAAGCAGAAAATTCCTTTATGGCTTTTTTGCGATCTTCAGAACCGCTTGTTAGAAGATTAAACGCACTTTCAAGGAACGGGAGTTTTTCGACCGTATCTGTCAGATTACTTAATTGCTTCCTTGTTTTTTGAGTGAGATCGTCAAAAACCGGGATTATGCAGGTGTTGGTAATCGGGGCAATCTCCAAGTTGAATTGTTTGACGCTGATTGAGCTGGGAGATTTTTGTGTCGGCGTACCTTTTACGTATTTCGTCGCCCCTGACTCATTCCCTTGGTTTTTGACGGAAAACAAGTCGCTCACGTGGGACCAGGCTGACTTCACATTTTTTTCAAAATTGTCTAATTTTCGAATAACTTTTTCTGACACAGACTCTTTATGCTGTGTGTAAATTGTTGTGTTGCCTGAACTGCTGACTTGAACACGATCATTTCGCCCAAGTCCACGTTGAAAGGCCTTTAGCTCCTTTAACGCATCTTGATCGAGAGCATTACGGTTGATGCTGACGGTAGTCGGGGAAGATATGGGTCGGCTCATGGTCGCAAAATCCAATCAGAGAAAATGGCTTCACT
>JAIXYM010000031.1 GCA_027490255.1 Oxalobacteraceae bacterium | reverse complement strand
GCATGGCTGGCCGAGCGCGGTCTGACTGAACAGATTGCACTGGCCGAACGTACGCTGAAGGCACGCACAACGTCATATGATCTGGTCAAAAAACGTTTTGATGCAGGGATTACGAACGCACTCGAATTACGGCAGAGCGAAACGTTGGTACAAACTGCACGAACCGCCGTACTCGCGCTCAAACGCGAACACGCATTGAGTATCAACGCGCTAACTTTACTGGTGGGTACTAGCACCCCGCCAGCCACACAAAGCGCCAATCTCTCCTCACACCCTGTTACCGCAAACATCGGAGCCGGACTATCTTCCGAATTACTCACGCATCGCCCGGATATTCGCGCTGCAGAACAGCGACTGCGCTCGACACAGGCCAGTATCGCCGCTGCCCGCGCCGCATTTTTCCCACGCATATCGCTCACAGCAGGCGCGGGTCTGGCCAGCACTGAATTGGGCAACCTTTTTCAGGGTAACTCCGGTACCTGGATTTTTTCGCCACAGCTGGTGCTACCTATATTTGATGGAGGGCGAAACAAAGCCAATCAAAGTCTGGCCGAAGTGCGCTCCGATATCGCGATTGCCAGCTACGAAAAAACTATTCAGATCGCTTTCCGCGAAGTCGCCGACGCTTTATCAGCCCGCGCATCGCTAGCGGATGAAATCGCGGCACAGGAAGCCATGCGCGCCTCGCAAGCGGCACGCCTTGAACTCGCGCAGGCACGCTACAAAAACGGTATTGCAAATTATCTGGATGTACTCGATGCCGAACGTGAGCTCTTTGCTGCCGAACAGCAGCTGCTGCAGACCAAACTACTGAAGATCACCAATTCGGTGGATTTATACCGCTCGCTGGGGGGTGGGTTGAATGAGGTGAGTCAGCAAGCGCAGAAGTAAGGTTTGTAATGACGTGGCTTATCAATATCAGGATGCTATTTGCCGCCTATTGAGTAAAAAAAGCTTAACGCCTCTGGATCCCGGCTTGCGCCGGGATGACGTTTTTAGAATGGTTAGCCTCAAAATTGTCATAACCTGCATGCGATGACCGCTACGTGGACGAACCGCACCACGGACGATGTCGCTAACGCATTACCTCAGATAAAAGACGCAACGTCTTCTCCGTCGCACCACGATGTAATTGCGTGAATTGCGCAGCTCTCGCAGAAGTGTCCTGCAACCCGGAAGTATCCTCCAGCCATTCCGACAACTGCGTGAACAAGTCATCTGCATCATTGATGCGGACAGCGACACCAAACTCAATCGCGTCTTCGGTGATCTGCTCAAAATTGAAGGTATGTTTGCCAACGATGACTGGCTTGCCACAGGACAGTGCTTCCACCAGATTCTGTCCGCCAAGTGGTAACAAACTGCCACCGATGAAGGCGATATCCGAGGCCGCGTAGTACGCGAACATCTCACCCATGGAATCACCCAACACCACGTTCACATCCGCCGGCAGATTTTCGGAGCGCCATGCCGAGCGACGCATCCATCGGAATCCACGCTCGTCGATCAGATGAGCAACCTCATCGAAACGTTGCGGATGCCGCGGAACGATCAAGACCAGAAAATGCTCGGGCAGTGAGGCAGTGACCATGGCATCGAGCAGCAAACGTTCCTCGCCTTCGCGCGTACTCGCGCACAACAGCACCGGACGGTTTCCCCACCGCGCACGCCAATCGCGTCCTTGCGCCAGACCGTTGGCCGGTGGATCAATGTCAAATTTCAAGCTACCCGTGACCGAAACATGTTGCGCACCCATTGCGCGCAGCCGGGTCGCGTCGTCCTCGGTTTGCGCTGCGACGCGATCGATTTTACGTGCAGCGGCGCCTAGCAGGCCCGAAAAAAACTGCGCTTTTTTCAATGACCGTTCGGACAATCGGGCATTAACGAGCGTGATCGGTATGGCTGCACGCCGACAGGCGTCGATCAGACAAGGCCAGACTTCGGTTTCCATCAACACACACAACTGCGGACGGAAATGTGCACAGAAGCGCCGCGTCATCGATAGGGTGTCGTAGGGCAAATAAGCTTGAATCACGCGCGATTCATCGGCAAACAATTGCTGACCCGTCGCGCGGCCAGTGACTGTCATGTGAGTGATCAGAATCGTATGTGATGGAAAATCACGAAGCAAACGGCGAATCAGCGGTTCGGCAGCGCGTGTCTCACCCACCGATACGGCATGCACCCAGATCAACGGCGATGCAGGCGCGGGAGCGTAGCTGCCAAGGCGTTCTGCAATGTGCTTGCGATAGCCTGGTTCGCGTCGACCACGCAACCACAGACGCAGCAGTGCCAGCGGCAAAACCAGCCACCAGATCAGAGAATAGGCACGCAGCCTAATTGAATCCATCAGCATTCAGAACGGCAGCAGCGCATCAGGTCGTACCGCACGAATCGCTGCACCCAACGATTGCTGTATGCGGTTCAGCGCATCGGCATCTTCGGCTTCGAAACGTAAGACCAACACGGGCGTGGTATTTGAAGCACGCACCAGACCAAAGCCATCTGCGTACTCCACACGCACACCATCAAGGGTGATCACATCGCGCGCACCAGGCCATTGCGCGTCACGCTGCAGCTGCGCCACGACGGCGTGGTTTTCACCTTCGGACAGCGCGATCTGAAGCTCGGGCGTCGAGATGGACTGTGGCAAGGCATTGAGCATGGCACCGGGATCGCTGACCCGGCTGGCCAACTCGAGCAAACGTGCGCCAGCATACAAGCCATCATCAAATCCATACCAGCGATCTTTGAAAAACAAATGGCCGCTCATTTCACCGCCGAAAGGTGCGCCGGTTTCTTTCATCTTTGCTTTCACCAGCGAGTGACCGGTGCGACACATCTGCGGCTGACCACCGGCGGCTTTGACGACTTCGGCGACATGGCGGCTGCATTTCACATCAAAGAGTATGGGTGCGCCGGGATGACGACTGAGTATTTCCTGCGCAAACAGCATCAATTGGCGATCCGGATAAATGATCTCACCGGTTTTGGTCACAACACCCAGCCTATCGCCATCACCATCGAAAGCGAGTCCGATCTCTGCATCGCTGTTGGCCAGTGTACGAACTAAATCCTGTAGATTCTCGGGATGCGCGGGATCAGGATGATGATTCGGGAAATTGCCATCAACCTCGCAAAACAATTCCGTCACGGTGCAACCCAACTGTCGATACAAATCACCAGCAACGGCGCCAGCGACACCATTGCCGCAATCAATCGCGATGTGCATGGGACGCGCCAGCTTGATGTCGCCGACGATGCGCTGCAGATACGCATCACGTATCGAATGCTCGCGATAGCTGCCGCGACCTTGCGCGAGCCTGCCCTCTTGCAGACGCTGATAGAGCGCGGTGATAGTGTCGCCATAAATGGCTGCACCCGCCAGCACCATTTTGAAACCGTTGTAATCAGGCGGGTTGTGACTGCCGGTGACCATGATGCCGCTGCTGGCACCCAGCGTATGGGTCGCGAAATACAGCATGGGTGTAGCGACCATGCCAATATCGATCACATCAATGCCGGTGGATTGCAAACCTGCAGCCAGCGCTGCTGACAATTCCGGACCGGACAATCGACCATCGCGACCGATCACAACAGTCTGCTCGCCGCATTCAACAGCAGCAGAGCCGAAGGCTTGCCCAATCTGATACGCAACGCCGTTGTCCAGGGTTGTACCCAGCACACCACGAATATCGTAGGCCTTGAAGATGCCGGGATTTAACTTGACCGTGCCAGTGACCATAGTTGCAGAGGTTCTCTAAAAATTAATATGGGAGATGTTTATTCAGAAGCAGTCTTGGTATCAAGATCCGTCAGGCAGTGCTGCAGAGCCTCTTGCCAAGAGGGTAGCTCACCAAAACATTGCCGGAATTTTTCAGTATTCATGACAGAGTTTGCGGGACGTCGCGCAGGGGTGGGATATTGCGCTGTTGTAATCGCCTGTAGTGTCGGACGCTGATGAACGGCGGGATGCGAAAAAATCGCCTGCGCAAAGCCGTACCAGCTTGTGTGCCCGGTCGCACACAAATGATAAATACCGCTCAGTTCTTCGATTTGCTCAGCCCGGGGAAAATGTCGCACGATGTTGGCGGTAGCTTCCGCTATTGTATGACTCCAAGTCGGTGCCCCGATCTGATCATCCACAATGGACAGTGAATCGCGGGATTGCGCCAGCCTCAGCATGGTGAGCAAAAAATTTTTACCGTGTAGACCGTACACCCAGCTGGTGCGAAAAATCAGGTGCGGCACACCGGTCGCTGCAATGGCCCGCTCGCCGGCGAGCTTGCTGCGGCCATAGGCAGACAAGGGCGACACAGGATCGTCTTCTGTCCATGCGCCCTGCTTGCTACCGTCGAATACGTAGTCAGTGGAATAGTGAATGAGTGATGCGCCGATTTTTTTGGCCTCTTCAGCCAGAATGCCGGGAGCCTCAGCGTTGATGCGCAGTGCAAGCGCTTCCTCTGATTCGGCCTGATCTACTGCGGTATACGCCGCGGCATTGATCACCATTGCCGGCCGCAAGGATTGCATCACCTGCTGGATAGTCTCGGGAAGAGCCAGATCCAACTGCTCGCGCCCGAGCGCATGAATCTCGCCCAGACCTTGCAAGTGCTGGGTCAGCGCATGACCGACCTGACCGTGACAACCCGTAACGAGTATTTTCATTCGAAGGTTTCAGCCTGTGCAAGCGATGCGGCCACTTTATCCTTGGCCGACAGCAAAGGCTCTCCCTGAATAGGCCACACAATGTTCAGCGCAGGATCATTCCATTGCAGCGAGCGCTCATGCTCGGGCGCGTAGTAGTCGGTCGTTTTGTAAAGAAATTCTGCGTACTCACTGGTGACGAGAAATCCGTGCGCAAATCCCGGTGGTATCCATAACTGCCGATGATTGTCAGCTGAGAGCGTGACCGCCACCGACTGTCCGAAAAAAGGCGAGCTACGACGTAAGTCGACGCAGACATCAAAGACCTCACCCGCCGTCACGCGGACCAGCTTGCCCTGAGGCTGACGTATCTGATAATGCAGGCCACGTAAAACGCCACGCGCAGAACGAGAATGATTATCCTGGACGAATTGCGGCGCGATACCAGTCAGCGTTTCAAACTGGCGCGCATTGTAGCTTTCGTAGAAAAAGCCGCGCGCATCGCCGAAGACTGTGGGCTCGATGATCAGCACATCGGGAATCGTGGTCGAAATAATTTTCATGCGTTCAAAAAATTCTGTCTTCGAGCAAGCGCAGCAAATACTGGCCGTAACTGTTTTTCTTCATGGGCTCAGCCAATTTTTGTACTTGTGCTGCGTCGATATAGCCTTTTCGATAGGCGATTTCTTCGGGACAGGCGATTTTCAATCCCTGACGTTTTTCCAGCGTAGCGATGAACTGCCCAGCTTCCATCAGCGACTCATGCGTCCCAGTGTCGAGCCAGGCCATACCGCGACCCATGACTTCGACTTGCAACTGACTTTGTTCCAGATAAAT
>JAIXYM010000100.1 GCA_027490255.1 Oxalobacteraceae bacterium | reverse complement strand
TTGAGTCCACGCGCGCGATGAACCAGCATCTCGACCAGTCCGGGCTCATCGAGTACCGGATCGGTATCGGGAGGACAAAGCAAACTGGTCACACCACCCGCCAATGCTGCCTGCAACTCGGATTCGAGCGTGGCGCGATATTCATAACCGGGCTCACGCAAACGCACAGACAAATCCACCAGACCGGGCGCGACGACCAATCCATGCGCATCAATGACTTGGTCGGCTTGAAAACCAGAAGGTGGTGTACCAAGCGCTGCGATCTTGCCATCAGCGATGAACAAATCCTGCACTGCGTCGATGTGGTTTGCCGGGTCGATGACGCGGCCACTTTTTATGTGAAGTCTCATACTCATTTTTTTCAGGACCCCGCCAGTATGCTCATCACGGCCATACGCACCGCGATACCAAACGTCACTTGGGGAAGAATCACGGCTTGCGCACCATCTGCAACGGCCGAATCGATTTCAACACCGCGATTCATGGGGCCAGGATGCATGACGATGGCATCGGACTTGGCCAGCGCGAGGCGCTCGGGCGTAAGACCGTAACTCTTGAAATATTCCTGTGCCGAAGGCAGCAGCGCACCATTCATGCGTTCGTTTTGAAGGCGCAGCATGATGATCACATCCACGCCTTTCAAGCCTTCATTCATGTCGTTAAACACACGCACGCCCATTTGCTCCAAGCCACCCGGCAGCAAGGTGCGTGGACCAATCGCGCGAACTTCTGGCACACCCAGCGTGGTCAGGCCATGAATGTCAGATCGCGCAACGCGGCTGTGCAATATGTCGCCAACGATGGCGACCGTCAGATTGCGAAAATCTTTTTTGTAGTGGCGAATCGTATACATATCCAGCAGACCCTGCGTCGGATGCGCATGACGACCATCGCCGGCATTCACGACATGCACATGGTCCTGACGGGTTTCGGTCAGATGACGCGCAATCAGATAAGGCGCGCCCGATTGCGCATGGCGTACAACGAACATGTCCGCGTGCATGGCAGCAAGATTGTCGATGGTGTCGAGTAGCGACTCACCTTTGCTGGCCGAGGAGGCGGAAATATTCAGATTGATCACGTCGGCCGAGAGTCGTTTGGACGCGATCTCGAAGGTGGTACGTGTACGCGTTGAATTTTCAAAAAACAGATTGAACACGCTCTTGCCGCGCATGAGTGGTACTTTTTTAACTTCGCGATCACCCACACTGACGAAGGAGGCTGCGGTGTCCAGAATGCGGGTAATAACAGCAGGTGGCAGACCCTCAAGTGTGATCAGGTGCTGCAGCTCGCCGTTTTTATTGAGTTGCGGGTTATGCATGGTCTATGGTGAGTGAGAAACGGCCATCGTCGGATTTCTGCAGTACGAGTTGCTGATCGTCTGCGAGCGTAATTGTCTTTGCCACGAAGTCGGGCGCAACGGGCAGCTGGCGGCCACCACGATCGACCAGTGCCGCAAGCATCACGCGCGCAGGACGACCGTAATCAAACAGCGTATTGATGGCAGCACGCGTTGTGCGCCCGGTGTAGAGCACATCATCAACCAGCAAAATGGTCGCACCCTCGACATCAAACGGTATCTGGCTGGGTCTAACTTCGGGATGCAAACCGCGTTCAGCATAATCATCACGATAGAAAGACACATCTACATAGCCTAGGTCGGCGATACCGAGTGATGTCGCTAGACGTTCAGCGATCCAGGCACCACCCGAGTAGATGCCAACGATAGCGAGCCGGGACGTGCCTGACAAGCCGGCACTGACGGCCTGCTCGAGATGGGTGTAGAGCGATTCAGCGTCTAATTCAGTCTGATTCATGGGCATCAAAATATTGTTGAAGTATCAGCGCAGCTGCTTCGTGATCCACCGGCTGACCGCGATGCTGCGTCAGCACCGCAGAAGTGTAACGCTCATCGACCAGCACGGTCTCGATACCGAAACGGCCGTGAATCTGGTTGGCGAAGCGCCGGCAGCGCACGCTCATCTCATGTTCAGCGCCATCCGGATGCAAAGGCAAACCTACGATCACGCGCTGCGGTTGCCACTCGGAGAGCAGCTGCGATATCGCATCGAACTTGCCATCATTGGTCGCCGCTTCGATGACCTGCAGCGGCTGCGCTTGCCGTATCAGCGTATTACCCACCGCGACGCCGACACGCTTTAATCCAAAGTCGAAAGCCAGTACAGTCATCATGCCCAAGCGATGGCGCAAACAAAATCACCGAATGGCCTGCAAGAGGCAGCATTCAAGCGGGGCCGCGCGAGCTGCCGATTGTGATGCACCTCACGCATGCCCCGCTTCCCCAGTCAGTCGGTTGGGGTCGATGCCCAGCAGGTTCATCGCAGCGACGAAGCGCGACTCGATCGGTGTTTCAAAAATGATTGCTGGATCGGCCTGTACGGTCAGCCAGCCATTGCGCAAAATTTCTTCTTCGAGCTGCCCAGCGCTCCAGCCGGCACAACCCAGCGTGACCAGCAGCTGTTGCGGTCCTTGACCCTGTGAGACTGCCTCAAGCACATCGCGCGAGGTGGTGAGGGTAACTTCATCGGATACCTTGAGCGATGAACTGTAAGTGACGCTGGGCGCATGGAGCACAAAGCCCCGCTCCACCTGCACTGGACCACCAAACATGACGGGCGCGCGCGGCAGCAGCGACACATGAGGGCTGATTTCCAGCGAGAGATCAAGTCGCTCGAAGAGCACATCCATGGTCATGTCGGTAGGCCGATTGATGATGACGCCGAGTGCGCCGCCGACATGATGTTCGCAGATATAAACCACCGTGCCGCCGAACACGGGATCGAGCATAGAAGGCATGGCGATCAGGAAATGATCGGTCAGTTGCAAGAGGGGGAAATCGCTTGATGGTACTGCTGAAGAAAAATCGCTGTCTTCCACGTCTGGCGCGGAGGACGAAGGGGGGTGAGACTTGCCTTGCTTGGCCATGGGCCGAATTTTATCAGCTTTGAGGGCGACGGCTGGAGAAAGTCGCTATCACCAGCGCGCACCGAGTTCACGGGGAAAGGCTACACTGCCGGCTTTCCGATTCGAGTCTGCTGCACACTCATGAGCCACTACGACAAATCACTGGTCTGGTTCCGCCGCGACCTGCGCAATGTTGATCATGCAGCGCTGCATCACGCACTGCAAAGCAGTCGCAGCGTGTACTGCGCTTTCATTTTTGACAAGGATATTCTTGATCCCCTGCTCGAACACGGCAAGCTGGATCGACGCGTCGCCTTCCTGCATGCGAGTCTTGTCGAGCTTGATGCGGCCTTGCGCGCTCAGGGTGGTGGACTGATCGTGCGCCATGCGCGCGCGGAGTCAGCGATACCAGCATTGGTCGCTGAGCTGGGCGTCGATGCTGTTTTCATCAATCATGATTATGAGCCGGCGGCACTGGCGCGCGATAAGAAGGTCGCTGCTGCGCTAGAAAAGAAAGGCTGCGCACTGCTGAGCAGCAAAGATCAGGTGATTCATGAAAAAAACGAGGTCTTGTCGCAGATGGGCAAGCCGATGTCGGTCTTCACGCCTTACAAGAATGCCTGGCTGAAAAAATTCCAACTGCCCTCGGGTGGCTACGACCTGTCCTTGCTGGATGCTTTCGATTGCACACCGAAAAAATCGCAACTCGCACCACCACCCACCGGTGGCATACCTACGCTGGCAGCGATGGGTTTCGAAGCCTGCGATCTGGCCGCACTTCATATCCAGCCGGGTATGGGTGGCGCCAAAGCACTGCTCGATGATTTTCTGCCGCGCTTGCAGCACTACGGCGTTGCGCGTGATTTCCCCGCAGTGAAAGGTCCTTCTTATCTGTCGGTGCATCTGCGCTTTGGCACGGTGTCAATTCGCGCACTGGCACGTCATGCGATGCAGGCGATTCAAGCCGGCACCGGTGGTGAGGGTGCTGCGGTGTGGCTGTCAGAACTGGTGTGGCGGGATTTTTATTTCATGATTCTGCATCATCACCCGCATGTGACTGAACGCGCATTCAAAGCCGACTACGATCGCATCGTCTGGGAAGAAGGAAAAAAAGCCGATGCCAATTTTGCTGCATGGTGTGAAGGCCGCACTGGCTACCCGCTCGTGGATGCGGCCATGCATCAGCTGAACCAGACCGGCTATATGCATAATCGTTTGCGCATGGTGACTGCCTGCTTCCTGATCAAGGATCTGGGTATCGATTGGCGGCGCGGTGAGGCCTACTTTGCGCGGCAGCTGAATGATTTTGATTTGTCTGCCAATAACGGTGGCTGGCAATGGGCTGCTTCATCTGGCTGCGACGCACAACCCTACTTCCGGATTTTCAATCCCATCACGCAATCGGAAAAATTCGACACTGAAGGAAAATTCATCAAGCGCTACCTACCGCAACTGGCGAAACTGAACCAAAAACAAATTCATGCGCCCTGGTTGGTACCCGAGCTCTTGTTAAGTGGCGCGGGGATCACGCTGGGCAAGGATTACCCGGCACCGATCGTTGCGCATGATGAAGCACGCAAGCGAACGCTGGAACGCTATGCGGTGGTGAAAAAATAAATCAACCTGAAACATCAGCAGGGGTTCGGTTTTCTCGCCGAAAATCAGCGGGCATCTTCGCAAGCCATTGCGTCAACAAACCCAGCAATTCTTCTTCAACAAAGGGTTTGCCTAGATAGGCGGTTGCGCCCAACTTCATCGCATGCTCACGGTGACGTTCTGCAGTACGCGACGTGATCATCGCGACCGGAAGCGCACGCCAGCGCGCATCATCACGCAGGGCCGTAAGCAGTTCGAAACCATCCATACGCGGCATTTCTATGTCCAGCAGTACGGCAGCGGGGGTATTCAGACGTAACTGCTCTAGAGCATCCAGACCATCTCTGGCCAGCACGACCGTATACCCATGACGTTCCAAAAGTCGCTGACTGGCGCGCCGCACCGTGAGCGAATCATCGACAACAAGAACTTTCGGTGCCTGATTTTCGCTGACTTCTGCTGAATTCATATTCGCACTATTGCCGCTATGTGCTGCAACAAAGTCAGGCAATGGCATGGGGTTGATGATGAGTGTGATACTCCCATCTCCCAGCACCGTGGCACCTGCAATACCGGGTACCTTGGCCACCTGCGGTCCAAGGTTTTTGACGACCACTTCGCGATGCCCAATCACGGCATCAAGCTCGATGGCCAGATACTGATCAAGTTGCCGCAGCACGGCGACTGGCGTGCGCGTTGCAATCCCTTGCCCCGATATCGGGTCACCTAATAGCGTCGACAAGCGATACAAGGGTACGTGACGACCTTGCCATTCCATTTCACCAGCGCCGCGCACCTGTGCAAGTTCCGACGATGAAAGCTGCAGCATTTGCTGTACCAGCGTTGCGGGCAATGCGACCTCGCGCGAGCTCGCCGTCACCAGCACGACGTGCATGGTCACCAGTGTTAGCGGCAAGCTGAATATGAAACGGGTACCCGCACCTCGTTCGCTCAGAACGTTCATTTGACCACCGAGTGCGATGACTGCAGTTCGCACCGCATCCATACCAATGCCGCGCCCAGATAATTCAGTAACCTGGCTTGCCGTTGAAAAGCCCGACTCGAAAATCAACTCTGCCAGCGCAGCCTCATCAGCTTGCGCATCCAATGCCAGCAGTCCCGCCGCAATGGCACGTTCGCGGATACGCGCATAATCCAGCCCACGCCCATCATCACTGATTTGCAACTGCAAGGTATTGCCTTGCTGAGACAAATCCATACGTACTCGTCCGGTAGCGGGCTTGCCCAGCGACATTCGTTCGGCCGCAGTTTCGATGCCATGCGCGACAGCATTGCGAACCAGATGCTCGAGCGGGCCTGTGATGCGATCGAGTACGCCGCGATCTACTTCAAGATTGCCACCGTCGATCTCCATGATGACATCGCAATCTTTTTCACGAGCAGCCTGACGCAGTAAATGCTGTAGCCGTCCGCTCAGGCTGGCAAAGGGAATTGTGCGAACACGCCGCAGATCGGATTGCAGTACTCGCGCATGACGTCCCTGTGTGGTGACTGTGATCACTGCGCTATCGAGCTGACGCGAGAGCGTACGCTGCAAGCTGCTGATGTCGGCGATGCTTTCACTCATCATTCTTGTGAGCTCATGCAATCGCGTATAGCGATCAAATTCAAGCGGATCAAATTCTGCTGCATTGCTAGGCGCAAATCCGGAGGCAATACGCGACTCTGCATGGATTTCGAGTTCACGTAATTGCGCACGCAAACGCAAGAGGTTGTCCGACAGATCAGTCACCGACTGCCTTTGCAGCTGCAAGTCGGTCGCCATGCGTGAGCTGCCGACGAGCAACTCTGCGCCTGAGGTCGTGATGCGATCCAAGAATTCTGCACGTACCCGCAACTGCAAAGTCTGGGGGGTTTTTTCTGGCGCTGCTGCTGTGACATCCTGACTTGTATGCGCGGTACCCGAAACATCGACATCACCGATTTCTGGTTTCACATCGTTCGCCCGTCCGTCATCAACGGCTGACGGTGGGATCGCAGTGACCGATACGAACGGTTGTAGCAATTGATCCAGTGTCGTCTCAAGGG
>JAIXYM010000142.1 GCA_027490255.1 Oxalobacteraceae bacterium | reverse complement strand
GTCACGTAATCAGCCTTTGCGCGAACACTATCAGGCGCGCTTTAAACATATTCTGGTCGACGAGTTTCAGGATACAAATGATCTGCAATACAAATGGCTGAAGCTGCTCGCCGGTGAGCAGGCTGCCGTATTTGCCGTCGGCGATGATGATCAAAGTATTTACGCATTCCGCGGCGCGAACGTCGGCAACATGTCGGCCTTCGAGCGGGAATTCAATGTACAAAATCTCATCAAGCTAGAACAAAATTACCGCTCGCATGGCCATATTCTGGATACGGCCAATCAACTGATCTCTCACAACCGTCGCCGTCTAGGAAAAAATTTACGTACTGACGCCGGCCACGGCGAGCAAGTTCGCATACTAGAGGCTTCAAGTGATTTGCAAGAAGCCCAATGGTTGATCGAAGAAGCTAAATCACTGATCGCCGAAGGCTGGATGCGTAGTGAAATCGCCATGCTGTATCGATCAAATGCCCAGTCACGCGTGATCGAGCACGCACTTTTTTCTGCAGCCATGCCTTACCGCGTCTACGGCGGACAGCGATTCTTCGAGCGTGCAGAAATTAAACATGCAATCGCGTATTTGCAGCTGATCGACAATGCGCACAATGACTCTGCGTTTTTGCGCGTCGTGAATTTTCCGACCCGTGGTATCGGTGCGCGCAGCATTGAGCAATTGCAGGATGCCGCGCGCCAATACGGTATTTCACTGTATGCAGCAGTGCCTTATGTCGCGGGTAAAGCCGGCACAGTACTCGGCAGCTTCATCAAACTGATTGAGGGTCTGCGTTTTGAAACCGAACGTCTGCCTCTGCCTGAGATGGTGCAAGTCACGCTCGATAAGAGCACGCTGATTCAGCACTACCAGTCCGACAAAGACGGCGCTGATCGTATTGAAAACCTTGAGCAGCTCGTCAGCGCCGCCACCTTGTTCGTTTCCGAAGAAGGTTTTGGCATGGATGCGCCGGCCTTGCTCGGCCCGCGGGTGGATGCTGTGGCACCGATCGCGATCGGCGAAGGTGTGGAGATCATTGACGCTGATGCGCCGCTAGCCACCCTGATGTCACCCTTGTCAGCCTTCTTGTCGCATGCCTCGCTCGAGGCCGGTGACAATCAGGCGCAAGCAGGGCAGGACGCAATTCAACTCATGACCGTGCACGCAGCCAAAGGCTTGGAATTCGATGCGGTCTTCATCACGGGTCTGGAAGAGGGCTTATTCCCGCATGAAAACAGCGAACAAGCCGAAGATGGTGTCGAAGAAGAGCGCCGATTGATGTATGTCGCCATCACCCGCGCCCGCAAACGGCTCTACATGAGCTTTGCGCAAACACGCATGCTGCACGGCCAGACCCGCTACAACCTGCGTTCGCGTTTCTTTGAAGAATTGCCTGATGAGTCGCTGAAGTGGTTATCTCCCAGAGTGCAAGCCAAGTGGGTAGGGCACACGCAAAAGGCCGCCTGGCTCGATGAGCCGGAGCATGGCAATAATGTGATTGCGCAATCGCTTAGTCAACAAAAAGATAATGGCTGGCGCGCAGGTCAGACCGTGTTTCACCAAAAATTTGGTGAGGGCGTCATTGTGGCTATCGAAGGCAGCGGCACGCAGGCGCGTGCCAATATCAACTTTGGTAGGAATGGGATGAAGTTGCTGGATTTGGGGATAGCGAAGCTGGAACGGGTGGATTAATAAGTTATCTCATTATGCCGATAGTAAGGCGGTAATACCGCAGAAAGTATCGATCCCCGGCAATTATTGAGTCGAGATCCGTACTGTAAGCGGTTCGCCTGCAAAACGGCACAGACTCGCAAGTCTGTGCGCGTCCTGTAAGGGATACCAACGCCGCAAGCTGCCTAGTAAGATAACTGATTAATGCTGCACGTTCGCGATGAGCGTGTTTTCTCGAGATGATCGTTTTCGTGAGTCAGTGCTAGATCATGAAACTTGCTTGTGAGTTTGAATAGCAACAGATTTATAAAAATTATCTATCTCAGTTTTAACTGCATTACTCGACATTCCAGATAATTTCATATTGTTGCTGGTATCTTTTACGTTCTTTAAAGCCTGTAGCGCCTTTTCTTGTGACATGCCATGACTTCGAAAAATATTGTACACATCCTGATTGTTTGCTTTTACTCTTCCAAACAATGCAGTCCACGGTTTGTTAGAGGCTCCTCGGAATAATCCTCCTATTTTGTGTTTTTTCCCTATTGTATCTAGAATGCCTGTGTTTCCAATTCGATCAAATATCAGAATATCTGTATCCTTTTTTTCCTGACGTGTAGATTTTTGAGTCACATCCGCGGTCACCTTAGAGGTTTGCTGTCTTTCCAAAGGTCCCTTCGGTTCATTCAAGTAATTTTTTTCATAGATATTTGTACTATTTGGGTTTGTGCGATTCATGTATTCCCTCCGCGAAAATTATCATTTTTCTGCTTTGAATTATGTATTTAAACAACAGAATTTTACTTTTTCTGTGAAAAGTAAAACTTAAGTGATCAGTAACGTTGAGATTCTGTTTGTTCCGGCCGTTCAAAAACTTCCAAATAAGTCGGGTAGAAAGAGCAATACATCACGATCGTGAGTGTCACGGACAGGGGCATGAGCAACCTGATCGCGACAATAGCCTTGCCGAGAATCAACCCCAAGAGAGCGCTGATGATCGCGGGAACAGCGATGCCGACTACGATCCAGCCGAGTGCGTACGCGAGGAAGGCTTTACCAAAGCGGCGTACGGCGAAGAAACTGTAAAAAATTGCTTTGAATAAACCCATTTTTTGCCAGGTGGCCAGCGGCGCTGCATGCCAGAAGGTCACGGAGAGGGGTGCATAAATCAATACTGAAAATGGTTCTTGGATACGTAAAAGCTGCTTGGCTGTATGCGCCGGAGCATAGTGATGACTCGCAGGCGCATGCCAATATAATTTTTTTTAATGAGATGAAGCTGCTTTACCTGGGAGTAGCGATGCTGGAACGGGTTGGTTAAAGAGTGACGCGATCAGAAAGCACTTAATCGGCAGCTAATTTTTTCTGCCTAAAGAAATATAGATGATTAAAAAATTAGAAAATTTTTTAAGGTTTATACGCTTTGTCATCAATTTTTATTTCATATTTTCCTGCAGTTAATGTTTCATTTAAAGTTGCATTAAAAGGGTCTGCTTTATTCTCACGATCTTTCGCTAAGCTTTGATCTTGCATTTTTTTAATATTGCTCATTAATATATTAGGGTTATGTTTGTTGATTCCAAAGCGCGAATTGGCATTTGGGTCAAGTTTTTGATTTAGCTTGGCGAGTGTTGAGCTTTTTTCAGCTTTTTTTATTCCAGAAAATAAAGCACCAACTTTCGTAAGAAATTTATCCATCTTGCTTGCATTATCTTTGGACTCTCTTTCAAAAACGTGAGTTACTTTTCCGGCTTTTGTATTTTCTGTTTTTGTAAGCCAGTCGCCTGATCGGTCGATCGCCTGTCCATTCGGATTATGGAAAATTACTTGATGAGTGTTAGTTGGGCGCATTTTTTCTCCAAAGAAGACGGCTTTAGTTTTTGCCGCAGAAAACAAATTTCATGTGAAAATCTGGCGTCAATGCCGACTAGAGTGTTATTTTTACAACGTTTTGTGTTGTCTGCACTAAAAATACAAATAAATAGAGCCATTGAAGTTTGGGTAACGGCTATTTTTCGATAGTTCCGAAGGTGGCTTTAAAATTTTAGTGTTTGAGTATCTTGGTGAACGCCCACGGGCAAGCCATGGCACCCTCGAGCAGCAATGTCCGTAAGAGATTATTGAGCGTCGCTTGGTGAAACTTTGTCAAAAACTTCCAAATAAGTCGGGTAGAAAGAGCAATACATCACGATCGTGAGTATCACGGACAGGGGCATGAGCAACATGACCGCGACAATAGCCTTGCCGAGAATCAACCCCAAGAGAGCGCTGATGATCGCGGGCACGGCGATGCCGACCACGATCCAGCCGAGTGCGTACGCGAGGAAGGCTTTACCACAGCGGCGTACGGCGAAGAAACTGTAAAAAATTGCTTTAAACAAACCCATTTTTTGCCAAGTGGCTAGCGGCGCTGCATGCCAAAAGGCCATGGCGAAGGGTACATAGATCAGCGCAGAAAACATCATCGCCAGGGGCAGGTTGCCGACCGGTATATCTTGCTCGTCGGCACGTAGCTGACCTGACATCAGTTTCCAGAAGACGCCATCATCTACGAGGGTGGATGCGGCGACCGCCAAGACGGCTCCCAGCAGATACAGCACCCCCAGACGTAGCAGCGTACCCAATGCGGGTGAACGAAAAGCGGTTAGCAGTAAATTCGGCCGTGCCTTGCGGCCGGCTTCAATTTCCACACAAGCCTGCATAAACGCCATCGAGAAGCAGGGCACCAGCAGCAGTGGCAGCAGTTGCCCGATCAGTGGAATGATTGATAGTGCAAACATCAGCAGCATGTACAGCAGGAAGAGCATGGACAATTCGGCGGGCTGTTTACGAAACAACGCAAAACCCTGGCGAATCCACTCGATACCTTGGCGCGCGCTGATTTTGTCGTTGGTCATGCGAGGCCTTCGACGGCGGTATCGATACGGTGTCGCAAAATACGCTCGAAATGAGTCGGGTCGTGAGGAGTCAGCATTTCCGCTTCGCGAGGCAGGTAGAAATCATAGAGTCGGGATATCCAGAACCGCAGCGCAGCTGCACGCAGCATCGCTGGCCAGGCTTGTTTTTCAGCGGCAGTAAATGGACGCACGGCATGATAGGCATCGATCATCGCACGTACTCGCAGTGGGTCGCTCGCGCCTGTTTCCAGATCGATGCACCAGTCATTGACAGTCACAGCCACATCAAAGAGCCAGGTGTCGCAACCAGCAAAATAGAAATCAAAAAATCCGGTCAGCTGTTCGCCATCGAACATCACATTATTGCGAAACAGATCGGCATGAACCGGACCACTGGGTAGCGCGTGATAAATATCCGACGCCGCAAAAGCCTCTTGAAAATGCATCTCGGCTTTCAGCAGATGCCCAGTGTCTTCATTTAGGTGAGGTAATACCAGCGGCGTGGTCTCGCGCCACCACGCCAGCCCCCGCAAATTTGGCTGGTAGAGCGCATAGTCCTGCGCCGCCAGATGCATGCGGGCCAGCATGCTGCCCAAAGCCCGGCAGTGCACAGCTTGCGGCGATGGCTGCCAGCTTCCCTTCAAGCGCGTGACGACCGAGGCGGGCTTGCCATTGAGCGAATTGATGATCTCGCCTTGGTGATTCGCAATCGGCGCCGGCACCAGTACATCGCGCTCGGCGAGATGCCGCATCAGATTCAGGTAGAAAGGCAGTTGTTCGAAACTGAGTTTTTCGAACAGGGTCAGCACGAACTCGCCGCGATCCGTGGTGAGAAAAAAATTGCTGTTCTCTATCCCGGAAGCGATGCCTTCCAGCGATTTGACGTGACCAATCGGGAATTGCTCAGCCCAGGGTGTGACGTCTGCAAGGCTGACCGGTGTGAAAACTGCCATAAAGGAAAACAGAAAAAAGGTTCAGCCGAAGTCGGGCGTTGAGTATTGTAGTAGTCAGCGGATGGGTGGCGGCGGTGCCGACGGGCTATCCTTGGCCGATTTGCTGCGGAACTCAAAGATTTCCCACTGCGCGGCACGACCACCGCCTTCGTGCGAAGGAATCTGCTCTGCAGGGGTTACATGGTAGACATTGCCGCCACGTTTCACGCGCACCGAGGTGACGGCGTTTTGTTCGCGGGTCTGAGTAATCTGTGTGGTGCCATCGGCCGCGGTTGCCGGCAAACTATCATCAGGCAAGAGTTCGAGGGTAACGCCGTACGCCAGAGTGACGCTGGCAGCCAAGGTAGCGCCGATGCAGGCACGGTGCCATTGACGCAAGCCGGATGAGTTCTGTTTCATGAGAGGGCCCCGTAAGGAGAGTGAGCGCCACGCCCTGCGCGCCAACCGCCATTCTAGCAAACCACCCGGTGGCTGCTCAGAGGAAGGAATGCTGCGGCTGCTCGGTTTCGGCCGGTACGATATCCCGGGCTTCATAAAAGGCAAAAATGGCATCGACGATGTGCGCCGGCTCGTCGATCAGCTGCACCAGATCCAGATCTTCGGAGTGGATCAGGCCTTGCGCGGCCATCTGCTCGCGCATCCACTGGAGCAAGCCATGCCAGAACGTCGTGCCAACCAAAATGACCGGAATGCGGCGGGTTTTGCCCGTCTGTATCAGGGTGATGACCTCGCTGAGCTCATCTAAAGTACCGAAGCCGCCGGGCAAGATGACGTAGGCATCCGCATATTTCACGAACGCGACTTTGCGTGCGAAGAAATGACGAAATGAGAGCGAAATGTTTTGCCAAGCATTGCTGGTCTGTTCCCGGGGTAGCTCGATGTTTAGCCCGATGGAGGGTGAGCCACCCTCGAATGCGCCCTTGTTGGCTGCTTCCATAATCCCCGGGCCGCCGCCCGTGATGACGGAGAAGCCTTCATCCGAGAGGCGGCGCGCGATATCCGTCGCCGTGACGTAGTAGGCGTTGTCGGGGCTGATGCGCGCAGAGCCGAAGATCGAGACGGCCGGTCGGATCTCTGAGAGCCGCTCAGCGGCGTCAATAAACTCTGCCATAATCGTGAACATTTGCCACGATTCGCTGGCCTTGCGCGATGTGGCGCGCTCAAGATTTGTCAACTGCCGCAGCCTCGGTACATTTTTCCTGTCGCGTTCCATATGAATAAAACCCTGTTGCTGGTGGATGGTTCGAGTTATTTGTATCGGGCCTTTCATGCGATGCCCGATTTGCGCAATGCAGAGGGTGCGCCCACAGGCGCCATCTACGGCATGATCAATATGCTGCGACGGCTGCGGCAAGATTACGAGGCAGCATACATTGCCTGCGTGTTCGATGCAAAAGGCAAAACCTTCCGCGACGATCTCTATCCAGAATACAAAGCCAATCGAGCTTCCATGCCCGAAGATCTGGTGCGCCAGATCGAACCTATCCACGAAGTGGTGCGGGCGATGGGTTGGCCTATCCTGATGGTCGAAGGTATTGAGGCCGATGACGTGATTGGCACACTCGCAGTGCAAGCGGCCGCGCTGGGTCTTGATACCGTGGTATCGACGGGTGATAAAGATCTTGCGCAGCTGGTCAATGAACAGGTCACGCTGGTCAACACCATGAGCAATGAAAAGCTTGATCGCGATGGTGTGATCGCAAAATTTGGCGTGCCCCCGGAGCGCATCGTTGATTACCTTACGTTGGTCGGTGATACCGTGGATAACGTACCGGGCGTTGAAAAAGTCGGTCCCAAGACGGCGGTGAAATGGCTCACCCAATATGGCACGCTGGACGATGTGATCGCGCATGCGAATGACATCGGCGGTGTGGTCGGTGAAAATCTGCGCCGCACGCTGGATTGGTTGCCGCAGGCGCGTCATCTGGTAACCGTCAAATGTGACTGCGATTTGTCAGCGCATCTGAGCACCATCGATCAGCAGCTGATTAATCGACCGGAAGACAACGAAGCCTTGCGCGAATTTTTTACGCGCATGGGTTTTCGTACCTGGTTACGTGAAATTAATGCTGAGCGTCAGACCTCTGCCGCTTCCACCTCACCGCAAAATTCGGTGGGCGACGCGCAAGGTGGTTTGTTCGCAGCGGAGTCCTTGCCCGAGGCGCCTGCCGAAGTTCACTACGAGACTGTCTTTACCGAGGCGCAGCTGCAGCAGTGGTTAGAAAAAATTGATGCTGCTGCGTTGACAGCGGTGGATACCGAGACCACGTCTCTGGAGCCGATGCACGCCAGTCTGGTCGGTATTTCGCTGTGTGTTGAAGCGGGCAGCGCCGCCTATATTCCCCTCGCTCACAACTACCCAGGCGTACCAGACCAGCTCTCGCGCGAGCAGGTTCTTGCGACGCTCAGACCTTGGCTAGAAAATCCCGCCAAGCCCAAGCTGGGCCAGCATTTGAAGTACGACAGTCATGTGTTTGCCAACCATGGCGTGAACCTGCAGGGCATTGTTCATGACACGCTACTGCAGTCTTACGTGCTCGAGTCACATCGTAATCATGATATGGACAGCCTCGCACTGCGCTGGCTGAATAAAAAAACCATCAGCTATCAGGAAGTGTGCGGCAAGGGCGCATCGCAAATTGGTTTTGATGAAGTCAGCATTGAGCGCGCGACCGAGTATGCGGCCGAAGATGCAGATATCACGTTACGCTTGCATCAGGTCATGTGGCCGCGCATCGAGAACAACGAGAAGCTGCGTTTTATCTATGAGCGTATCGAATTACCGACAGCGCGTGTACTGCAGCGTGTCGAGCGTAACGGTGTATTGATTGATGTCGATTTGCTGGCCGCTCAGTCGGCAGAATTGGGTACGCGCTTGTTGGCGCTTGAGCAGCAGGCGCATGCACTCGCTGGTCAGCCATTTAATCTGAATTCGCCCAAACAGTTGGGTGAAATTTTGTTCGACAAGTTGGGTTTGCCGGTGGTGAAAAAAACCCCAGGCGGTACACCATCAACCGACGAAGAAGTTTTGCAAAAGCTGGCTGAAGATTATCCGCTGCCCAAGCTGTTGCTGGATTACCGCAGTTTGTCCAAACTGAAATCAACGTACACCGACAAATTGCCGCGCATGGTCAATCCGCAGACGGGTCGTGTGCATACCAATTACGGTCAGGCGATCGCGGTCACCGGGCGTTTGTCTTCCAATGAGCCGAATCTGCAAAATATTCCGGTGCGCACCGTTGAAGGTCGTCGCATCCGTGAAGCGTTTATCGCGGCGCCCGGACATCAGATTATTTCAGCCGATTACTCGCAAATCGAATTACGCATCATGGCGCATCTGTCCGGCGATCCCGGCATGTTGCGTGCCTTTGCTTCAGGCGAGGACATTCACCGCGCGACAGCTGCTGAGATTTTTGGTGTGACGGTTGATCAAGTTGATAGTGAGCAGCGTCGTGCGGCCAAGGTGATCAACTTCGGTCTCATGTATGGCATGAGTGCCTTCGGACTCGCCGGTAATCTGGGGGTAGAGCGCTCGGCGGCGCAGATGTATATGGACAAATACTTCACCCGATTTGCAGGTGTGAAGCAGTTCATGGACGATATTCGTCAGCAGGCCAAATCGCAGGGCTATATTGAAACGGTGTTTGGCCGACGGCTCTGGCTGCCTGAGATTAATTCGCCCAATGGCCCGCGTCGCCAAGGCGCTGAACGGGCTGCGATCAATGCGCCCATGCAGGGTACAGCAGCTGACCTGATCAAGATGGCCATGATCGCCGTCCAGAACTGGCTCGATACTGACAAGCTGGGTTCGAGGATGGTGATGCAAGTGCATGACGAGCTGGTGCTGGAAGTTCCCGATCATGAAATCGCGCTGGTGAAGGAAAGGCTGCCTCAGTTAATGGCTGGTGTGGCGCAGTTGAAAGTGCCGCTAGTGGCTGATGTGGGTTGTGGTGCTAATTGGGAAGTGGCGCACTGAGTCGTTTGATGTCGTAAAGGGGTGATGCTCTCCACACAAGTTGCTGAACGCAGCTTAATTCTTTAGATCATTAATTTGGTTTCACTATTAAGAATTTTTCGGTTGTCCAACGAAAGACACTGGATCCCGGACTGCGCCGGGATGACGTTGGGAATTTTACGGTCGCCTCAAAAACTACCGTCATCCCGGCGTACGCCGGGATCCAGTGTCGTTGAAGTTTTCACTTATTGGAATTTTCTCGCCCCAACCAACCGTTACCAGCCCGGAGCCCGCCCTTTCAGGCCACTCCGTCATCTGACGAATTGCCCCTGCCCCGCAGGCTATGGTCTAATCGCGGGGCTTTTCAGACAAACCGGGATTTAAAATTAACGCAACGCTCTCCTCCATTTTGCTCGCTACTGTCCTCGCGGGTGTGCTCAGCATTTCCGCGGCCGCTTTTCTGTCCTACAGCCTGCTATCGAAGATGGTGGAGCGCATGGTCAGCCTGTCGGTTGGCATCATGCTGTCGACGTCGCTGCTGCACGCTTTACCTGAGGCCTTCGAGTCCGAAGCCAATATTCATGCGCTGTTTGCGACCTTGCTCGCCGGCTTGCTGGGATTTTTTCTGTTGGAGAAATTTGCCATCCTGCGCCACTCTCACCACTACGAGGGCGATGGCCATGATCACGAGCATGGGCATGATGCGCATGAGGCGGGTAAATCCGGCTGGATGATTCTGGTCGGTGACGGCCTGCACAACTTTACCGACGGCATCTTGATTGCGGCGGCTTTTCTGGCTGATCCAAAATTAGGTGTCATCACCGCACTGGCCATCATTGCGCATGAAATCCCGCAGGAGATCGGTGACTTCATCGTGCTGCTCAACGCCGGCATCAGCAAAGTACGCGCCTATGTGTACAACCTGATCTGCAGTCTGATGGCGGTGGTCGGCGGGCTGGTCGGTTACTACATGCTGGGTGATGTTATGCACTTGATTCCCTATGTGCTGGTACTGGCCTCATCAGGATTTATCTACATTGCCGTCAGTGATCTGATGCCACAGATGCAGCGCCGTGCGACCCTAAAGGAATCGATCCCGCAGTTTGTGCTGATTGCGCTGGGTGTGGGCATCGTGCTCTTGCTGACGCATCAGTTCCATTTGCACTGAGCACTAAGCCCCAAGCCCCAAGCCCCAAGCCCTAAGCCCAGCGCCGGCAATAAGCCGTCGTGATGTCTAACCGTAATACAGGTGAGTGATTGCTGGGCGGGTTATCAGTCCAGAGTTCGATCACACACCTCGTAAAAAAACGTCTCAGTCCTTTCCGGTGGCGACAGGTCGCGATGGATCTGAAGACCACTCACTCCATGAACCCGGATACAAGGCCGCGCCTGGCAAGCCGGCGATTTCCATTGCCAGCAAATTGTGGCAAGCCGACATACCTGAACCACATTGCGCGATCGTGGACTCAGGGCTGCGTATCAGCGCACCGAATTCTGCGCGCAAGGCTTCAGCCGGTTTGAAGCAGCCATCAGATTGCAAGTTATCTTTGAACACGCGGTTTCGCGCGCCCGGTATGTGTCCGGCGACCGGGTCTATCGTTTCATTCTCTCCACGAAAACGATCATTGGCGCGTGCGTCCAGCACGATGGATTGTTTTGTGTCGAGGTTGGCCAGAATATCGTTAGCCGATACCGTGCGTACCAGCGATGCCTGTAGCGTGATGCTGCCCGGTGCTTTGGTCGTGACCGCAGTCGTTACGGCGCCACCTGCCGCTTGCCAGGCCGGCAATCCGCCATCCAGCAGTGCAACGTGAGCGTGTCCCACCCAGCGCAGCATCCACCATACGCGCGACGCAAACATACCAGCATGTCCGTCGTAGACAATCACTTGCGAATGCGGATGGATGCCCCAGTGGCGCAATGTTTGAATAAAATTTTCGGGCGATGGCAGTGGATGCCGGCCACGAAAAGAGCCATCTTTAGCCAGTGACTTATCGGACAGATGCACATCCGGATCAGCATGCTGTGCACCCGGCAGATGTCCGACAGCGAATGCTGCCGCGCCCGCGTGCGGATCGGTCAGCTCACCGCGACAATCAAGTAGTACGAATGCAGGATCATCCAGATGCTGTTGAAGTTCGGTCACTAAGATCAGTGTGGTGTACGACATTCGGTTCTCCGTGGTGATGGATCAGATCAGGTGCCTGCAGTCTTGATGCTGCTGCGCGCATTATAAAAGGTCGCTGCAACACCACTGGCCAGAATGATCACGATGCCCAGCCATCCGGATAACGACAAATGATCGCCCCAGATCACGATGCCCCAGATGCTGGAAAAAACAATACCCGTGTATTGCAGATTCGCCGTCACCAGCATCGCGCCGAGTCGGTAGGCGCGTGTCATCGCCATCTGCGCAATCGTGGCTGTCAGACCGATAGATCCGAGCAGCAGAAAATCAGTGCCGCTGAGTGTATGCAAAATGTGAAACTCACCGGTGCGAAGATAGCTATCCGCGAGTCCGCTCAGCAAACCGGCGATAACGCCACTCACCGAAAAATAAAACACCACTCGATATTCTGGCTCACCCAGTTGACCGAGTTTTTTAACCTGAATATAAGCCAGCGCTGACAGAAAACCCGATATCAGCGCGAGCAAACCGCCTAGCCATTGTTCAGCATGAATCGTTGGCTTGAGCAGCAGCGCGACGCCGGCGAAGCTGGTGATGATCGCTGCTGCCAATCCCCATTCAAAGCGGCGTTGTTTATGCCACCAGCCCAGCGTGAAAACGATCGCTGCAATCCAGATCGGTGCCATGTAATTGAGCGTCATCGCGGTGGCCAGTGGCAGCTGACCGATCGCAAAGAACCACAGCCAGAGTGCGGTCACACCGACCAGCCCGCGCCATGCATGATGCCAGGGCAGGGCGGTGCGCAAAGACACTTGCTGTATGCGAGCGAAGCCAGCGATCAGCACCATACCAACCAGGCCGCGGCACATAACGATTTCGGAGGTGGATGAGGTTGCCGATGCCACCTTCACGCACACGCCCATGATGGCGAATACAAAGCTGGCGAAGAGCATCCACAGCGATTGCATGCGGATGCTCCCGGTTCAGGAAAGGGATATCAACGTACCGTTGGCAGCGATCACGGGCCAGATCAATGCATCGATGGTTGCGTCGGTCATTAAGTCGGTTGCAGTGCTATCTGGCTGCGATACCACTCGTGGAAATGCTGCATGCCGTCTTCCATCGGTGACTGATAAGGACCAACTTCATTGACGCCGCGCTCGACCAGAATGCGGCGGCCTGCATCCATGCGTAAGGCGATTTCATCATCCTCGGCGCAGGTTTCCATGTAGGCGGCACGTTCAGCGGCGATGAAATCTCTTTCGAACAGCACGATTTCTTCGGGATAGTAGAACTCCACGACGTTGGTGGTTTTTTGCGGGCCTTTGGGCCAGAGCGTGGACACCACCAGCACATGCGGATACCACTCGATCATGATGTTCGGATAGAGCGTCAGCCAAATCGCGCCATGGGGTGGCGCTTCACCGTTACGGAAGCGCAGTACCTCTTCTTGCCAGCGGCGGTATACCGGCGAGCCTGACTTGGCCAGTGCGGCATTCACACCCACGGTTTGCACACTGTAACCCTCGCCGAATTCCCAGCGCAGGTCATTGCAGCTGACAAAATTACCCAGACCTGGATGGAAAGCCTCGACGTGATAATCCTCGAGATACACCTCGATGAAGGTTTTCCAGTTGTAGTCGCATTCATGGACTTCAACGTGATCGAGCATGTAACCGTCAAAATTAAGATCTTTCGTCACGGACAGATTTTTCATCAGTGCTGCGATATCGATGCCATTGTTTTCAAACAGCAGGCCGTTCCACTGTTGGAGTGGTGTGGTCGATAAATTCAAACAAGGTGTTTCGCCAAAATGCGGCGCGCCAATCAGTTCACCTTTGAGATCGTAAGTCCAGCGATGCAGAGGGCAAACGATATTGTCGGCGTGGCCACGACCACTGAGCATTTTTGCTTGGCGATGGCGGCAGACATTCGACATCAACTCGATGCCCTGCGGATTGCGAACAAGAATGCGGCCTTCGTTTTCCCAAGCCAGCGCTGCATAGTCGCCCACATTGGGGACCATCAGCTCATGGCCGGCGTATTGCGGGCCTTGCTGGAAAAGTTGCTTTTTTTCTTTGTGCAGCAGCGCGTCATCGAAATAAACGCCCACCGGAAGTTGCGCTGTAGACCGCGCGAGTTTTGCGAGACTGGCCAGATCGGACATCCCCACCCCCAAATTAATTTTCACCAACCTAAGAGAGAAAGAATCCGCAAAAACCTATTCAATCGAAAGAGAACAGTACTTTTTTGGACGAGAGCGGGATTATACCCGTGCGAGAAATCTTGGGAAGACGTGGATGAAAAACAATTTTATGCGGTATCGTAAATCGCGATGGCTTACTCAAAGTAGTGATTTAATAACTATATGAGCTGTTTCCGGGCCCGCAGTACGGATATTTGCGCGGATAAGAAATCGCTTGCACTAAAATAGGCTCCCCTTTTCAGGACCTGTGTCATGCCGAAAAAACCTGCATCTGAACCCGCCTCAGCATCATTTGAGTCCGCGATGGCGGAACTGGACCAACTGGTGGCAAAAATGGAATCCGGCGAACTCCCGCTGGAAGCGTCGGTTGCTGCCTACAAGCGCGGCTCAGAACTGGTTCAGTATTGCGCCGCGCAACTGGAGCGCGTCGAGAAGCAGGTAAAGGTGCTTGAGGGTGACATGCTCAAACCATTCGCGACCGACGACGGGGACGAAGAAGAGGACGAAGAATGAGTTCGGATTTCGCAGCCTGGCGCGCCACCGTGCAGGTTGACATGGAAGGCATGCTGCTTTCTTTTCTCCCACCAGTGACCCAGCCGCCGCAGCGCCTGCATGAGGCTATGCAGTATGCAGTGCTCGATGGCGGCAAGCGCGTGCGACCCTTGCTGGCCTTCGCAGCCGGCGAATTATTTGACGCGCCGCGTGATGCCGTGGCGCGTGCGGCAGCTGCGGTTGAAATGATTCATGCGTACTCGCTCGTACACGACGATATGCCGTGCATGGACGACGACGATCTGCGTCGGGGCAAACCAACCGTGCACAAGCAATACGACGAAGCGACAGCGTTACTGGTCGGAGACGCATTGCAGGCGCAGGCTTTTGAAGTGCTGGCCAACGCTACGCTTGATGCGGAGCGCAGGATTGCGATGTTGGCAACACTAGCGCGCGCATCGGGATCTTTGGGTATGTGCGGTGGACAGGCAATTGATCTGGCCTCTGTCCGGCTGGTTTTGTCCTTGGCGGAACTCGAACAGATGCATCGACTCAAAACCGGTGCCTTGCTTGAGGCCTCCGTCATGCTGGGCGCCATGGCCGGTAAAACCCTCACCACAGCCGACACCGAAGCACTGCGCGCCTATGCGGCCGCGATTGGGCTGGCGTTTCAGGTGGTCGACGATATTCTGGATGCCACTGCCGATTCGGCGACGCTGGGCAAGACGGCAGGCAAGGATGCAGCGGATAATAAGCCCACCTATGTATCCATACTCGGCCACCAAGAGTCGCTTGATCTGGCAGAGAAGTTGCGGCAGGATGCCCACAGTGCACTCAAGCCATTCGGGGATGGCGCACAGCGGCTCAAGAGCCTGGCCGATCTGATCGTGCATAGAAAAACCTGAGACACCCACTATGGACTTATTAAAACAAATCAATGATCCAGCCGCGCTGCGCAGCCTTTCGCGCGCTGAACTCAAAACGCTGGCTGACCAGCTGCGTACCTATCTGCTGGAGTCGGTATCCAAGACCGGTGGCCATTTGTCGTCCAATCTCGGCACGGTCGAACTGACGATTGCGCTGCACTATGTTTTCAACACACCCGAAGACAGAATAGTCTGGGATGTCGGTCATCAGACTTATCCGCACAAGATTCTCACGGGGCGACGCGACCGCATGCCAACCCTGCGTCAGCAGCACGGCTTGTCCGGTTTTCCGCGTCGTGATGAAAGTCCCTACGACACTTTTGGTACCGCACATTCATCGACATCTATTTCTGCGGCGTTGGGTATGGCACTCGCCGCCCGCACTAAAAAAGAAGACCGTCACTCAGTCGCAGTGATTGGTGATGGCGCGATGACGGCCGGTATGGTTTTCGAAGCCTTGAACAACACGGGTATTTACGATGACATCAAAATGCTCGTTGTCCTCAATGACAACGATATGTCCATCTCACCACCCGTGGGCGCGCTCAATCGTTATCTCGCGCGGCTGATGTCAGGCAAGTTTTATGCGGCCGCCAAGAACATGGGTAAATCAGTTTTGCCGCCCTCCATGTTTGAAATCGCCAAACGTTTTGAAGAGCACGCCAAAGGCATGCTGGTACCGGCAACGCTGTTTGAAGAATTCGGTCTCAATTACATTGGCCCTATCGACGGGCATGATCTTGATTCGCTGATACCCACACTGCAAAATCTGAAAAACCTAGATGGTCCTCAGTTTCTGCATGTGGTCACGAAAAAAGGTCAGGGCTACAAGATGGCCGAGGCCGATCCTGTGCTCTACCACGGCCCCGGTAAATTTAATCCTACCGAAGGCATCAAGCCCGCCGCTGCCAGCAAGATGACCTACACGCAGGTATTCGGTGACTGGCTTTCGGATATGGCAGCCGTCGACGACAAGCTGATCGGTATCACGCCCGCCATGCGCGAAGGTTCCGGCATGGTGAAGTTTGAACAGAAATATCCGGAGCGTTATTACGACGTCGGTATCGCCGAGCAGCATGCGGTGACCTTTGCTGCGGGTCTGGCCTGCGAAGGACTCAAGCCCGTGGTGGCAATTTATTCCACCTTTTTGCAGCGCGGTTACGACCAATTAATTCACGACGTTGCCTTGCAAAATCTGGATGTGACATTTGCACTCGATCGCGCCGGACTCGTGGGTCCCGATGGTGCAACGCATGCAGGCAATTACGATCTCGCTTTCTTGCGCTGCATACCAAATATGGTCGTGATGGCAGCGAGTGATGAAAACGAATGTCGGCAAATGCTGACGACCGCTTATCGCTATGCTGGCCCGGCGGCAGTACGCTATCCGCGTGGTGCTGGCACAGGCGTCGCAGTGGCACTTGAGCTCACTGACATCCCTCTGGGTAAAGGCGAGATTCGACGCAAAGGTAAACAGGTTGCACTGCTGGCATTTGGCACCATGGTCGCGCCCGCATTGCAGGCCGGGGAAACGCTCAACGCGACAGTCGCCAACATGCGTTTTATCAAACCGCTTGATGCAGCGCTCGTGGCTGAGCTGGCTGCAAGTCATGATTTGCTGGTGACCATCGAAGAAGGTTGCGTGATGGGTGGTGCAGGTTCAGCGGTGGCGGAGGCTCTTGCTGCTGCAGGAATTGTCAAACCCTTGTTGCAACTCGGTCTGCCTGATCAGTTCATCGACCATGGCGATGCACAGCAACTGCTCGCGCAATGCGGGTTGGATGGTGAAGGTATCGCCGCATCAGTCACGCAGCGTCTCGGCAAAACTGAACCAAGATTGGTCGTCAATAATTCGTAGAAAATTGCATGGCTTGTTTTTAAAAGATGAGAAAAAACGACGCTGCGGCGTCGTTTTTTTTCGTGTTCAGGGCGAACAATGGGGTTTATTTGGTTACTTAACTTGGCGTTGCTTATTGGCATCAACCCTTACATCTTTATGAAAGCCCAGTCATGAGCCCCTACTCGTCCAATACTTCATCAAGCAATCCCGATATCCAACAGCAGTATGCGCAGCAACAAGCAGAACAGCAGCGTGCCGCAGAGAAACCGCCAGTGGGGAGATCCCCCGAAAAGGCGCCGCGCATGGTGCAAAGCAATCGGCAGCAGCAAGACGCAGTCCGCGATGCCAGCCGGGTGAAACAGAGTGAGCAATTGGCCGCCATTCCTGTGGCAGAGGAAGGGCCAGGTGGCTTTTTCATTCCCTGGCGGACATCGTATGACGGCAATCCGAAATGGGATGGCTCGCTAACCGGTTACGAGCGCAAGCTCATGATTTGGGACTTTGCTGGCGAGTTGAGTCGTTTGTCCGGGTCTGACTCAAGTGGCGAGGCCGACCCGTATTCGGGTTACGAGCCCGATCCGGAGGACGACCTTTCAGAAGTCGCGGACGCAAGCAGCTCAGCCGCCGAGTCTGGCGGCGACGATTCAAGCAGCGACCGCGGGAACAGAGATGTGGCAGCCAGGCGCACCGATCTTCGTCCCTTGCTATTCAAGCAGGTCGTCTCCTCAAGTCGGGGGCGGGGGGAGTGCGCCGAAGAATTTAGCGCCAGCGACGAGGACTCAGAGCATTCCCTCTACGCAGGCGATGCTGGATCAGGCAGCGAGCCGGTTTCGGAGGATGAAGGAGATTCTGGTGACGCATCGGACCAGGGTTCGATATCGAGTGCCGGAGAAACCGATGACGAAAGTAGTTCGGCGGCGAGCGCCGATGTTTCCGACAATGAGTCAGGTGGTACGGGAGACTCCGGAATTAATGAGAACCACTTGGACGAGTTCAACTCATCCAATCAATGCCTGACACTGAAGGCAGGAAAAAGGGACAGCAAGCCCCGTTCTGATGCAGAGCCAGATGGGGGTGAACATAATGCCGCGCTTGCTTTCGCGCACAGTCCTAAAGGCAGTCAACAACTGTCGCGTTCGCGGCAATTCGGTCCCTGGGATTCTTCACGTCAGGCACTGGATGCGCTATCCGACTCTGAAGACGTGTTCAGTGATTCGGAGGGGAATGCGGATGTGCCGTTTGGCCTCGCGCCTTTTTCTGGGAAAGGCTCGGATTCTTTTGGGGGACAGGCGGACTCCTTCGATGCGCTGCAGAACCTACTCTACCTATCGATGAGCGAGGAGTCCTTTCCGTTGGGTGATGCATACCTGTCGAGCGTTGGCTACAGCGAAACCACTGAGCAATCGTCTACAGACCCTGAAGATGACCTCGGGCCGGAGTTGAGGGCAGATATCCTCGAAGACATTGCGGAAGCCAACAGAAAAGCCAAGGAAGACTCGGACCTGCAGGATGCAGAGGATAAGAAAAGAGCGCTGAGATCCTTTGAGGGGAAGGGGTTCAGCGTATCCGTGGCCTTGCCCTCCTACGGGCACGGAAGAATGCTTCTAGACTTTCAGGGCGAACTCAAAGAAAAATACTTTCAGCCCTTGGCGGAGGCGGTGCAGGAAAAGCTTGTCTTGAGCAGGTCGCTTACGATTACTATTAAGGATCAAGGAGGCTGCGCAAGCGCATCGGAGTTCATCCGGCGCTCTCCACAATCTCTGCTGGATAGCATTCCAGAGCTGGGATTTTCGTTGGTTCAGGATCCGGCGTTCTTTCTAGATGCCCATAGCTTGGGCAAACTGCTGCCCGCTATTCGTGCCCTTAGCGTGCCTTCATCGGTAATGCCGACCTTACTCGAGCGTTGCGGTGAGCCGATGGCCAGGCTCTCCAAGCTCGAGTTGAGCCTCCACGGCAGCTACTGTCCGTCAACCGGAGAATGGCTGGCTCAGCACTCAGACTTGAAAGAGCTCTGGATTTCCAACTGGACTTTTCGTCCCGGGGCGGAGTTGGTTGCGTTCGCAGTTAAGCCGCTGCTGCTTGCTCTAAAAAGGAATACGAGCGTGGAGCGGCTGACACTGTCTCTGAATGTAGACGCCAACAAGGAGGCGATCGTTGGCCTTATCGAGAATAATGCGGGAATCAGGCGGCTAAGTCTGTTGCACAACTTTTTGTATGGCCAAGCAGGCGCAGCAATTATCCAGTCGCTACATTTACGTCCGCGCCTTGATGAACTAAAAGTTCATTTTGCAGGTTGGGACGTCTGGACAGCGCTCGCGAGTTTGATCGCCTCACCTTCTTGCCCTCGTGAAGTCACATTGAACGTAAAGTCCTATATTGACAAGCTCGACACAATGCAGATCATTTCAGCCCTGGCTGAGAACCGCAATCTCGAGGTGCTCAATTTGAAGTCGCACATCTTTAGCCGGGAAGCTGTTCCAAGCTTCGTCAAAATGGTGGAATCCCATCCGACGCTCAAAGGAATTCGCATTCCATCAACCCGCGTATTCTCTCGTGATGACGTGGAAAAGATAAAGCGGGCGTTAGAGCGAAACAGGGGAATCAGTGTTGCAGCCCCGGCGGCGACTGCCGCCTTGCAAGTTCTGGCAGGACGGAACTACCCGCCCAAAATTATTCATCAAGTGATTGATCAGATCAGCAGGCTGTCGCCGCATGGGAAGGAAGACGTTTTGCAGACCTTGGTCAACCTGCGGGCCGCAGTGCTGCAAGCCGGGCCTCGTAGCTGAGGCAGGAGGCGGCTCGCAGCGCTTGATTCAAGTTGCAATAAAGAAGGACCGGATTTGACCCGTGCAGTGGCTTGTACCGTACTTCCTTCGGCTTGGCGCCTTCGTCGCCAAGCCGTTTTTCTTTCCAGTGACTGAGGTAATGGGCAGATAGAACCAACACCATTTTCCTCCCACTTACCCCTCTTTTAAGTGAGAAGCAGATGGATGGATCACCCGTAAGACCATCAGGCGCGCTGGCGGCCTTTTTCCCACAGCACATCGCCGCCGCCCGCATGGCGGTTCAGCACCCGCGCCAGTACAAACAGCAAATCAGACAAGCGGTTTACATACTGGCGTGGCTGCGCATTGAGTTCTTCAGCCAAACCGAGTGCGACGATTATTCGCTCCGCGCGCCGGCAAACAGTGCGGCAAACATGAGCTTGCGATGCAGCGCGTGATCCCGCCGGCAGGATGAATTCCGCCAGCACAGGCAAGGTGGCGTTGTATTTGGCCAGCAAGGCGTCGAGTCGGATGACGTGGGTATCGGTGATGAGGCTGAAGCCCGGTATGCATAACTCGCCACCGAGATCAAACAGGTCATGCTGGATCGTCACCAGCTCTTCCCGCAAATCATCCGGCATGTCTTCGCAGAGCAGCAGGCCCAGATGGGAATTCAATTCATCCACATCGCCCATGGCCTGAACGCGCAGCGCGTCCTTGGTAGTGCGGCTGCCATCACCCAGCCCGGTGGTGCCATCGTCCCCGGTGCGGGTGGCGATTTTGGAAAGTCGGTTGCCCATATTGGATAAATATAAAAGTGTCGGGGCGCAGGATACGGGAAAATGCCTGCTTTCGCTGCAAAACTCCCGGTTTCCGCTGATTTTGAGCCGTTCTATTATCGGCCAAAGGGTACAATAGATTGCTTACGGAGAAACTTCCATGAACCATCCTGCCCCACCTTCTGCCCTCAGACGCGAACTGCCTGAGGCACTGCTGGCCGAATTGAAGGCCGTTTTCGTCGATCGTCTATCGACCTCGATGGCGATGCGCGAGCATCATGGCCGCGACGAATCCTCTTACGACCCCATGCTGCCCGATGCGGTGGTATTTGCGCATACCTCGGAAGAGGTCGCTGCCGCGGTTCGTTTGTGCAATCAGTACCGTTTTCCGATCATTGCTTATGGCACCGGTACCTCGCTGGAGGGGCACATTCTGGCGCTGCAAGGTGGATTGTCGATCGATCTGTCGCAGATGAATCAGATTGTGGCGGTCAACCCGGAAGATCTGACCGTGACGGTGCAGGCGGGTGTGACGCGCAAGCAGTTGAATACCGAGATCAAGGATACCGGACTGTTCTTCCCTATCGATCCGGGTGCGGATGCATCGATCGGTGGCATGGCCGCCACCCGCGCGTCGGGCACGAACGCGGTGCGTTACGGCACGATGCGTGAAAATGTTTTGTCGCTCACGGTTGTGACCGCCGAAGGCAAGATCATCCGAACTGGTACGCGCGCGAAAAAATCATCAGCTGGTTACGACCTGACGCGTTTGTTCGTCGGTAGCGAAGGCACGCTGGGCATCATTACAGAAGTCACTTTGAAAATTTATCCGCAGCCCGAAGCGATCTCGGCAGCGGTCTGCTCGTTTAACGATATCGCCAGTGCCGTCAATACCGTTATTCAGACGATACAAATGGGTGTGCCAGTTGCGCGGGTTGAATTCGTTGATGAAAACGGTGTACGCGCCTTCAACAAGCATGACAAGCTCACCCTGCCTGAGAAGCCACTGCTGTTGTTCGAATTTCATGGCAGCGAATACGGCGTGAAAGAGCAAGCGGAGTTGGTGCAGCAAATCGCTGATGAACACCAAGCCATTGGCTTTGAATGGGCAACGCGTCCCGAAGATCGTTCCCGACTCTGGCAGGCGCGTCACAATGCGTATTTCGCGCTGCTGCAATTGCGCCCCGGCTGTCGCGCGATATCCACCGATTGCTGCGTACCGATTTCACGTCTGGCGGAATGTTTGCTGGAGACCAAGGCGGACTGCGAAAGAGAAAAAATTATTCACGGTATCGTCGGTCATGTCGGTGACGGAAATTTTCACGTACAGATGCTGGTTGATCCGAACGATCCTGAAGATATCGCCCGCGCAGAAGGTGTGAATGAACGCATGGTGCATCGTGCGATTGCGATGGACGGTACGTGTACCGGCGAGCATGGCATTGGCTTGCACAAGATAGATTTTCTGATTCACGAAACCGGTGAAGATGCGGTCGACATGATGCGATCAATCAAGCATGCGTTAGACCCGAATAATATTTTCAATCCTGGAAAGATCTTCCGCTGGTAATTTTTCTGGCGGCTTTCCTGAGGCATAGATTACCTACCCATGGCAACACGCATCCCACCGGTCCATGCGCTCTCAGCGTTTGAGGCAGCAGCGCGGCACGGTTCCTTCGCCCTGGCGGCAGAAGAGCTTTGCATTACCCCTTCGGCACTCTCGCATCGCATTCGCTTGCTGGAAGAGTTCGTTGGCGAGCGCTTGTTTCTGCGTGATGGACGCAATGTCGGTCTCTCTGAATTCGGCCGACGTTATCTGGATGTCGTGCGTCAGGCGCTGCGAACGCTGACTGATTTCCCGATGCCGCGCCGCGCTGCCTCAGTGCAGCCGCGTATCAAGATCACGGTACCGCCGACTTTTGCGCGCTATTTGCTCGTACCCAAGTTGGCGTCATTTACCGAGGCGCATCCCGATATTGCGGTCGAAATTTATTTGTCGGTGCCGCTCTACGATCTCGCGCTGGGTGAAAGTGATGTCGAGGTACGTTTCGGGCCGGGCAAATACCCGAATCTTCAATGCGAAAAATTGTTTTCCGAGCCGACCTTTGCGGTCGCCAGCCCCGACTATTTGAGTAAGGTGGGTGAGATCAGCAAACCGGAAGATTTGCAGAATGCGACATTGCTCCGTTCTGCGCTCGAGCCTTGGCAGCCTTGGTTTGAGGCCGCTGGCCTTGATTGGTCTGAGCCCAGTACCGGGCTGCGGGTTGATGATCTTGGTTTGCTACTGGAAGCCGTGCGTCGCGGCCACGGTATTGGTTTGACCCGCGAACACTTCGCACGTGAATTGCTCGACAGTGGCGAAATCGTTCGCCTCTTCGATACACAGACCGCGACGCCGCCACACGCCTACTACGTTGTTTACGAAAAGCAGGCCGCCGAGCGCCCGGAAGTGGCTGCGTTTCTCCAATGGACCCAGGCGACTTTCAGTAGCGTCTGATTAACCTCCCGCTGTTTTTAGTGGCGCAGAACGAGCGCCATTTAACAAGATGTGGCGCGCCGCTGCCTTTTCTACAGGGCGCGCACTTGTCGTCATGACCATGCTTTTGCAGGTGCTAGCCTGCAAGCTAAAAACTTTCATCAGTCACCCCAAAGCTTTTCAGCGGAAATCCGATCAAATCGGGACTTTCGCAGGAAGCCTTTCGTTACACTAATGTCCTTTAGGCTGCGGGCTTTGTTGGCACGCGCTTTATCAGGATTTCCCATGAATGCTCCCATTGAAGCGGCTTTTTCTCTCTCTCGTCAGCGCGAGGTGGTTGCCGCCTTACGCGAGCAGTTGCCCGCACAAGCGGTACTGTTCAACGAAGAAGACACGCGTCCCTATGAGTGCGATGGCTTGTCAGCCTATCGCCAGCTGCCGATGATCGTCACCTTGCCCGAGAACGAGGCGCAGGTGATTGCTGTGCTCAAAGTCTGTCACCGTCTGAATGTGCAGATCGTGCCGCGTGGAGCAGGTACCGGTTTGTCGGGTGGCGCGACGCCGATTGCTGATGGCGTGGTGTTATCCACCGCGCGCCTGAATCGCATTCTTAAACTTGACCCGCATGCCAGAACTGCCGTCGTGCAGCCCGGTGTGCGTAATCTGGCTATTACCGAAGCGGCGACACCGCACGGTCTTTACTATGCGCCTGATCCTTCGTCGCAGATCGCCTGCTCGATCGGTGGCAATGTCGCAGAAAATTCCGGTGGT
The DNA here is from genome assembly GCA_027490255.1 of Oxalobacteraceae bacterium. Lineage (GTDB taxonomy): Bacteria > Pseudomonadota > Gammaproteobacteria > Burkholderiales > Burkholderiaceae_D > Pernthalerella. The sequence goes on along the minus strand of JAIXYM010000142.1, from coordinate 302 downwards.
GTGCATTGCCTGAAATACGGGCTCACGGTCCATAACGTACTGCGTGTGCGCATGGTCACCATCGAAGGTGATGTTGTTGAGCTGGGTAATTCCGGGCTGGATGCGCCGGGCCTTGATTTGCTGGCAGCGTTCATAGGCTCCGAAGGCATGCTGGGCGTAGCCACTGAAGTTACCGTCAAGCTCGTACCCAAACCTCAGCTGGCGCGCGTGATCATGGCGTCCTTTGATGATGTGGTCAAAGGTGGCAATGCAGTGGCTGATGTGATTGCTGCGGGCATTATCCCCGCCGGTCTGGAAATGAT
>JAIXYM010000123.1 GCA_027490255.1 Oxalobacteraceae bacterium | reverse complement strand
CCGCGAAGCGCAAACATATCGCAAATAGTCAGATGATTGATCCCTTGCAGCGCGATTTCGCCCTGATGAGCCGACTGCCACTGACTGGCGATCAAAGCCGTCTGCCGCTTGAATTCTGCTGATTCGAGATCACCCACTGAGGTGATGAATGGTATGGGATGTGGCAGCGGCATGTAGCCGGGCGAAAGTCGAAGCGCACTAGCTTCTGTAATTTTTAGATCGATATTGACAAACTCTGCGTAACGAACCGGGTCCAGATCATAGAGTCCCGACATCAGTACGCCGGCCTTGACGAGATTGGCCGGCAACTCAGTATCATATTCATTCCAGCGCGCTGCCATCATCATCGCCGCCAAATGCGCACCAGCAGAATGGCCAGCCACGACAATACGATCCCGGTCATACTCGTAACGCGCTGCATTTTGGTATAGCCAGGCTAACGCGCGCAGCTGCTGACGCGTAATTTCTTCAATCGATGCTTCGGGCGCGAGTGTGTAATTCGTCAGCGCGACATTGAACCCTGCCTCGTGATAACCCGGCACGATAAAAGTGAAGTCAGATTTGTCGAGTGATCGCCACCAACCGCCATGGATGAACACTAGCAGTGGTGCGCCCGGACGCGGTGCTGGATAAAAATCGAGTCGCTCACCGGGCGCACTGCCAAACGGGATATCTAGCAAACCTGCATGGGTACGTCTGACCAGGACCGATTCGTTCTGCCAGCGCGTAAACAACTGAGGATGGTCGGGAATCTCCGCACGAGCATTGTATTGGCGGGTGTAGTAATCAACTTTCGATGCCAGCGTATCGGTTGCAGTCGGATTGTGGTCGCGCATGAGTTCTCCTGCCAGTTTGAAATCGATTTAAATCGTGTGGCCAGCAGTTTAGTGCATAACACCCGCCGGTCCGAAAGCGACTGGGGAGGCTGCTGATTTTCGTTGACGTAAAGGTAAATCATCTTTTACACTGCGACCGTTTTGGTGCTCGCGGGCTGTTCTTGGCTCGCAGTTAAACGGGAAACACGGCGCAAAATCTTGCCAACGCTGCAAGCCGATGCCAACGTGTGCTGCCCCCGCAACGGTAAGCAAGTGCATGGTTCACCATGCGATCCGCGTACAACGCCACTGTGCTCAATGCATGGGAAGGCTACCCGGAATCACTTGCTAGCCCGGATACCGGCCAGAATAGGTGGAAGCCTAGTGCTTCTGTTGAGTTGCGCCTGCGGGGAAGCTGGCGCGATGTTCGAAACTGAAAGTTCCTATGTCCCGTTATTTTCCGGCGAGCGTTCGCCTGACTGCTTTGTATTGTCTTTTCTGCGCCTCATCGATACACGCACAAGTAACTCAGCCTTCCCAACCTAACCAACCCCGGATGCTACCCCCTGTTTCCGTGGTTGGTACCCGATTTGAGCAGCAACTTCTTGATGAGCCGGTGCAAACCACCGTCGTTACAGCAGACGATATTTTGCGCAGTGGCGCAAGAACACTGGTCGATGTACTTGCACTCCAAACCAGCATTCAAGTAATTGATAACAGTGGCAGTCCAAACCGTCAGATTGATCTTCGCGGCTTTGGCATGGCTGGCGATCAGAATACGTTGATTCTCCTTGATGGTCAGCGTATCACTGAAAATGAATTGGCAAGCGCTGATCTTGCTTCGATTCCTCTGGCCTCGATCGAGCGTATCGAAATTTTACGAGGCAGCGGAGCTGTAATGTACGGCAGAGGTGCGACCGGCGGAACTATCAACATCATTACGAAAAAAAATCAGGAGATGGGTATCAATGCGACAGCGGCTGGCACCATCGGAAGTTATGGTGCACGCGGCGTTTCTGCCTCAGCTAGCATGTCACATGATCGACTGAGCCTGAATGTTTTTGCTGAAAAAAATGAGACAGATAACTTTCGCAGAAATAATCGTTCTGTACAAGAAAACGTGACGGCAGCGTTGAATTACCGTGGCGATAGGGGGCCACTCTCGCTGAGATTATCTTCCGGTCAGCAGTCTTTGGGTTTGCCAGGTGAACGTACTGCAGCACAGTTACTTACTGATCCGCGTAGCGCGACGACGCCTACCAATTCATCGAGCCTAGACAGCCTGCGGATAGCCTTTGCAACAGAGCAGAAATTCGATCTTGGTTTTTTTGCACTTGATCTAACGCATCGTACACGCGATTCAAAATCTTTCTATAAGGATTATGGTTTTACGACACCTGATCTGACTAAGGTGGATGCATTAAGTTTTTCTCCTCGTTTTCGCTTCCCATTCGAAACAGGGACCGTTAATCATTCATTTATTGTTGGCGGCGATTGGGATAGATGGAACTGGAACTATTTTGCTTCTGACGTCAACGCGGTACCGTCATCAACAGCACAACAAATCAATACTTCCCTGTACGTCAGAAACACTAGTAATTTTAGTTCTGGCACGTCCATTGCTCTGGGTGTTCGGGAACAGCGTACGGTCAATGATGTGAATTTCTCAAACGCGATAGCCCAGCAAACGCGAAAAACACCAGCCTATGAGATAGCACTGCGTCAGGATTTGCAAGGAGGTTGGTCTTTGCATGCTAAATCAGGCAAGAGTTTTCGATTGCAGACGGTTGATGAGTTGCGACCACCTTGGGGTTCGGTTGTGCCAACGGTTCTTGAGCCTCAAACCTCGCAGGATCTAGATACTGGTATCCGTTACGCAGACAGTTCTTTTGCTGCCGGCTTCAGCCTGTTTCGTATGAAACTTGAAAATGAAATCATGTACTACCCCACGGTTGCCAATAATGTAAATTTGCCGCCGACCGAAAGACGAGGTATTGAACTTGATGCCAAGTGGCTGGCGACTGCTGCCATGACGTTAGAGGGGGGCTATAGCTATACCGACGCACAGTTCACCAGCGGAAGCGTTGGTGGTACCTCGGTTGCTGGAAAGCAGGTGCCTCTAATTCCCTTGCATAAGGCGTCAGTCGCTGCAATTTGGCGAGCTAATGAGCGAACCAGCATCACATTCCGCAGTACTTACAGTGGCGAGGCACGTTTAGATAACGATCAGCAAAATACATCAAGATTTAGAAAACCCTCTTTCATCATTGCAGACTTTGTTGTGGTTCATGAAATAGAACAGTGGCGTTTGCGTGCCAGTATTTTGAATCTTACAGACGAAAATTATTTCACTTATGGTGGGCTCTCTGGCGCGTCCTACTATGCTTATCCTGCAATGGGTAGATCAGTTCTATTAACCGTTGACCGACGATTCTGACAGTGCGAAACCGCCGTCACTTATCACTCTTGATGTTCCTCTCCGCGCTCACAGTAGTGGGGGGCACGGCTGCCGTGACCTGCGGCAGTACAGGGTGCGAATTGCTGAATTATTGGGACGATCCGGTTTTTCAATTGCGCTGGCCACGCGTGATGGCTGCTTTTGCTGTCGGAGGTCTGCTATCACTTTCCGGTGCATTGATGCAGTTGCTGCTGCGAAATCCGCTGGCTGATCCCTATGTGCTGGGTGTATCCGGTGGTGCTGCCGCCGGCGCATTGAGTTTCAGTTTGCTGTTGCCGGCTTCAGCTGCGCTCTACAGTCTTCAGTCAGGTGCCTTGCTTGGTGCGCTATTAGCCACGGCACTGCTGCTAGTTCTGGCAAGGCGCAGTTTAGTTAATGAGATTGCGTTGGAGTCAGGAACGGGGGATATCCGTCTAATTCTGACCGGGGTGATGATCTCGGCTGGTTTTGGTGCTTTGATTACGTTGTTGCTGGTGCTTTCGCCAGATGTCCAGATGCGTGGCACATTGTTCTGGCTCATGGGCGAGTTGGATTCCTCTGATTTTGTTGTCTCTGCATGGTTGGTCTTGCTGCTGGCATGTGCATGGTCCTTTACCAAGGCTAGGGATCTTAACGTGCTCTCACACGGTGAAGTAACGGCGCACTTGCTAGGTTTGAGCGTGCGCCGCCTTCAGGTGAGTCTGCTGCTCGTTGCCTCGGTATCCACTGCAGCCGCAGTGGCGGTTGCTGGCACCATAGGTTTCATCGGTTTGGTCGTACCTCATGCGCTGCGTCTTGTCATTGGCAATGATCAGCGCGTCTTGTTGCCTGCGTCCGTGCTGACCGGCGGTATTGCTCTGACATTGGCTGATCTGCTGGCACGCACTATTGCCGCACCTACGCAACTGCCGGTCGGCGTGATTACAGCGCTCATTGGTGTGCCGGTGTTTCTGATGCTGCTGGCACGGAGTCGTTCATGAGCGTGCTTCAGGTGGGTCAGCTTGACATTGCCGTGGGTGATCGGCGATTGATTAGCAAACTCGATCTGCAAATTGATCGCGGTGAATTCTGGTGCATCCTCGGTAAAAACGGTTCAGGTAAAACAACGCTGCTGCAAGTTATTTCAGGTCTTCGGTCAAACTCAAAAGCTCAGATTCAGTTGTGCGGTGAAGCGATGCAAAGGACGCCATTGGCATTGCTGGCACAGCGCCGGGGGTTGATGCTGCAGCAACAACTTGATGTGTTCGCCCACACCGTCTTTGATGTGGTTGCCATTGGTCAGGTCGTGGGATGGAGTTCGACAAATGACGATTCTATGGCGACGAATTTTTCAGTCAGCGCAGCGCTTGAAAAAGTGGGCATGGCAGGAAGCGAGGGACGCAATGTATTGACGCTGTCCGGTGGCGAGCGCCAGCGCGTCGCGCTGGCAGCGCTGCTCGTCCAAGCGCCTGAACTCATGCTGCTTGATGAGCCTGTGTCGCATCAGGATGTAGCGCAGCAATTGCAGGTCATGCAGCTATTGCGTGAACTCTCGGCCAATCACGCGGTGATCTCCAGCTGCCACGACATCAATCTGGCGCGACGCTTTGCGACGCACGCTCTAGTGCTGGGTGAGGGGCAGCATTGGTTGGGATCGGTCGGTGAGATCTTGGTACCTGAAATATTAAGCGTGGCGTTCGGATGCGAGTTCATGCAGCAGGGCGATTGGCTGGTGCCGCTTCAAGCGCTCGGTGTCAGTGCCAGATAGCGATAGTGCGGTCATATCAGCCGACCGCAGTGACGCTCAGGGTTTAGCTCAAGTTTTTGGCCAGAGTACCATCTGTGTACAACGAAATAGCGCGATAGTTTTTCCAGCGGCGCTGACCGTCGCATCCCAAACTTGCGTTGTGCGCCCTAGATGAACGGGGGTGGCGATACAATCCACTCGGCCTTCGCGTGCGGTACCTAAAAAATTACTCTTCAGCTCAATCGTGGTGAAGCTGTTTGCACCTTCCGGCAGATTGATCATGCATCCATAGCCACAAGAGGTATCTGCCAGCATGATGAGGGATGCTGCATGAAGATAGCCATTGGGTGCGAGATGATGGGGCTTGATGTCGAATCCGGCATCAATTGATTGCGTGGTAGCAGAAACGATATCGAATCCTAGTAACTCAGGCAGCGAGCCGCGTTGACGTTCATGCAAATCGTTGACTGATATTTTTTTCATGGCTGTCTCCTAAAATGAATTGCTGGCTGAGCTATCGGTTGACGCTTAGGGCGATGTAGGTTGTTTGGGCTTGCGTACGGTGTCAATCTGTTCGCATAGATCGGCAATGGCGGCGAGCATTCGCGGCGTGGGGCGATTCAGCAGTTTGCCATTCACCTTGAAGAGATTCTGCTGACGTACCGCTTTGAGCGACGTGAGACTTTCCCAACGATCGAATCCGCCGGCTTCATCACTGATCAGAATTGCATCCGGATTGGCTGTGACGACCGCTTCTCTGCTGACCGTAGGCGCAAGCTGAGGCAGTCTCTCGAATACATTGGTGGCGCCGCAAAGATTGAGGACTTGCGATACGAGATGTTGCCCATTAAGCGTCATCAGTGGCGATGGCCAGATTTGGTAGAAGACGGTGACCGGGGTACGGCTCTGATATCGATCGCCAAGCAAGCTCAGCGACCGCCTGAATTCGGCTGCAGCATTGCTAGCTTGTGTGCCACCAGTAAGGGTGCCCAGTCGCTCGAGGTTAGTGGCAATGTCGTCGAGGCGCCGCGGTTCGCTCTCGAATACTGCATAGCCCTGTTGTCTGAGTTGGGCAATTTGTCTTGGGTTGTTCCCGCTGGTCCAGGCAACGATTAGATCTGGTTTCAGCAGGGTGATGCGCTCGATATCAAGCCTTGAACTATTACCTGTTGAAGGCAGTTGTGATGCTTCGATCGGATAATCGCTGCCTGAAGACACGCCGATCACTTTTTTGCCGGCACCTGCGACGAACAAGAGTTCGGTGGCGTGGGGTGCGAGACTCACAATACGCTTGGCCGGTGCTGATAGCGTGACACGCCGACCACTGTCGTCGACGACAGAAATTTCTGCATGCGCGAGGGAGTAGAAAAAAACAAACAGCAGGGCTACTGATTTTGCTACAGACCGCAGACCGAATAGCCTCAT
>JAIXYM010000159.1 GCA_027490255.1 Oxalobacteraceae bacterium | reverse complement strand
CCGTTACAGTAACGGAGCATTGGAAGATCAAGGGAAGACTACAATGCGGGCATGACACATCTTCCGCCCGCTTCCTTTTCCGAACTATCGCCTGATACGGTGCTTGATGCGCTGCAGTCGCTCAATTTGTATGGCGATGGACGTTTACTCGCGCTAAACAGTTACGAAAATCGCGTCTATCAGGTTGGCATGGAAGGCGCCGCACCGGTCATTGTGAAATTCTACCGGCCCAGTCGCTGGACCGATGCGGCGATTCGCGAAGAGCATCGATTCGTCGATGCCTTGTATGCGCAGGAAATTCCGGTCGTGCCGGCAACGCGCATTGCAGACGATACCTTGCATATTCATGAAGGCTATCGCTTTGCTGTATTTCCAAGACAAGGTGGTCGCGCACCCGAACTCGATCGTGATGACACGCTGGAGCAGATGGGTAGGCTGATGGGGCGCATTCATGCGGTGGGTGCCGATAGTGCCTATCAGCACCGACCCGTACTTGATGTCATGACCTTCGGTGATGAACCCCGTTCTTGGCTGCTCGCGAATGATTTCATTCCACCCGATTTGCTTGATAGTTGGCAGAGCGTCACGGCACAGGCAATCGAGAGTGTGCGGCATTGCTATGAGCGCGCCGGAGACCTGCGCTATTTGCGCTTGCATGGCGATTGCCATGTCGGGAATGTGCTGTGGACCGATGATGGACCTCACTTTGTTGATTTTGATGACAGTCGCAGCGGACCTGCAATTCAAGACTTGTGGATGCTGCTCTCGGGCGAACGTCAGGAGCGCAGCGCGCAGCTGGCTACGTTACTAGCAGGCTATGAAGATTTTTTCGAATTCAATCCGCGTGAGCTGCACCTGATTGAGGCGCTGAGGACTTTGCGCTTGCTGCATTATTCTGCTTGGCTGGCCAGACGCTGGGATGATCCCGCTTTTCCTGCTGCTTTCCCTTGGTTTAATACCGTGCGTTACTGGCAGGACCGTATTCTCGAATTGCGCGAGCAGGTTGCGCTGATGGATGAGCCACCATTGTGGCCGCTTTGATCAGCGTCAAATTTTTCCTTTCTCGATTTTGATAGTCTGGGGCAAACGGCTGATCGAAAAGGACGCACCATGTTTCGCAAGTTACTTATCCCCACAGACGGCTCGGTACTCTCTGAAAAATCAGCGAAAGCCGCGCTGGCATTTGCAGCTGCCACGGGCGCATCGGTGGTAGGTCTTTCGGTGGCTCAGCTTTACCCTTTCATGCTCATGCCCGAAGCCGGCGCCATGGTCGATCTGAGTTCCTATGAGGAGATTCAGGACAAGACCGCTCAACAAGCGATGCAAAGGTTTTACACCATGGCTGCTGATGCGAGTGTTGCCTTCGAAGTACTGTCTACGCGTGGCGTGCATCCTTACGAAGAAATCATCAAGACCGCCGAGAGTCACGGCTGCGATTTAATCTGGATGGCGTCACACGGACGCAAAGGCCTGGATAAACTATTGTTGGGTAGCGAGACGCAGCGCGTGTTATCCCATGCGCATATACCGGTACTGGTCTATCGCGATCCGGACGCCAAATGACAGCGCGATCACTAGTGGGACATGAGCACGGGCAGCGTCATTGATTCCAGCACAGTCTGCGTTGCCCCACCGAGTAGAATTTCCCGTAAACGCGTGTGGCCATAGCCGCCCATCACCAGTAGATCAGATTCCTGATCAGCGCAGAGCGACAGCAAGGCATTGCCGATATCAATATCGGTGCGGCGATTGATGACATTCACTGAGACACCCTGTCGCGCTAAATAAAGTGCGAGATCACTCCCGGGCACCTCACCATGGGCCTCATCTTGTGGTGATGCATTGAAGACCACCACATCGACCACGGAAGCCGTTCGCAGCAACGGTAATGCGCCAGTGACTGCGCGGCTTGCGGTCATGCTGGCATCCCAGGCGATGAGTGCGCGAGCGAAGGGCTTGATGTTCTGGTGTGTGAAAGGCACGATCAGTATCGGATGCGCACTCTGCATCAGTACCGAGGCCGGGAAATCTGACATCAGACCCGGCACAGGATCATCCGGATCGAACTGCCCGATCACAGCCAGATCGGCATAGCGCGTTTGAATACCCATGCCGGCAGCAGGATCGTCATCAACCAGTCGTGATTCCACCGAGGTGACACCTGCCAGATGTGCCCTGTCTTCAAACTGTTGCAGTGCTCGCCGCGCATGGTCACGCAATGCATCTACGTGATGCAATAGCACCGGGTCGGGTGGGCGTATGGGGTTGTCTTGAAAGACGACGCGGGAAATTCCCGTCATGGCAGTGCCGATCAGGTGAGCGTCGTGTGTTATCGCCATTTGTGCTGCTAGATCAATGCGTGTGGCGGATTGTTTGGATGTATCAACGTGGACGAGTAGGGTTTTGAAGTTCATCGGGGCTCACTTTTTAATTTACTTCGGCTAATTAAAGACACTGGATCCCCCCTTGCAGGGCGCGCCATGGCGATTACGCCACGACTGTTTCGCGGGTAGACCGCATGCGGTCTGAAACCCCCGCTACACCCTGCGCCGGGATGACGTTTTAAGAGCTAATGGCCTCAAATTCGTCATCCCGGCGCAGGCCGGGATCCAGTGTCTTTCATTGTGTATCCGATGGCTTAAGAAATAACGGACATAAGTACATTTCCCAAGCCAAAAATCCGACAGCACAACTAATCCGATGACCCAAGAAATCCGACAGCACAAGCAATCCGATCACCCAAGCCTTGCATGATCAACACAGATCAGCTCTTCGCGTTTTAACGGCAACGAATAACTTATTTCAACTCTAAGAGTTATCACCAACAGCGTCCAGTACCAGATAGCGTGATCGCCGCTGCGACTTCGAAATTTTTGATTCAAGTCAATTAATCAGCCCCTCGAATTTCATCAATATCATTATCATCACCCCATGAGCCTGCGTAACCTAGAATATCTTTTTTCTCCCAAATCAGTCGTGTTGATCGGAGCAAGTGACCGGCCGCACAGCGTGGGTGCCACTGTCTGGACCAATTTGTCGCAAGGGTATGCCGCACAAGGTGATCCCAAGTTGATGGCAGTGAATCCTCGCCTCATGCGTCTGCAGAACTGGCCGGTGTATCCGGATGTGGCGAGCCTGCCAATCACTCCTGAATTGGCTGTAATCGCAACTCCACCTGCCACCGTCCCCGGATTGATTACCCAGTTGGCACAGCGAGGAACGCGCGCGGCCGTGGTTTTAACTGCCGGCATGGGTGGTGACTATGGTGATGGCCGCACCTATCGTCAGGCGATGCTCGATGCGGCAAAGCCTGATGTGTTTCGTATTCTTGGGCCGAATTGCGTTGGTCTGCTGGTACCCGCTTTGCAACTCAACGCAAGCTTTGCGTCCACCGATGCATTGCCGGGCAAAGTGGCTTTTGTCTCACAGTCGGGTGCGCTGGTTACCGCGGTTCTTGATTGGGCGAGAGAGCGCGGTATCGGATTTTCGCGTTTTATTTCGCTTGGTGATGCAAGCGATGTCGATGTTGGTGATGTGCTTGATTTTCTGGCGACCGATCCGCAGACACAATCCATTCTTCTTTACGTGGAAGACATTCGTAACGCACGCAAATTCATGTCGGCGGCACGCGCAGCAGGACGTAACAAGCCTGTCGTGATTCTCAAGGCAGGTCGCGTGCCCGAAGGTGCGCGTGCTGCTGCCTCACACACCGGAGCACTCGCGGGTCATGATGCCGTGTATGACGCTGCAATTCGCCGCGCCGGCTTGTTACGTGTATTGACGACTGACGCTTTGTTTGACGCCGTTGAAACACTGGCAAGAGCACGGCCGCTGACTAATGAATCGCTGATCATTCTGACCAATGGCGGTGGCCCCGGTGTTATGGCGACTGATGCGCTCATGCTCTCAGGTGGAGAGCTCGCAACACTGTCCGAAAAAACTATGGCTGCGCTCGACAAGGTGTTGCCGTCTAATTGGTCGCGCGGTAATCCGATCGATATCATTGGTGATGCACCGGTTGCCCGATATCAGCAAGCTCTTTCCATCTTGCTTGAGCACCAACCATCGGATCCGATACTTTTCATTCACGCACCGACCGCGATTGTGCCCAGCGCAGATATTGCGCGTGCGCTGGCGCCGGTGATGCAGCAATCAAGTCATCACATCATTGCTTGCTGGATGGGAGGTGCGTCAGTGGGCGAGGCACGTCAGATATTCTCCCAAGCGGGATTGGCGCATTTCGGCACACCCGAGGATGCTGTGCAGGGATTCATGCAAGTCGTGGAGTATCGACGCAATCAGCGACTGCTGATGCAAGTGCCCTCCGCAGGTACGCCCTATGATGATTTGGATTTGCCAGCCGCGCGCGCTGTTATTGATCGCGCGCTGGCCGAAGGTCGGATGATGCTGACCGAGCCTGAAGCGAAGACGTTGATGCAAGCCTGTCACATACCGATTGCAGAAACTCGTGTTGCGCATTCACCTGAGGAGGCAGCAGTGCTGGCAGAGGCGATAGGATTTCCTGTCGCTGTGAAGCTCTTATCCCCTGACATTTCGCACAAAACGGAAGTCGGTGGTGTTGCACTGGATCTGGAATCTGTCGCAGCCGTCAAAGAGGCAGCAAAGGCGATGCAGCAACGGCTCACGTTGTTACGGCCCGATGCAAAACTCAACGGCTTTTCAGTGCAGCAGATGATACGTTGGCCCGATGCGCATGAGCTTATTGTTGGTATCACCTCCGATCCGATTTTCGGTCCAGTGCTTTTGTTTGGTCAGGGTGGGATTGCTGTCGAGGTGTTGCAGGATCATGCGCTGGCCTTACCGCCGCTGAACGATGTGCTGGCGCGCGACACGATCATGGGCACCCGCGTGTCGAAACTGCTTGCAGGCTATCGGAATCGACCTGCGGCAGATATGAAAGCAATTAACCAAGTACTGATTCAGGTTGCTCATCTGGCTGCTGAACTGCCCGAGATAGCTGAACTGGATATCAACCCATTGTTGGCTGATGCTCGAGGTGTGATTGCACTTGATGCGCGTGTGCTGCTCAAGCCACAGCATCTGCGTCATCCGCATGATCGGCTCGCGATTCATCCTTATCCGCAGGCGCTGGAGGAGATCGTGCAATGGCGGGGCAGTGAATTGACTTTGCGCCCGATCAGGCCAGAAGATGGTGAGGCGCACCTGCGGTTTTTCAGTGCGCTTGATCCTGCTGATGTGCGTTTTCGAATGTTCATTCATATGCGCGAACTGCAGCCCTCGCAGTTGGCGCGCCTGACACAAATTGATTATGACCGCGAGATGGCCTTTGTCGCTGTCCGACTCAGTGAAAATGGTAGCGATGAGACCTTAGGTGTGGTTCGTGCGGTGGCGGATCCGGACAATATCAATGCTGAATTTGCGATCATCATTCGCTCCGACCTTAAAGGTCTGGGTCTGGGTCAGATGCTGATGACGAAGCTTATTGCGTATTTTCGTCAGCGAGGCACGCAGGTGATTGTTGGTGAGGTACTTAGCGACAATCACGTGCTGATTGAGTTGGCAAGAAATCTGGGATTTCATATTGCCAGTCACCCAGGGACCGGTACTGTTGAGCTGAGACTGCCGCTGTGATGGCATCGCATGATCCGCGTTCGACCGGTTGATATCGAATTCTTCGCGGACCTTGTCAGCCGTCTCACGCTATGGGTTCGTAGGGTAGTCCTACATAGTTTTCCGCGATTGTGGTTTGGCCGGCGAGCGAGCTGGTGTAGTAGTCGAGTTCAGCTTCTTGAATGCGCTGGTTAAATGGGTCATCCGAAAACTTGTGGAGAATCGACGTCATCCACCATGAAAAGCGTTCAGCCTTCCATATGCGACGCAGGCAGATTTCTGAATACTTCTGAACCAGATCCAGTCGGCCCTGTCGATAGCGCTGAGTCAGGATGTGATAAAGCGTGTAGACATCGCTTGCAGCGAGGTTGAGACCTTTTGCACCGGTTGGCGGCACGATGTGAGCGGCGTCACCGACCAGAAACAGGCGGCCGAACTGCATGGGCTCGGCCACAAAGCTGCGCAGGGGGGCGATGCTCTTTTCAATGGAGGGGCCGGTCACCAGATTGCCGGCGGTTTCTGCGGGCAGCCGCGCTCGCAGTTCATCCCAGAAGCGTTCATCCGACCACGCGTCGGTCGTGTCTTTCAGGTCGCATTGCACGTAGTACCGTGATAGCGACGCAGAGCGCATGCTGCACAAAGCAAAGCCACGTTCATGATTGGCATAAATCAGCTCATGTGCAACAGGCGGTGTGCGTGACAGTATGCCCAGCCAGCCGAAAGGGTAGACGCGCTCGAACAGGCGTATGGCATCGTTCGGTACCGACTTGCGCGCGATACCGTGAAAACCATCGCAGCCCGCGATGTACTCGCATTCGATGGTGTGAACTTGTCCGTTTTTCGTGTAGGTCACCGAGGGCTTGTCGCCATAAAAATCATGAAGCGCCACCTCATCGGCTTCGTAGATGCTGATGCCGCCCGAAGCCTCGCGAGCGGCCATCAGATCCTTGGTGACTTCGGTCTGGCCATAGACCATCACGGTTTTGCCGCCGGTGAGTGCCTTGAGGTCGATGCGTTCAACCCGACCTTGGAAGGACAGTGCAAAGCCATCGTGCACCTGACCTTCGCGGTCCATGCGTTCGCCCGCTTTGGCTTCGCGCAGCAGATTTTGCGTACCTTGTTCAAGCACGCCAGCGCGAATGCGCGAGAGTACGTAATCGGGCGACTTGGCCTCAATGATGATGTTGGCTATGCCTTGTAATTCCAGCAGGCGACCGAGAAGGAGGCCCGACGGTCCGGCACCGATGATGGCGACCTGAGTTTTCATGAATTTGTCTCCGGCAGCGGAAATGGCGCTGACCTATTTAACTAACATGATCCGCGTTGTCGTATGGCAACGGAATAGACTTTCCCATGCAATACTTGTACATTCCGAGGATTTTTAGCGAATCGCAGATTTTTAATGGCTGGCAAAAAGACATCGATTCCTCCCGTGCCTGTCTACCATCTGTATGGGGAGAAAGCGCCCGAACTCGCGCCTGATCTGGTTCACTGCGAGTCCATCGCGGCGCGCAGTCGCTTGCACAATTGGGAGATTCAGCCGCACCGGCACCATGGTCTGTTCCAGATGCTATGGCTGGCACGGGGCAAGGCCAGCGTCGAGCTCGATGGCCGTCTTGCGGATTTATCGGGCGGGCAGGTGTTGCTGCTGCCTCAGCACTGCGTGCATGGTTTCCGGTTTTCTCCGGATGCTGATGGCGAGGTCATTACGCTGGCGTATGCTTTTTTTCAGCGCTTGCAACCGGATCTGGGGCCAGCATTGCAGGCGATGAATACGCCTGTGGTTTGTACGCTCAAGCCCGGTGCTGATCGAAAGCAGATCGAGGTGGCTTTTCATACCATTCATAAAGCGTATGCAAATCGCGATGCGCATCGTGATCTGCTGATGGAGGCACAACTGGTATCGCTGCTGGTCTGGTTATCCAGACTGTTACCAGCACGGGAGGATGAATTGCCTTCACTCCGGGGGCGTGAACATCTCGCAAGATTTTCGCAATTGATTGAAGCGAATTATGCGCAACAATATCCTTTGGAGTTTTACGCACTCAACTTGGACATCAGTGCTGCACATCTGAACGCCTTATGTCGCCATTTGACCGGTCATTCTGCACTGGCCCTGATTCATGCGCGTATGGGACTCGAGGCAAGGCGTTACTTGATTTACACTTCGATGCCCGTCAAGGATGTGTCGGATGCGCTTGGTTTTTCAGACCCCGCTTATTTCACACGCTTCTTCAAGCGTCAGACGGGAAGTGCACCGATAGCATTCCGTGCGCGAACCCGTCCGGCCTGAAAAATGGATCTTACTTAGGGAAGCAAGACGGATAATTCGCTGGCTGTATTCAGCAAGAGGGGTAGAAAGCCCTGCTCGAGTTGTGTTCGATCTGCACGGCCCACCTGAGCACCGATGCAGATTGCAGCGACAGGTATTCCCGAGGCGCCTCGTACAGGGACAGCGATGGATCGCAGACCTATTTCCAGTTCTTCTTCCACGACGGCGTAACCACGCTGTCGTACGTCATTCAATATGTCACGTAATTGACTTTCCTCAGTGACGGTACGATCGGTAAAGGCGACCATACGGACTTTTGAAAAGTAGTCGGAGAGTTCGTCTTCCGAAAACGTGGAGAGCAGTACGCGCCCCATGGAAGAGCAGTAGGCGGGTATTCGACTGCCTGCATTTAATGCGACGGACATCACGCGAGAGCTTTGTGAACGAGAAATATAGATGACTTCATTTTCCTCGAGGACGCCTAATGAGCAGGATTCATTAAGTTCACGACTTATTTCATTGAGTGCCGGTTGAGCCGATATGGTCAGTGGTGTTGATGAAAGATAAGAATACCCGAGGGTCAGAATTTTAGGCTTCAGGAAAAAATTATTTGCCTCCGAGTCGGCATAGCCGAGCTGTTTCAGTGTGTAGAGACAGCGGCGAACGGCTGCTCGTGGAATACCTGTTTTGTGGCTGAGCTGTGCAATCGTCATAGCGCGGCGCTGATCGCTGAAAGCTTTTATGACGGCCAAGCCGCGCGCAAGCGAGGTCATGAAACTTGGGTCAGTCAGCGCATCGATTTCTTCCGCAATGCTCAGTGGTCGGGAGGGGGGCGCAGTCGCCAGCACATTTTCAGGTGCTGGCTCAGGAGGTCGGTCGGAATCAATAGTGTCGGTTTTTGCTTCAGATAAGTTCTGCATGGTCGGGGCGCTCATGAATGGAGTCGATCGAACTGACGGGGGAACCGCGAGAATGGAAACTGTTACAGGACGCGGCGGAGGGTTACCGTAACGGAACCCCATGTTTTTTTGATAATCGTTGCTCTCAAGAGAGAAAGAGCAAATCATTGAGTGTAGGAATTGCTGAATTCTGTTGCGAAACAGGCACAGCTATGGCGGACGCTACATCACCCAAGAGGGCTGTCCGCGCAGGAGTCTTGCCCATTTTCTTGCCGTAGAGAAATTGCAGGGATACACTGCGAGCCTTGTTATGTGAACAAGGCCTCGTTGGCGCTGCGTTTCCTGGGTGGATGTAACGAGGCGAGACGGGTGTGCGGACGCGCGCACCGGGAGGCATGGATTTGATTGACAAAATTTTCCCGGACATTGCGACTGCGATGGCGGGTATCTCCGATGGTGCCACCATCATGATTAGCGGATTCGGGAGCGCTGGCATGCCTAGCGCGCTGATTGACGGCCTGATTGCTCAGGGCGCACGCGATCTGACTATCGTCAACAACAACGCCGGCAATGGTGAGACAGGTCTTGCGGCCTTACTGGCCGCCGGCCGTGTGCGAAAAATCATTTGCTCTTATCCTCGACAGACCGATTCGCATGTGTTTGACGGGCTTTACCGCAGCGGCAAGATCGAATTAGAACTTACACCGCAGGGTAATCTGGCTGAACGTATTCGTGCCGCAGGTGCGGGTATCGGGGGATTTTTTACAGCCACTGGATATGGCACACAGCTCGCTGAAGGCAAGGAGACCCGTCTCATCAATGGACGTCACTATGTACTGGAATCGCCCATTCATGCTGATGTCGCACTCATCAAGGCCTGGAAGGCCGATCGCTGGGGCAATCTAGTCTACCGAAAGGCAGCGCGCAACTTTGCGCCGATCATGGCCATGGCCGCAAAATGTACGATCGCGCAGGTTGATCATGTGGTCCCGCTGGGTGAACTGGATCCTGAAGTGATTGTGACGCCCGGTATTTTTGTCAAGCGCCTAGTGCGCGTGGCTGGAGGCAGTCAATGAAGCGATTTACGCGCGATGAAATCGCACAGCTGGTAGCCCGAGATATTCCCGAAGGCTGCTACGTCAATCTCGGTATTGGCTTACCGACCTTAGTCGCCAACCATCTCGAGACATCGAAAGATATTTTTCTCCATAGCGAGAACGGCATACTCGGTATGGGTCCTGCACCCGCACCCGGCGACGAGGATGGCGATCTGATCAATGCAAGCAAGCAGCCGGTGACCTTGCTGACAGGCGGTGCGTATTTTCATCAGGCTGATTCATTTGCGATGATGCGCGGCGGTCATCTGGATATTTGCGTACTGGGTGCATTTCAGGTTTCGCGAACGGGTGATCTTGCGAACTGGCATACGGGTGCTCCCGATGCGATTCCTGCTGTCGGCGGCGCGATGGATCTGGCGACTGGTGCCAAGCGCGTATTCGTCATGATGGAACATCAAACCAAATCAGGCGAGAGCAAAATAGTGGACCGCTGTACTTATCCCTTAACAGGGGTGGGTTGCGTATCGCGTATTTACACTGATTTGGCTGTGATCGACATTTCTGACGACGGCTTGATAGTGCGTGATTTGGCACCGGGCCTTACTCTGGATGAATTGCAGAGCATTACCGGCGTGCCTTTGCGGGCCGCATGATGTAACGCATTCAGTTTTTCATTTGATTTCATTTCAATTTGGGATTTATTCATGAAGCATGCCTTCATTTGCGATGCAATACGTACGCCCATAGGCCGTTTTGGCGGTGCACTGAAAGATGTTCGGGCTGACGACCTCGGCGCCATACCCTTACGCGCACTGCAAGAGCGTAACCCTACCGTTGACTGGAGCGCAGTTGATGAAGTGATTTTTGGTTGTGCGAATCAAGCTGGCGAAGACAATCGCAATGTGGCGCGTATGTCATCGCTTCTGGCTGGCTTGCCTATCGATGTGCCAGGGGCGACGATCAATCGTCTTTGTGGCTCCGGTATGGATGCACTAGGTACCGCTGCTCGCGCAATCAAGTCGGGTGACGCACATCTGATGATCGCAGGCGGTGTTGAGTCCATGACGCGCGCTCCCTTTGTTATGGGTAAAGCCGATACTGCGTTCTCACGTAACGCGCAAATTTTTGACACCACCATAGGCTGGCGTTTTGTTAATCCGCAGATGAAGGCCTTGTACGGTGTCGATGCAATGCCAGAAACAGCAGAGAACGTCGCCACGGATTATCAGATCAGCCGTGCCGATCAGGATCTGTTTGCGGTAGCTAGCCAAAACAAGGCTGCAGCTGCCCAAGCTTCTGGTGTACTTGCAGATGAAATTATCCCCGTTGTCATTCCTCAGAAAAAAGGAGACCCGTTGACGGTGATGCACGATGAGCATCCGCGTGCGACCAGTGTCGAGGCGCTTGCCAAACTCAAAGGCGTGGTACGTCCCGATGGAACGGTCACAGCAGGCAATGCGTCGGGCGTCAACGATGGCGCGTGCGCACTGCTGCTGGCAGATGAAGACAGTGCACGACGATTCGGATTGACACCCAAGGCGCGCGTGATCGGGATGGCAACGGCTGGTGTGGCGCCGCGCGTGATGGGTATAGGTCCGGTGCCGGCAGTGCAAAAGCTTATGGCGCAAACCGGAATGACACTGGCTCAGATGGATGTGATTGAGCTCAATGAGGCGTTTGCTGCGCAGGGTTTAGCTGTCTTGCGTCAGTTGGGCATTGCCGACAATGACCCGCGCGTCAATCCGAACGGTGGCGCGATTGCCCTTGGTCATCCGCTCGGCATGAGTGGTGCGCGGCTGGTGACAACAGCGATGTATCAGCTGCATCGCACGGGCGGACGTTATGCGCTCTGTACTATGTGTATCGGTGTGGGGCAGGGCATTGCTGTAGTTATTGAGCGCGTGTAATCGCCTAACGTGGACACGCAAGCGCACAGCCGCGTGCCACGCAAAAAGAGATACTTCAAACTCTTTCGGGAAACGTAAACAAGGAATGTTGATGTCTGAATTGCTTCCCTACCGCAAAGCAGCGCCAGGCGCGCAACCTGATTACCTGTATCCGCCGTATGCATCAACTGTGAAACGCTCACCGTCACAGCCGCTGATACTGCTGCCGCAATCGCTGTCTGAGATAACCGGCCCTGTGTTTGGTCACGAGCAAGTGAACGCGCAGGATGCAGATCTCACGCGACAACATGCAGGTGAACCCGTGGGCGAGCGCATTATCGTGGCGGGTCGCGTACTGGATGAGGATGGTCGTCCCGTCCCGCACACGCTGATTGAAATCTGGCAGGCCAACGCAGCGGGTCGTTATCAGCATAAAAATGACCAGCATGATGCGCCGCTCGATCCAAATTTTACGGGTGCCGGTCGCGCGATGACGGATGCGCAGGGTAACTATCGCTTTCTTACCATTCGTCCCGGCGCTTATCCTTGGGGTAATCATCCCAATGCCTGGCGACCTGCGCATATCCATTTTTCACTGTTCGGACATGCATTTGCAACGCGGCTCGTGACGCAAATGTATTTCCCGGGTGATCCGCTACTGGCCTTCGATCCGATTTATCAGAGCATGCCCGATGAAAAAGCACGTCAGCGCATGATCGCGAATTTCAGACTGGATCTGACCGAGCCGCAATTCGCGTTGGGCCTGCAGTTTGATATTGTGCTAAGAGGCCAGCATGCTACACCGATGGAGCGCTGACATGAGCCATGAATCCACGCCCTCACAGACGGTTGGCCCCTATCTGCATATTGGTCTTGACTGGCTCAATACCCGCGATCTTGCTCCTGCCGCCCTCGAGGGTGAGCGCATCACGATTCACGGAAGACTGCTGGATGCCGATGGCCAGCCCGTGCCCGATGGCTTGATCGAGTTCTGGCAAGCGAATGCGCATGGCAAATATGCGCATCCGGCAGATAGACGAGACTTACCGCTGCAAGAAGGATTCAGTGGTTTTGGCCGTCAGCCAACGGATCAACGGGGTGAATTTGTGTTTACCACCATCAAGCCCGGTGCGGTGCCTGCGCTGGACGGGCAATTGCAGGCACCCCATATTTTGGTCAATGTCTTTGCGCGTGGTTTATTGCGGCAGTTGGTCACGCGTTTGTATTTTCCGGGTGACGATCATGCATCTGACCCCGTCATGCAGGTTGTACCGAAGGCAAGGCAGAAAACGCTTATTGCTGTGGCGCAGCCCGATGATCCGTCCCATTTGCAATGGAATATCGTCATCGGAGGTAGTGCTAATGAAACCGTTTTCTTTGATCTTTGATCTCTGATCCAAGTCTGTAAATCATGAATACTTCATCACTGACTGATGGCTTGTTTTCCACCGTAGGAATGCAGTCTATATTTTCCGGCAGTAATACGATACAGCGCATGCTGGATGTCGAGGCGGCATTGGCTCGTGCGCTCGCTGTCGAAGACGTGATACCTCAGAGTGCCGTGGCAGCGATTGTGAGTTCGTGCAGGGCAGATCTTATGGATCTTGATGCGATAGCGAAATCAGTCAGCAGCGCTGGCAATTTAGCTATTCCTTTGGTCAAACAATTAACAGCGGTAGTCGCCAGCACTGACGCAGACGCTGCGCGGTATGTGCACTGGGGAGCGACCAGTCAGGATGTGATTGACAGTGGACGTGTGCTGCAATTGCGCGATGCGATTGACCTGATCGCTATAGATTTAGCAGAGCTGGCTGATAAGCTCGCAGCACTTGCACATCAACACCGTGCGACCATCATGGTGGGACGTACTTGGATGCAGCATGCGCAGCCTACAACGCTAGGCTTGAAAATTGCCGGATGGCTGGATGCCATCATGCGTCATCAAGATCGCTTGCAAGCATTGCGTACCCGCGTGTGCGTTTTACAGTTTGGTGGTGCCGCCGGTACCTTGGCCAGTCTCGGTGAAAGTGGATTGACGGTCGCAACCTCAATAGCGAAGGATTTGTCATTGGTGCTGCCGGAGCTACCTTGGCATACGCACCGAGATCGTATGGGTGAGGTCGCTACGACGTTTGGACTACTCACGGGCACGCTCGGAAAAATCGCGCGCGATATCGCTTTGCACGCGCAAACTGAAATCGCTGAACTTGCCGAACCACTTGCGCAGGGACGCGGTGGTTCATCCACCATGCCGCACAAGCGCAATCCTGTTGCCTGTTCTGCAGTACTTGCTTGCGCAATGCGCGTACCCGCGCTTGTTTCCACCATGCTGACAGCGATGGTGCAGGAGCAGGAACGTGCACTCGGCGGCTGGCAGGCTGAATGGGAAACCCTGCCCGAGATCGCATCACTCACTTCGGCAGCGCTGAATCAGTTACGTGAGGTGAGCTCTGGTCTTTCAGTTGATGCGGCACGCATGCGATCCAACATCGATATCACGCAGGGTTTGATTATGGCGGAATCAGTATCGCTGGCACTTGCGCAGCATGTGGGTCGCGCAGTGGCCCATGAGTTGATCGAGGAGGCTTGTCACCAAGCAGTGGAAAGCGGTCGCTCACTACTTGAAGTGCTGAAGTCGGATCCCAGAATGCCGGAAGAATTTTCTTCGTCACATCTTGAAGCGCTGTTTGATCCTGCACGTTATCTTGGTGAGGCAGCTGCGTTTGTCGACAGGGTGCTCGCACATCATCGGTATCGCAAGGGATAACCCACACAAGCACACCCTCACCAGTCATCGTCAGGAGTCATCATGTCGTTCATTCAGACAGGTAGCGGTAAACTGCACTACGTACTTGAAGCGGCGTCGGGCAATGAAGATGCGCCTGTTCTGGTCATGTCGAATTCACTGGGTACCACGCTGGATATGTGGTTGCCGCAAGTGCCCGCTTTACTTGAGCACTTCCGCGTGCTGCGTTACGACACGCGCGGTCACGGTCAATCTGACGTCACGCCTGGCCCCTATACAATTGCCCAGCTGGGTGGTGATGTGTTGGCACTGCTGGATGCGTTGCAGATTCAGCGCGCTCATTTTTGCGGACTATCGATGGGTGGCATGACTGGTATGTGGCTGGGTATTCATGCGGCTGAACGCCTTGATCGACTCGCGCTATGTAACACCAGTGCCGCGATCAGCCTGCCGGAAGTGTGGAATGCACGGATCAGCAAAGTTCGTCAGGAAGGTATGGCGTCGATTATCGAGACGGTACTTGAGCGCTGGTTTACCGCAGATTTTCTTACGCATGCACCCGCCCAAGTTGAGCGTGTTCGAACCATGTTGGTCAATATGTCCGTCGAGGGTTATGTCGCGAATTGTGCTGCAGTACGTGACATGGATCAGCGAGCTGAGATCTCGAAAATTTCAGCGCCCACCTTGGTGATCGCTGGTCGTCATGATAAATCCACCCCACCGGAGCATGGCGAGCTGATCGCGCGCGCGATTCAGGGCGCGAAGTATGTGGAGCTCAATGCTGCACATTTATCGAATTGGGAAGTGGCTCAAGCTTTTACGCAGAATTTGCTCCGTTTCATGCTGAACAAGGAAAGTGCACATGGATGAAAAAGAACGTTACGAACAGGGCATGAAAAAGCGCCGTCAGGTGCTTGGCGATACGCATGTGGATCGTGCGCAGGCCAATCGCACTGACTTCACAAGTGATTTTCAGGATCTGATTACGCGCTATGCATGGGGTGAAATCTGGACACGGCCGGGTCTGCCAGCGCACACCCGCAGCCTGATGACGATTTGCATGATGGTGGCGCTCAATCGCGAAGAAGAACTTAAGCTGCACTTGCGGGCGGCTGCAAACAATGGTGTCACTCGTGAAGAGATCAGCGAGGCACTGCTGCAGACAGCGGTTTATTGTGGTGTGCCTGCGGCGAATAGTGCTTTTGCACTGGCGCAGCAGGTATTTGCTGCGATGGATGCTGGTAGCTGAATGCTGGCGATCTCATTAGATTCGCAATAGCGAAAATTAGTTCGAACCCGGATCAGAATTATAAAAATCCCAGTCAGCAAAGGCGTTGCACTGGACCGGTCATAAAGAGGAACGGATACTTCGTTAGAAAGCAATCCTGAATATTGCCCGCCATGTCTCGTGATACATGGGGTATCTGGAACCCGGTAGACGATGTCGCGCCATCCTGGCCGAGGAGGGTCTGAAGAGGGGCTGAAAGCCGCTTCCTGTATATTCGGGTTATCACTAATATCTTTATAAAAAAACTCAGCAGGTCCAGCATGCTCTCATCAATCCAATCAGAAAACACCATTGCCGTCATGGGCGCAGGCTCGGTCGGTTGTTATTTCGGTGGCATGCTCGCGCGTGCTGGCTACCCTGTCACTCTGATCGGGCGACCATCGCATGTCGATGCTATTCAGCAGAAGGGACTTTTGCTGGAGACCCTGAGCTTTACCGAGCATGTAAAACTCAAAGCGAGCACCGACGTCAGTGATATCGCCTCAGCGCGCGTGGTGCTCTTCTGTGTGAAATCAACCGATACGCTCAGTGCGGCTCAGACGATGCTTCCGCATTTGTCGCCGGATGCGATTATTCTGTCGCTGCAAAATGGTGTGGAGAACGCCGAGATGCTGCAGCGTGTTGTGCCTCAGCGCGTCATACCTGCAGTGGTTTACGTTGCCACTGAAATGGCCGGTCCCGGTCACCTGAAACATCATGGGCGTGGTGAACTTGCGGTTGGTGATTCGCCCGTCAGCGAGAAGCTCGCTGCGAAATGCACCGAAGCAGGCGTGCCAGTGCAGGTATCGACGAATATCGTCGGCATTTTATGGGGCAAGCTCATTGTCAATTGCGCGTACAACGCGCTCTCGGCCATTGCCCAGCAGCCGTACGGCAAGCTGGTGGAAGTACCTGGGGTACGCGAGTTGATGCACACGGTGGTGACCGAGTGCCTTGCTGTTGCGGAGGCGGCGGGTGTACAGGTTCCTGGCGATAGCTATGAAATCGTCAGGCAGGTTTCAAGCAACATGGCGACACAGTATTCGTCGACTGCGCAAGATGTCGCTCGCGGCAAGCCGAACGAGATTGATTATCTGAATGGTTATGTGTGCAGGCAGGGAGCGTTATTGGGTATACCCACACCAGTCAATCAGACGCTGCTGACGCTGGTAAAACTGATTTCAACAAAATAAAATAAGGAGATAAAAATGGATCAGCAGGAATTCAAGACAATGCTGGAGAGTGAAGGCTTTGAAGTCCTTATTGTCGAGCGCGAAGCAAACCAGGGAATGGATTTGCACAGTCATCCTTTCGAAGCTAAGGCGATGATCATTGAAGGTGACATTCGTGTTGTAGTGGACGGCAAGGAAAGACACTGCCAGGTAGGCGACACTTTTCATCTGGCCGCCAACATCATGCACACTGAAACTTATGGACCCAATGGCGTGAAATTCATCGCGGGCCGTAAAGCAGTCGCGTGATTCAAATGAAAAATCCCGGGCTTGTGGCCCGGGATTTTTTTCTTGCGTACTACCGGTGTACTTTGCTTAACCGATGAGATCAACCCGACCTGTCAGATCCATGATGCCGGTGATCACGCTCAGTTTGGGATGGCGCATGTTGACTTCCTTACGGAACATCCCGAGTGCTTCTGCATGAGAGCCGGTTTCAACCTCTTTATCTGCCACACCTGCTGGTCCGAAGACCAGCTTGGCAGCACCGCAATCACGATGGGACAAGGCGACCACGCGTTTGATGTGGTGGAGCGCGATAGTGATCTCGAGATTGTCCCAAAAAGTTTTGTGCCAAGCCGCAAACTTCGGATGGATCGCACCGATTGGGCCACCCGCCATCACGAAATGACTGTAGTTGTCACCCAGCTTCTCGCGATCGACACCGGAGAGTAGGCCCATGTACTGCCAGCTCAGTGTGGTGAAACGAGGATCGATGCAATTGATCAGCATGGCTTCGTAGTTGCCGCCGCCCGCCATGGATCGGCCTGGGACAAAGCCCATCATGCCGCCAGCCAGGACTGCGGCACCGGTTGCCAGAAACTGGCGACGCGAGGTGCCTGATGACACGGGACTGCAACATGGGCAGCCCGCCTCATGTAGTTCGCTTGGCAGCGTCTCAAGTATTTTTTTAGTCATATTTTTCTCCTTTGATAACAAAACTGCCGGGCATGAATGTATTCAGGCTGCCGATGCTTTCTCTGCCTGAAAATGCTGTCAAAAGCTAAATAAATTCAGCGCCATTGGTCTAAACCATAAACGACACTCAGTGAATCGAACTGAGCATTGCAAATCTTTAGCTCGGATCCGACTATTTGTTTACTTTGGGGGCTACAGAAAATCATCGCCGGTTCGATTATCCATGACCAGAGTTTTTGTCGGCAGAGAGCACTGCAGAAACCGACACCACCAAAGTATTGTTTTGATAAGGCTCGTGGCAGTGGCACGAGTTAGCAAGTAAACCCGTGGATTTCGGAACATGCCCAAAGTGGCAGGAATCGAGCGATTCAGAGCTTCACTCGCTTTGTGAAGGAAAATAGAATGAACCTCAACAAACTGACTGGGATCGTTGTGATCCTCATGCTGTCCAGCGCTGCTGTTTTTGCAGCTGACGCGCAGCATGACCATAAAGCGACAGCACCAGCACCTGCGCCAGCTGCCGACAGCCGCGCCGCAGACGCAAAAGCTGCGACTGCCAACAACGCGCAAAGCAAAGATGCGCCTGCGAAAGATGCTGCGTCGCCGCCCGCTGACGAACCCGGTAAACCTGCATCGGCTAAAAAGTCCCGCAAACCCGCATCCGCAAAATCACAGCACAAAGCGCCTGCCCAGGTTACGCAGGCTGACGCGCAAGGCAGCAAGGATACGCCGGCACCCGACGCCCACGCAGCACACGACACGAGCTCGGCACCAGCGAAAGCGAACGAAGGAAATGGCAGCAAGCGTGTGCGGGTCAAGAATCGAGTTAACCCGGCTGCCGTAAGCTCAGACGCAGCCGACGCTCATTCGACCTCCTCTGCACCGGCCGCCGACGCAGGACACGATGCGCCTGCTGCACCCGCTGCCGGCGCGGCGCACGACGGTCATAAAGCACCCTCGGCCAAACAAAGCAATGACGACCACGCAGCCCCAGCTGCAAAGCAAGCGGCTCCTGCGAAAGATGCAAACGGTAGCAATGACAGTCATGCTGCGCCGGCAGCGGCTCATCATGATGCGCACGCCGCACCTGTGGCGCCCGCAGCGCATGCTGCCACTGATACGCATGCCGAGAGCCACACTGCAAGCGCAAAGCCAGCGACTGTTGAGTCCTCAGCAGACTATTGCAATCCACCGCTGAAGTCAGAGGTTGCAGCGCTGTTCGATCGCTGGAATGCCTCGCTGCGCACTGGCGATCCTAAAAAAGTGGCAGCCAACTATGCGCCCGGCTCGGTTCTTTTACCGACGGTCTCGAATCGTGCGCGATTTACCACGGCAGAAAAAGAAGAATATTTCGCGCACTTCCTGGTACGACGTCCGGAAGGCAGCATCGACGATCGTGTCATTGATGTTGACTGCAACAGCGCAACCGATGCAGGGCTTTATACCTTCCGGTTCTCCGATGGCACGATGGCCAAGGCACGCTATTCATTCTCGTATCGCAAGATTGGCTCGCAGTGGTTGATCACTAGTCATCACTCGTCGGGTATGCCAGAAAAAGCCGAAATCGCCGCCGAGCATCCGGTTGCCAAGGCACCCAATGCAAAATCTGCTGAGCGATCCGAGCAGAGTTCGCCAGCCAGAGGCTGGGTACGTTATCCCTGAGTTTTAGAACCTGCCTCAGTATGCTGTGTAAGCCTTCATTTTTTGAAGGCTTCGTCGACGGGTACTTGCAGGCTGCTGGCCAGCGCGTTGGTTTGACTGGCCATGGCGATCACGGCGAGTAGTTCCGCATGCTGTGCGTCCGTCATGCCTTTAGCTCGTGCGGCTGCTGTATGCGAGTGCACGCAGTATTCACAGCTGTTGGCAGCTGACACAGCGATATAAATTAGCTCCTTGGTCATTGCATCGAGTGCACCGGGCTTCATCACCTGCTGCGCTTGAGACCATACGCTTTGCAGTAATTCGGGCGAATTCGCCAGCGCTTTCCAGAAATTATTCACATCATCGACACCACGCACACGCTTGATGTCATCAAAGACTTCGCGCGCTTTGGTGCTGGCTTCGGCGTGCGAGAGCAGGGGAACGGTGGCCATGGGATGTCTCCTTAAGATTGAGTTGTGGCGAGCTTAGCATGCAGGCCTGCGTTGTCAGACCTGCATTCTTTGACAAGAGCGTACTTCGGTAACCGGTGAGCTGCAGGAAATCGTCAGAATCAATGCTTGCCTTTCATGCATGGTTTAGTTTGATTGGTGAAATTTATTCTTCCTTGTTCGTGATCTCGCTATGGCCGACTAAAATTCAGCTTTGATCGGTCGATTCATTTATTGAACAGGAGTTGCATGGACAGCCTTCTTATTCGCGATATCCGCGCCCGCGCCATTGTCGCGCCACTCGCTCGACCTATCAGAACGGCTTCTGGCTCGGTGGATGTATCACCGCTGATTTTGATTGATGTGCTGACTGAGCAAGGCATAACCGGTAGCGCTTATTTGTTTGGCTACACCCCTGTCACACTGCGGCCGCTGTTGTCGCTGATTGATGAGATCAAGCCGGATCTGATAGGTAAAACCGTGGCGCCAGTCGCGCGCATGCAGCAGCTCGAGCAGCGCTATCGATTGCTTGGCATGCAGGGTTTGTTGGGCATGGTGGCCTCGACGTTGGATATGGCGTACTGGGATGCGCTCGGTAAATCGGTCAATAAGCCTGTCGTTGCTTTGTTGGGTGGTGAGGCAAAGCCGGTGTGGGCCTACGATAGCTACGGCATGGTGGACCCTGTGCATGACGCCAAAGCGATTGAGCATTCCATGGCGCAGGGTTTTCGTGCCATTAAGATCAAGCTGGGTGATCCGGATGTACAACGCGACATTCATGTGACTAGTGAAATACGGCAGATGATCGGACCGAAGACGGCGCTGATGGTGGACTTTAATCAGAGTCTGCAACCGACCGAAGCCATTCGACGTATTCGCTTGCTCGAGGCTTTTGATTTGCACTGGGTAGAAGAGCCAGTGGCCGCAGAAGATCTGCAGGGACATGCGCTGGTCAGAGCATCGGTTGATGCGAATATACAGACCGGTGAAAACTGGTGGTTCCCGCGTGACGCCGAGCGTGCCATCAGTGCTGGTGCCTGCGACATGATGATGCCGGACTTGATGAAGATCGGTGGTATCACCGGCTGGCTGTCAGTGATGGGTATGGCGCGCGCAGCATCGATGCCGGTATCGAGTCATTTATTCATTGAGGCCAGTGCGCATGTACTGGCAGTGACGCCAAACTGTCACTGGCTGGAGTTCATGGACTTCGGTTCGGCAGCGCTGGCGCGGCCCTACAAGATCGTCGATGGTCAGGTGACTGCACAAGGTCCGGGGCTCGGCATGGAATGGAATGAAGACGCTGTAAAGCGTTATGCGTTGAATTAGTGGTCATCCGGGATTTTCCTGGTGATCGACAATCTGTACCACAGGAGATTCGTCCGATGAAACACCGGAACCCCATCATCGCTGTCATTGTCAGCCTGTTGTTCTCTGGGCTGGTGCATGCCGAAACCCTGAAGACCAACAACCCCGATATTGTGGTCAAACGTATTTACTGTGTTGACTACAATATCGGTGGTGTGCTGGTCAACAAAAGTGATCAGCCTTTCCGTGGCAGCTTCTCGGTGGCTGTCAAAGATGAAGAGGGTGATGTCGTTGGCCGCAACAAAATGCGGCTGCGCGTGGGCGCTGAAAACGGCGCACGCTTTTCTTTTCATTACATCAATACCCTCGATTGCAAAAAACAGAAATTCGAATTTCGGGTGGAATAATCGCCTGAGTTTGAATGGATGATGGTTCTCTGGGGCTGGAGTCCATCTGTGTTACCGTCACGTGTATGTACCCTAGTCACCGCCGTCTGATTATTCTTCTGCTCTGTTGCCTCTTGCCCGTGCAAGGCGCGCTAGCGTTTGCGCGATCGGTAGGTATGGTCTCGCATCACGCGCGAGCGGTACAGACTGCCACTGATACTGCGGCTGGAGCCCTTCAGCAACATCACCAAGACCACTACCAGGCGAATCACGCCGGGCATGGATCGGTGGATAAATCTGAAAAAGCCCCAGCAAAATCGACTCCGCACTCACAGGCTTCCTGTACCGATTGCGCTAAGTGCTGCCTGACAGGCGCCACGGCACCACCGCCTTCAGCTGTTAAGGCAAGTTCAATTTCTTTTGTACTCAGTGCTCTAAAGCCCGTGTCCATTGACGTAGCCGTCCACATCCCTGAAAAGCCTGAACGACCTCCCCGAGCTTTCCCCCGTGCTCTGACCTGACACGCAGCCTGATTGCGTGTCAGCCCTGACATGCTCGCTTGCCGCTGGCAAGCATTCACTTTGTGTCGAGGTTTTTCATGAAATCCCAATCTATGGCGCGTGCCTGCGTCATGCTGGCGTTTGCTGGCATGCTGGCAGCTTGCGCTGGTTTTTCGCCCGATGGTGGTCTGGATGGTGTGTCTTCACTCACCCGTGATCGCGCTGGTTTTGGTGTTCAACGCGAATCGGAGGCAGCGCGGGTCCAAGTCGCTCAACTGCTCGCCAGCGATCTGACGCCGGATGGCGTCGTGCAGATCGCGCTGCTCAATAACAAACGACTGCAGGTGGCACTGGCTGACTTGGGTGTTGCTGAAGCTGATCTGGTGCAAGCCGGACGCTTGCGTAATCCACGGCTGTCTTTTGGTCGGGTGTCAGGCAGCGATGCCACTGAAACTGACCGTGCGGTGTTGTTCGATCTGGCCGGTCTATTGACCATGCCTTTGCGTCGCGCCATCGAAGAGCGTCGTTTTAGTCAGGCGCAATTGCAGACTGCGTTGCAGGTGGTTCGTCTGGCTACCGACACGCGCCGTGCCTATTTTCAGGCAGTCGCTGCGAATCAAACCCTGAGCTATATGCGTCAGGCAGCGCAGGCCACTGAAGCCAGCGCCGAGCTCGCGCAACGCATGGCCGGCGTCGGCAACTGGAGCAAACTGGATCAGGCTCGCGAGCAGGTGTTTCATGTCGAGGTTACGGCACAACTGGCTCGCGCTGAGCAGAGTGCCAACGCCAGCCGCGAGAGATTAATACGCCTGATGGGATTAGCGGGAGAGCAAGTGAAGATCAGCTTGCCCGATCGTTTGCCGGCGTTACCGGACAAGCCAGATAGACCTGCTGATATCGAAAAGACGGCGCTCGCTCGGCGACTTGATGTACAGGCAGCCAAAATGGAAACCGAGCACACTGCCCGCACATTGGGACTGACCCGCGCGACACGTTTCGTGAACGTGCTCGAGGCGGGCTACCAGAACAAAAGCGCCACCGGCGAATCACGTGCTGATGGCTATGAGATTGAGCTAAGCCTGCCCTTGTTCGACTGGGGTACGGCACGCACACGCCGCGCCGAGGCCATTTACACGCGCGCAATGATGCGAACGGCGGATGTTGCCGTTCAGGCGCGTTCGGAAGTTCGAGAATATTACGCAGCCTATCGTACAAACTTCGAGGTATCGCGCCGCTACCGAGACGAGATTGTCCCGCTCAGAAAGCGCGTGTCCGAAGAAGTATTACTGCGCTACAACGGCATGCTGGTGAGTGTATTTGAACTGCTGACCGATGCGCGTGCGCAGATCGGGAGTATCAACGCTGCGATCGAAGCGCAGCGTGACTTTTGGATTGCTGATACCGAGCTGAATTTCGCCATGCATGGCGGTAGTTTGGTTACACCATTGATGCCGGCTGCAAGCAGCCTACAGACACCGGCCGCGCCCTCAACTGCAGCGCACTAACAGGAGACCATCATGACCACACGCAGAGATTTTTTTCGTGATGCAGGTGTGCTGGCGCTGGGTGCCGGACTGATCAGCAGGGCAGGTGCTGCCGCATTGCCCGAGGCCGCGGTGATGAAAGACGCCAAGACCACACCGCCGCCATTGCCCAAGGATGGTCGACCGTTTTATCCGGTGGTCACGCTCAATGGTTGGTCGCTGCCTTGGCGTATGAATCAGGGTGTCAAGGAATTTCACTTGGTGGCTGAGCCGGTGGTGCGTGAATTCGCGCCCGGCATGAAGGCTAATCTGTGGGGTTATAACGGTCAGTCACCGGGGCCGACGATTGAAGTGGTGGAAGGTGACCGTGTACGTATCTTCGTGACCAATCGTCTGCCCGAGGCAACCAGTGTGCACTGGCATGGACAACGACTGCCCAATGGTATGGATGGTGTGGTTGGCCTGACCCAGCCACGCATACCGGTGGGTAAAACCTTTGTCTACGAATTCGAAGCAAGACGCGCCGGGACTTTCATGTATCACCCGCATTCGGATGAAATGGTGCAAATGGCGATGGGCATGATGGGCTTTTGGGTGACGCATCCGAAAGACCCCGATGTCATGCGTGTCGATCGTGATTATGTTTTCTTGCTGAATAGCTTCGACATCACGCCCGGTAGCGCAACCCCCAAGGTCAATACCATGTTGGACTTTAATCTCTGGGGCTTTAATAGCCGCGTTTTCCCCGGCATTGATGCGATGCGTGTACGTCTGAATGACAGGGTGCGCATACGAGTTGGCAATTTGACGATGACCAATCATCCGGTTCATTTGCACGGACATGAGTTCACGGTGACGGGTACGGATGGTGGCTGGACACCACCGGCCTCGCGCTGGCCGGAAGTGACTGTTGATATCGGTGTGGGTCAGATGCGCGCGATTGAATTCGATGCGACCGAGCCGGGCGACTGGGCATTTCATTGTCACAAATCGCATCACACAATGAACGCGATGGGCCATCAGGTACCCACCATGATTGGCGTTGATCATCGGGGTATTGCAGAAAAAATAAACAAGCTCGTCCCTGACTACATGGTGATGGGCGAGCGTGGCATGGGTGATATGGCCGACATGGAGATGCCACTTCCCGAGAACACCTTGCCCATGATGACTGGTGACGGGCCGTTCGGCAGTGTGGAAATGGGCGGCATGTTCACGGTGCTGCAAGTACGCGCGGATCAAAAGCCGGGTGATTACAGCGACCCCGGCTGGTACAAGCATCCATCCGGAACGATTGCGTACGAATGGAATGGCGAATTGCCTGAGCCCTCCAGTCAAAACGAAGCAGGTGGTCAGTCCATGCCTGGGAAGGTAAAGCCGGCAAACGCGGAGCCAGTCGAGACAAAGCCCCGCAGCCGAAAGCCTTCAGGTCACGAAGGCCATTGAATTTTTTATAACGCAGATTCCAAGGAGCATTCAAATGCATCATTTCGTTAAACAAGTTCTTTCTCTTGCCATCGCTCTGTCAGCGACCTGCACTACTCCCATCGTCTGGGCTAATCATCATGGGCACGAGGGACATACGTCGCATGCATCGCAGGCCAGCGGCATGATCAAAGGCGAAGTGCGCCGCATCGATACCGAGAACCGCAAGCTCACCATCAAGCACGAGGCCATTCCTGATTTGGAAATGGCTGCCATGACGATGGCGTTTCGGGTTGCCGATACTATTTCAATCGATAAATTCAAGGCGGGCGCCAAGATTCGCTTTTCGCTTGGGCAGGTGCAGGGGAAGTGGGTAGTCGTGGCGATTGAAAACGACTCAAACCCCTGATGGAAACTAGTTGAAGAAAATCCTGAATCAGACTGAATTGAATTAAGAAAAACGCTGGAGCGTCTAGCCCTCAAATTTCTCACCCGCTTCAAAATCAAGCTCCACGCGCGCGCCGTTGGGATCGTGAAAGAATAATTGCCACACGCCCGTCTCTTGCTGGCGTCGTAAATCGTAAACTAGGCCGCGTGATTTCAGCGTAGCCAGTGTGCCGTTCAAGTCCGTTGCAGAAAAAGCCATATGGTCCAATATGCCGGTTTTTTCTGCGGGCAGTACACCTTTGTTAATGATGTGCAGCACGGGCTCATCATCGCAATACATCCAGGCGCCTGGAAACGACATGGGTGGGCGATAGCCCGTTTTCAGTCCCAATAATTCCTGATAAAACTGAACCGTCTCTTCAAGAGCATCTGTGATGATCGTGAAATGATTCATTCCGGTGACTGCCATGTCGTTTCCTTCCTTAGTTAAAACCTGTCTATTCGGTAGGGCGTCGGATCCGTATACGTCGGTAACCCGCAAATCATCTCCGCCATCAATCGGCCGCTTGACGCCGCTTGGGTCAGCCCATGGTGTGCATGCCCGAAGCTGAACCACACGCCCGCATGTTGTGGTGCGGGACCGAGCAGGGGCAGCATGTCGGGTGTGCAGGGGCGAGAGCCTAGCCAAGGTTTTTCATCAAGCGTTTCACCCAGCGGATATAAACGGCGTGCGATCGGTTCCAGTGTCTGCAGTTGTACGGGTGTCGGTGGTGCATCACGTTTTGCAAATTCGGCACCGGTGGTCAGGCGTATGCCGCGTGCCATAGGGGCCAGCGCGTAGCCGTGGTCCACATCAACCAAGGTGTGTCGCAGTGATGTGTTTTGGCGGGCATAGTGCCTGTGATATCCGCGTTTTCTGCCTAGTGGCAGCTTATAGCCCAGCTGGCGTGCAAAATCTTCACCCCAAGGCCCAAGGGTCACGACAACATCGCGTGACTGTGCAGGACCCTGATGGGTGTCTATCTGCCATGCGTCAGCTGCGCGGCGCAGACTGCGTGCATCACCCATGCGAAATTCGCCGTCGCGCTCCTGAAACAGCGCGAGATACGCAAGCGAGAGCGCGTGCGGATCGCTGATTTGTCGTGAATCGGGATAATGCACGCCACCTCGCACGCCATCACCAATCCCGGGCTCCAGCGCAAGCAGTTCGCTTAGGGACAATTCCCGCACCTGTAGTCCATAGGCCAGACTTTGAGTCGCCATCAATCGACTTGCTGTTTCGCTGTCGGCAGTTCGGTACAACTTGATCCAGCCATGCTCATTGACGAGCGCACGTGCCCCTGCTGCTTCGATGAGGGGTGTATGTTCACTCCAGCTGTGCTCGACTAGTGGCAGTGCGCCGGCGATGGCGGACGGGTAGCGTTGAGGGGAGGAATGCAGCCAGTAGCGCACCAGCCACGGAAGCAGTGAGGGCAGGGCTCGTGCGTGATAATGCGCAGCGGCTTTGCGCTGCAGCGCGTAGTCCATTAGGGTGCGCCAGTCGCGCGGGAATGCATACGGAAATACGGAGGAGCGCTCGATCAGACCGGCATTGCCGAAACTGGTGGCGGTACCGGGAGGCTGTCGGTCAATCAACAAGACCCGACGTCCACGCAGCTGCAATTGCAGCGCCAGTGTGATGCCGACGATACCTGCACCCAGCACGATGACATCAGGGTCTGTCGAAGGTTTCAATTTATTTATCATTGCGTGGCTTCAAGGCAGCTACCCGTCTAATGAAAATCATGAGCCCAAATTACGGGATTCGTTCATGGCGTAATCCCAGCCGTGAGCGCATTATCCTCCCACTGCTTGCAGTCTTGTGAAGGCGCAGGTAAAGCGAGTTGATAACCCCCCGTAACACCACTAGGAGATAATCATGGCATGGACTACACCAGCAGCAACTGATCTGCGTTTCGGCTTCGAAATCACTATGTACATCGCTAACCGTTAATCCGGTTACCTTGTACCGCAACCTCGGTTGCAAAAGAATCGACCTTCGGGTCGATTTTTTTTGCTCTTTTTGCAGCATTTTTAAAATCTGTTTGGCGCTCGAACCTGTTTTGGGCGCGTAGGGTCGGTCTCCAAGGTGCAGATTTGCAGCGGCCGGACCGCACAAAAAAGCCGGGTATTTTGTAAGCTTTTAGAAAGGTGAAATCATGGGCATGTGGATCGAGCTGGGAATATTTGTGCTGGTGCTGCTATTTGGATTGCACCAGATATGGGATGTAAAGAGAGAGCAGCGCAAGCGCTCGCAGCAAAAATCAGATCCTGAAGCCTGATTTTTTGCGGCGCAAAACACGCCTGACCATGATGCAGAGTTTCTGTCTTGTGCTTCCAAATCAATGTGAAAAGCTTTCTGAATCTGTCGCGTGAGGCGCCTACGTGCCATTTTTTTTCGATCGCTGCGATCGCCACTTGATTGACAAATGAAAATAGTTTGTGACATTTCGGGCTGTATTGAGTTATCTTACGGCCATAATTAATTACTTAAATAAGCGCAGCCGCCATCAAAGCCGTTTTACGGCTCGCGCTTCAGATGTCGCCTATGCCATCATCGGCCTGTAACTCCTTCAGGATCGCGCATGCCATTTGACCACTGCGCAGAATGTCGGCGATGCTGTTTCGTCGAGGCGGACTACCCGCCTCTCGAAATAACGCTCACCCAAAAAGAAAAGAAAAAATACGGCAGCATCTGTATTGAAACCGATTGCCCCAACCTCGGTCCGACCGGCTGCGTGCTCGGCGACACCAAACCTTTTAGTTGCAAGCTTTATCCACTCGCTTATAATCCGGCCTCGAAGACGGTCCACTATGACAAGGACTGCCCTTTAATGCCGGAGTATGTTCGCCAACTAAAAGATGCAAAGAGCGAGGCATCCAGGCACTTGGCTTCCTGTAAAAAGGAAATCGTCAGACTGGAAAAATCTGATCACAAGTTTTTGGAAAATAACTTCGAGATCGACTCGGATTATTTTGATTTGAAAAGACTTCCGATTGCACCTTTACATAAGGACACATCAGAATGAACGGATCCCTATACCGATTGGGCGAAATCAAAAAAGCCCGTCAGTCGCCGCGGGTGATGCGTGTCGGTAACCAGAGCTGGACCGCCAGAAATCTCTGCGTCGAGAGCTACCACGAGGACATCCTTTACTACACCACGCGCTGGGACGCGCTCTGCCCTTATATAGATATCAGCGACGAGATGCTCGCCATGGCGCCACGGCCTTTCGTGGTCTATGCGCTGCCCCCGGACAGTCCCTACGGTGTGCCCATCAATGACAAGTACGGGCTGGTGGACACGGCGTCCGACGAGTTCTGGTGCGAAGAGCGCCGCTCGCGTAAATTCCGCGAGTTCGACAAGCAGTACCGGGGCTTCAAGTACACCGAAGAGGTCATCAAGGGCAAGGATCTGACGGTTGACGATATGTTCGACATGGGCGGTGCGCATTTCGAAAAATGCTATATCGCTGATGAAGAGGTCGTCGGATTTATCGATTATGTAAAAAATCTCGAGGTACTGGTCTTGCGCGTGCACTCGCCCGAGGGCGAGTTGGTGCTGACGGATGTTTCGGTGATTCTGCCTAAATATAATCAGCTCTATGGCAGCTTTTGCCAGTGGAACCGCGACTTCAAGACGCGCTCACCAGGTAACTACGCGTGTTTGTTGGCTTGCCGTTGGGCTGGACGTAATGGCCTGCGCTATTACAACCTCGGTCCTGTGGACGACTACGGCTACAAAGCTTTGTTCGTGACCGACTACGAGCCGATTTATGCGATGGCACTGGTCGATCCAGACCATCCTCTGGCGCTGGATCCGACTTCACCGCTGAAAATCGACTTCAAGCCTGAAGAATTGAATCAGATCTATCGCCACGGCGAACCTGTCCAGCTCAAGAACTGCGCCGCCTGATCGCCAGGCGACGCAGTTCTTGAATGGCCGGGGAGAGACGATCATGCGTCTCTACCGTTGAAGCGATCAGAGATTTCGAGCGGGTCCGCTCGATCGGAAGTTGGGGTCATCTTCCCCGAACAGGTGTTCTTCACCAAAGCTGATGTCGTAATCGATCGTCAGCTCTTCATTGCGCTCAATATCGCGTACTGCTTCCAGCACATCTTTCTCATTGAAGCGCAAATTCGGCGTCTTTGAGTGGTTCAGATAAATCGAGAGATTGACCGCATTCATGCCGATTTCCGGCGCAAAAACCCGACCTTTTTCCACCAAACAGAAACTCGCCAAGTGCTTGCGCACGCTACTGGGGACTTTCTTGAGTTCGACGCGCGAAAATTTGATTTCTTTTTTGCTCACCATGCTGTTGAGCGGCTTGGTCCCTTTGGGTATGTCGCGCAGCGCAAACACGCCGATGCCGTGAAGTGGGGAGACACCGAGCTTGCAGTACACCTCGCCCAGCAAATGTTCATACAGTTTTTCTTTCAGACTGCTCATGGTTCTGATCTATCGAGAGGGTGGTTCATTGAGCCTGGCCAGAGTTCGGGCCTGACATTCGCTGCTGTGCAGCATTTTACGCCAAGCGGTCGGTGGTTTTAAACCCCAACTGGAATTTCCTGCCATTGGGTATTGGCTTGAAATTTATTGAAGTGCGCTTGTATTTAATTCGTCGGAAACTTGATTGACAGCTATTCTACGTGCGGATATCGTCTCTGCATTCTGAATTCAGAATGCAGAGCTGTTAATTTATTAGCAAAAGTCGGCTTACATGCAAATTATTACGCCCCAGCCCAGTCTGGTTGATCAGGTTTACGAGGCCATCTTGTCCGAAATCATGGACGGCAAGTTCGGCCCGGATGCCCGTCTCGTGCAGGAAGAGTTGGCCGAGGCCTTTGGCGTTTCCAGACAGCCGGTGCAGCAGGCATTACTGCTTTTGCGGTCGCAGGGAATCCTGACGCAGGCACCCGGCAGGGGATTGATGGTCTCGGCGCTAGATGCGCAGCGCGTACGCGATCTTTACGAGGTGCGCGGTGTGCTCGACGGACTGGCCAGTGCCAAGGCAGCTGAGCGCGGTAGTGCACTGGCCCGCGCCGAGGGCGCTCGCTATATCGAGCTTGGGGAGGCGGCCGTCGAGAGCAAATCGATTGCGCAGCTGGTCAACGCTGACATGAATTTCCATTTCTTTATTTACCGATTATCGGGCAATGTTCATATTGCCGAGACGTGTTCGCCTCACTGGAGTTACTTCCGCTGTGTGATGGGTGAGGTTCTGCTGCACGGTGAAACGCCCGCTGATATCTGGGGGCAGCACAAACTGATACTGGACGCCATCGTCGACGGTGACGCAGTACGCGCCGAGCAGCTATCGCGTCATCACATCTCGCATGCATCGTCGACGCTAAACCTCAATCTGAGTACGAGGGCGGGCGGCATGATCGCGAACGAAAAGAATTAGCAGGGGGAGAGCAGTAGTAGCACCGTGGTCGTAGTCAAAAAACCGAAGATAGGCGCGCAAAAAATTAATCTACGAGCGCCTCGCTTTCGAAAGGAGAGAAGTATGAAGTGCAGCACAGGAGCGACGATCAAGACCGTGTCGCTTACATCAGAGGTCAGCGTGGGAATGCTGGCTATTGTCGAAGTCGTGGCGAGAACTATGCCAAGGAGTGCGTGCTGATGAGTCATGCAGATAACTTCGGCACGCTCTATCAGACGCTGCAGCGCACCGTTGCGCGTTTCCCGGATGGTGCTGCGTATGCTGTGCCCGAGATGCCTGGTCGCGCTTACCATCCTCAGGGCTGGGAAGTAAGCTGGCGCGAGACAGCGCAGCAGGTAGAAGCCAAAAAGGCGATCTATCAAGCGGCTGGTTACGGATTGGGACACCGGGTAGCCATTCTTTTCGAGCAGCGACCCGAATTTGTTTTTCATTATCTTGCGCTCAATGCACTCGGTGTATCGGTGGTTCCGGTCAACCCGGATTACCGGCGCGATGAAATTCATTATCTGGTCGAGCACTCGGAGGCAGTGCTATTGGTAGGCGTCCAGTCCAGAGCTGCCGACCTGCAAGCGGTCGAGTCCGATCTGCATGGTGCGTGTCGTTATGTACCTTTCGATGATTTTCCTGCCGTGCTGCCGGCAGCGCCCACACCTGTCCAAACGGGTGAGCCCAACGCGCAAACTGAAGCTGCTTTGCTATACACATCTGGCACCACTGGACGACCCAAGGGCTGTGTACTCACCAACGAGTATTTCCATACCTTCGGCATGAATTATCTGACGCTGGGTGGTGCGTTGACGATGTCCGAAGGTGTCGAGCGTCTCTACAATCCTCTGCCGCTGCATCATGCGAATTGTCTGTCGATTTCGCTGCCAAGCATGTTGATTGCGGGCGGTTGTCTTATTTTCCCCGACCGTTTTCATGCCAGCACTTGGTGGAAGGATGTAGTGTCCACGCGCGCGACCGTCGCGCAGTTTCAAGGTGTGATTCCCAATATTCTGCTCAAGCTCGCGCCTTGCGACGAAGAGCGTCAGCACACCCTGCGTTTTGCGCTGTGTGCCGGTGTTGAGCCTAGCCAGCATGAAGTGTTTGAAAAGCGTTTTGGTCTGCCACTGGTCGAGATGTGGGCCATGACCGAGACGGGGCGCATGATCTCCGACAATCACGAGCCTCGCGCCATCCACACCCGCGCCTTCGGCCGTGTCAGTCCGTGGATAGAGGCGCGAGCAGTCGATGAGCATGGCAATGAAGTACCACCCGGCGAACCCGGCGAGCTGGTCATCCGTCATAGCGCAGCAACACCGCGCAAGGGATTTTTCTCCGGGTACCTGAAAAATGAAGAGGCAACTGAAACCGCTTGGAAGGGTGGGTGGTTTCATACCGGCGATGCGGTCATGCGCGATGCACAGGGTGTTTTCTATTTCATGGATCGCAAGAAAAATATCATCCGTCGCGCGGGTGAGAACATTGCTGCTGCCGAAATCGAAGCCTGTTTGACGGCTCATGATCTGGTTAAACAAGTCGCGGTTCTGGCCGCACCCGATGAAGTGCGTGAAGAGGAAGTCATGGCCTGCGTAGTGGCGCGTAATCCTGAGGATGTAGCGCAGGAATCGCAGCGAGAAGCCATTGCGCAAGCACTGTTCGATTGGTGCTATGAGCGTATGGCGTATTTCAAGGCGCCGGGCTGGATCTTGTTTGTGGACAGTTTGCCCATGGGGACTTCGGCAAAAGTGCAGAAGATTCATATTTTCCCGCCAGGTACAGATCCACGACAGCAGGCCGGCGTAATCGACTTGCGTCACCTGAAAAAACAGCAAAAGCAAACCAAGCCAGCAATGGCGAACTGATCACGGAATAGAGATGATGCAACCTCCCAAACTCCATGCCGACATGGCCGCTGGCGTCATTGCCCGCTTTCTGAAAGCACGCGGTGTGGATCGTATTTTTGCGCTGTGTGGTGGTCACATCATGCCGATGTGGATGCAATGTGATGCTGAAGGCATACGCATTA
Source organism: Oxalobacteraceae bacterium (assembly GCA_027490255.1). Taxonomy (GTDB): domain Bacteria; phylum Pseudomonadota; class Gammaproteobacteria; order Burkholderiales; family Burkholderiaceae_D; genus Pernthalerella. The sequence goes on along the minus strand of JAIXYM010000159.1, from coordinate 769 downwards.
TCGACGTGCGAGATGAGCGCGCTGCAGTTTATATGGCGCACGCGTATAGCGAGCTCACGGGTCAACTGGGCGTAGCCATGGTGACCGCCGGTCCGGGCATGACGAATGCAATGACGGGCATCGCCAATGCCCACACGGCGCGCGCCTCGGTGCTCGTGTTATCCGGTGTGCCGCCGCAGGCGCAAGAGAATCGAGGTGCTCTGCAGGATATGCCGCATGTGGACATGGTGCGACCCATTACACGTTATGCACGTACCGTGCGTGAGCCTGCGCTGGTGCTTCAAGAACTTGACGAGGCCGTATCGCGTGCGATGGGCGAGGGATGTGATCCGGGGCCGGTGTATTTGGATTTTCCAACCGATACCTTACGCGGTACTGTGCCTGGCCCGGTGCAACTCGCGGAGCATTTTCAGCCCAAGGCACCGCTGGTACTGCAACCTGATGCAGCCCGAGTCGATGCTGCGGTCGAATTGCTATGGTCGGCCAAACGCCCGCTAGTCATTACCGGGCGCGGTGCACGACGTGCAAAAAAAGAGATCAATGCGCTGCTCGACCAGCTGGGCGCTGTATATCTCGACACCGGCGAGAGCAAGGGGTTGGTCGGCGACGAACATCCTTCGTTCATCGGCGCGATGCGCGGTGCAGTGATGGGCGAAGCTGACTTGGTTATCACGATTGGTCGCAAGATGGATTTTCAGCTGGCCTATGGTTCGCCGGCTGTCTTTAGCAAGGCCAAGCTGTTGCGCATTGCTGATTGTCCCGGCGAGTT